>JBPBPZ010000171.1:0-13881 GCA_050954525.1 Janthinobacterium lividum
GCTGCCGTACGCCTGGAAGAGGTTGCGGTACACCTGTGGCCGCTGTTCGTTTGCGGAGGATCCCTGCAGCGTTTCCGTGGCCTGGCCGTACTGAAAATCCAGACGCCCACCAAAACGCTCAGTTGGTGTAGGAAGGTGCTCGACGATAAAGCTTGCCTGGTTGATGCTGAAGCTGTTGCTGCTAACGTCGTACACCCGCAGCAGGTTCACGCGGCCGACCGGCTGGTTGAAGTTGTAACCGTAATACCCATCCAAGCCAAAGCCGACAGTCGTGCCCTGAAGGAAGCTCAACACGGGAGCATCTTCAGGCTTTTGCGCGGGTGCAACTTCTGCGGTTGCAATGGGTGCACCGCTCAAAGTGCTCTGCGGAGCAGACGCGGAAGAGAGGTCGGGTGTAGCAGAGGGAACAGCAGCTGTTGCGGCCGGATCAGCGGACTCCAGCGCGTCCAGACGCGCCGAAATCCGTTTCAGTTCCAGCTTTAACTCGCGAATTTCATCTGCACGGGAGGGGGCAGGCGACTGCACGGACTGCGCGGGACATGGGATTGCCGCAGTAACGGTGGTCGTGAGAAGTGAGACAAGGAGAAACTTCATACGCTGAACCTAGGCCCATTACAGGCGGATCGGCATATGAAGTCCGTAAGAAAGCCATCAAAAAGTTATAAGGAAGGTTCCGATGCAGGACTCAGACGATAGCCTACCCATGGTTCGCTGTAGATGTAATGACTCTGTGGGGTTTCAATCTTTTTGCGCAGCTGGCCAATCAATACACGCAATCGGTCAGCCTGCCCGTCCTCTACAGCTCCCCAGACGGAGCGGCCCAGATTGCGATGGGTAAGCACCCGGTCTGGCTGCTGCAGAAACACCTCCAGCAGGGAAAACTCTTTCGGTGTCAGGTGAACATCTTCGCCACGCACGGTGACCCTGTGGGTTCCGGGATCAAGCTCAAAGTCGCCTGCGGAGATGTGGCGACCGGCTTCGGGCAGCCGACTGGAAGATTCCCGGCGCAGTTGCGCTCTTACCCTGGCAAGCAGTTCGGGCATGTTGAAGGGCTTGGTCACGTAGTCGTCCGCGCCAGCATCCAGCGCGTCCACTTTGACAGGTTCAGTGGCACGCACGCTCAGCACAATGACCGGAGTGGAAGCCACACGTCGAATTTCCTGCGTTAGCGCCAGTCCGTCCATCACCGGCATGCTCAAATCTGTGATCACCAGGTCCGGTTGCTTCTGCTCAAAAGTAGTAAACGCCTCCATGCCGTTGGACGCGCTTACAACTTCGTAGCCACTGCTCATCAGGGCCATACGCAGCATACGAACGATCTGCGGTTCGTCATCCACGATCAGTATCCGACTCACGCTTCCTCCTGGGTCACAATGTGCAGATCGACATGCGGGGCTTCCGTCATAAACTTCTGGATCGCGAAGTGGTACAGGTACTTGCGCACACCGTGAAGAGCAGACCGGCCAAAAATGACCTGGGTGATGCGGTGTTCGCACACGTACGCCGCCGTTGCGGACGCTACGCTGCTGCCTGACAGTTGAACGATCTTGGCGCCCAAGTTTGTCGCAAACTGAACGTTGGCATCCAGCGTCTGCTGCCGCTCCGGGGTTTCGTCCCGGTCGGTTTTTACGTGCAGCACAAAGAACTCTCCACCCATGCCTTCGGCAAGCCGAGCACCACGAGCGATCAGGTCGCGTGCCTGCGGATTGGAGCTGATGCAGACCGCGATGCGTTCCGTCACAGACCAGTGCGCACCCAAGCGCTTACGGCGGACGTAATCATCCAGGTTGCGATCCACAGACTTGGTCACGCGCTGCAGGGCCATCTCGCGCAGCGCGATCAGGTTGCCGCGGCGAAAGAAGTTGGCCAGGGCGCGTTCGATCCGTTCCTGCGGATAGATGTCGCCTCGGCGCATCCGTGTGACCAGCGCTTCCGGGGTCAGATCCGCAATGACGATCTCGTCCGCGCGATCCAGCACCCAGTCCGGCACTTGCTCCCGCACCACAACCCCGGTCAGCGCCTGGACGCGGGTCGTCAGGCTTTCGATGTGTTGAATGTTGATCGTGGTAAGAACGTCAATCCTGTTCTCAAGCAGCAGCAGAACGTCTTCATAACGCTTGTGAAGGCGGCTGCCTTCGACGTTGGTATGGGCCAGTTCATCCACCAGCACCACCTGCGGCGCGCGGGCCAGGATTGCATCCACGTCCATTTCCTGAAAGATCGTGCCACGGTACTCGATCTGTTTCCGGGGCAACTGTTCCAGGTTCTTGCTGACCTCGGCCGTGCCCGCCCTGCCATGGGTTTCCACCACGCCCACGACGACGTCTTCATCGCGCTGCTGCCGGC
The DNA here is from genome assembly GCA_050954525.1 of Janthinobacterium lividum. Classification (GTDB taxonomy): domain Bacteria; phylum Acidobacteriota; class Terriglobia; order Terriglobales; family Acidobacteriaceae; genus Terriglobus. Next base: position 2,347 of record JBPBPZ010000171.1, read on the forward strand.
GAATGCCTTCGCTCAGCATGCTGTAGGTTTTTCCAACGCCGGGCGCATACCCCAGGAAGATTTTGAATCTACCCTTTTGCTTTTCAGTTTCGGCTTCGCTCGTGGAGAGCCAGTCTTCCGGAGTTTTACGGTCAGTCTGCATAGACTTACAATTCACCCCATGAGTTCGCAACGCCTGGTCATGATCTTTCGATGGATGGTCGCGGCGGCGGCTCTCGCCGGAATTGTACTCGTATACAGCCGCTGGCTCCACGTGAACCAGACGACGGTCGCACTTACGCTGTTGCTGTTGATCCTGGTGCTGGCAGCCAATTGGAGCCTGCGATATGCCGTGGTGACCGCGCTGGCGGCCACCGTGGCTTATAACTTCTTCTTTCTACCGCCGCTGGGCCGCATCACGATTGCAGACTCTGAGAACTGGTTGGCGCTGTTTGTTTTTCTCGTCACCGCTGTGATTGGCAGCAGGCTTTCGCAACGGGCGCGTGACGAGGCAGACCAGGCCCGGGCGCGGCAACGCGAGGTAGAACTTTCGTTTCAGCTTGGAAGGGAACTGCTCCAGCTGGACAATGTTGCCAACCTGCTCGCCTCTTTGCCGGTACTTATCTCGCGTGTCACAAACGCCTCGGGCGTGACGCTGTACCTACTGGACGGCGACAAGATTTTTCAGCAGGGAGCAGCCTTGTTGACAGCGGAAGTACCGCACCTGCGCCAGGTTGCACTTTCGCTGAGGGACCCGGATGTAGATCCCACGGGCGAAGTTCGCATTCCGATCATGGCAGGCGTTCGACCCCGCGGGCTGCTCTGTATGACCGGCGTCAAGGTTTCCAAGGAAAGCCTGCAAACCATTGGCGGTCTCGTGTCCATTTCGCTGGACAGGGCACAGGCGCTGGAAGACCTTGCCAAGGGAGAAGCCAACAAGGAAAGCGAGCGCCTGCGCACCCTGATTGTCGATTCCATTACGCACGAACTGCGGACGCCGCTCACGTCGATCAAGGGTGCCGCGTCTGCTCTGCGAGCCAACCGTGAACTGCCGGTCGAAATGCGAAACGAGTTGATTGACCTGGTGGATGAAGAAAGCGATCGCCTGAACCTGCTGGTGGAGCGAGCCACGGAGATGGGCAGGCTCGATTCGCAACAGGTGCACATGACGTTTGGTGCCGTGGAAGTGGATGGTCTGCTGCAGGAGGCCAGGCGCATCTGTGGTGCGGCGTACCCCGACCACCCGGTGACCATCTCCGGCCCGCACCTGCCCAGGGTCTGGGCCGATGCGGAGTTCATCGAGAAAGTGCTTTGCAACCTGCTGGAGAACGCAGCCAAATATTCAGCGGCAGGGTCGCCGATCTTTATGTCCGCACAGACAGAAGGCACCATGATCTCGTTCAGCGTGGCAGACCGTGGCGTTGGTATCGATCCCATGGAGCAGGAGCTCGTCTTCGAGCGCTTTTACCGCGCCCGAAATCGCAAGCAACACATCGCTGGAACTGGCATGGGCCTGGCTATCAGCAGGGCCATTGTTGAGGCGCATGACGGCAGTATTTCTGTGACCAGCCAGGTGGGCTCGGGCTCGGTTTTCTCATTCACGCTGCCCATCGCAGCCTGATGTCACGGCCTTTTCGCCGCCGTGCAGTCGACCACGAATAAGCCACAAGTGCCATGCCGTGAAGCAGAGTAGCCAGCAATTCCGCCACTCTGCTTTACCGTTGCGTCACCCAGCTTCAGGAGTGCTTCTGATTATTGCCGCGGTTATCATCCGGCAGCTTGTGGTCTGGATCCACTGTGACGGAGGCAATGGGCGCCTTATTCTCGAGGGTCCAGGTGTAGGTACCCTTGGCCAGCCACGTTTCGACTGGCAGGGTCACACGCTGCTTTGTGCCGTCGGTAAAGACGATCTCGACAGGCGTGGGTAGAACGAGTTGGCCGTGGTTGCTAAGAGTTACGGTGCTGCCCTCGACCTTGTCGACAGAGACGTCGTACTTCCAGTTGTTGAGATACCAGCCATTCCAGAACCAGCTCAGGTCTTCACCGGCTTCGCTGCTCATGGTGCGGAAGAAGTCCGACGGCGAGGGGTGCTTGTACGCCCAGTTGCGGATGTACTTCTTGAAGGCGTAGTCGAACCGCTCCGGCCCCAGGATGGAATCGCGCAGCAACACCAGGCCGTACGCGCCCTTGAAGTAACTGACTTCGTGACGAACCGCGCCCAGCGTGTCCGCAGGCATCATCAGGGTGCCGGCATTGGGATTGTCAAGCACCTTCAGGATAGTGTCGGCGGGTTCGCCTCCTTGAGAGTATTCGGCGTCACGCTTGGGACCGTACTTGCCACCCGCGTACAGTTCCGATTCTTCAATGTCGATGAAGGTATTGAACCCTTCATCCATGAACGCATGACGTGTCTCATTGGAGCCAACGATCATGGGGAACCAGTCGTGACCAATCTCGTGCGCGGTCACCCAGAACAAAAACGCATCCTTGTCGTCAATGCCGTCGAAGACCATGCCCGGGTACTCCATGCCAGTGCTAAACCCTGCAACGGAGATCGCCGTCGGCCACTCGTACGGGTACCAGTGCTTCGAGAAGTTTTCGACGGAGTTCTTCACGTACTCGGTCGACTTGTCCCACTTGTTGGGGCCTACACTCTCCGGCGGGTACACGCTCATGGCCAGCGACGTTTTGCCGTCGGGCAGGTTCATGCGCGCGGCATCCCAAACGAAGACGGGCGATGCTGTCCAAGCCACATCGCGCGTGTGATCCATGTGAAAGTGCCAAGTCAACGTGCCGTCCTGCTTCGGGCGCGAGGCAGGGCTCATAACTTCATCCGGCTTGCGGATGTAGACCGTGGCATCGCTTTTGCGCGCCAGGTCGAGCCGCTCGATCTGAGCCTTTGTGAGGACGTCCTTCGGGTTCACCAGTTCGCCGGAACCGGCGACGATCATGTTCGACGGCACGGTCAGGAAATAGTCGAAGTGGCCGTATTCCAGGTAGAACTCGCTGCCGATGTAGGGCAGCGTGTCCCATCCGCGCAGGTCGTCATACACGGCCATGCGCGGATACCACTGCGCCATGTCGTAGATCTCACCCTGCTTCGACATGCCCCACGACGTGCGGCCGCCCCACACGCCGGGAACCGTGTAGTGGTACTTGATGTGAATCTTCAGCTGGCCGCCATGCGCGCGCAGCGGCTCAGCCAATCGAATCTGCATGCGTGTGTCGTCCACGATGTAGTCCGCTTTCGACGTTTGCTTGCCCGCTTCAATCTCAACGGAGTCGAAAACAAAACCGTCCGTCGTAGTTACAGGTGGCGCAGCATTTGGATCGGCCCCGGGACGACGACGCTGACGGCCGCCGCCGCTGGCAATGTGCGAACGCGAGTCCTTCTTGTAAATGTTCTGGTCCAGCTGCACCCACAGGCTTGGCAGCACGTCCGGGCTGTTGTTGGTGTAGGTGATGGTCTCGTCGTTGCTTAGCTGCTTTTCCGTCGTATGCAGCGCGGCGTGCATCTCGTAGCTGGCTTCGTTCTGCCAAAAGGCCGGGCCGGGTGCGCCGTTGCTGCTGCGATATGCGTTTACGGGACTGGGCAGGGTCAGCGGCGCAAAGGTTACGCGCGGGTCGTAGGCGTTTGCGGCGGGCGTTTGCGCAACCAAACTGCTGCCATGCACCAGTGAGAACAGGACGGAGGCAGCGCAGCAGAAGCGTGCAGCAGAAGAACGAAAATACATCGATGAACCCTTCTCGAACGAACGCGAACTGCTACGGCTTGTGCCGAGCTGTTTCAGGTGACTGGATTGGGAAGCTTTGTGAACATCCTATCGTCATCCTGAGCGGAGCACGAAGTGCGTAGGTTGAAGGATCTTCTTTCTCTCACCAGCAGCACAGCCCCAGGCAGGAAGCAGATCCTTCGACTCCACTGCGTTCCGCTCAGGATGACGAATGAACCTGTTCAGCAAGTCATTGAAAGGAGGGCTGCATACTGGTAAAAGTCAACCGAGTCACCGGCAGTCGGCGCAGGTGCCGTACAGGAACAGTTCGTGCCCGGTCACGTGAAAACCACCGGGCAGGCACGGCTCCATCGGCAGATCGCAGCCGCTTAGCTCGTATACCTTTTCGCAGCTGTTGCATTGGAAGTGGTGGTGATGCTGCTTACCGGCAACTTCGTACCGTGGTGCGGCTCCGGGTAGTTCCACGATCGCCAGCCACTTGTCTTCGACCAGCGAACCGACGTTGCGGTACACGGTGGCGATGCTCATGCCGGGCACGCTCTCCCTGGCCATGCGCAGCACCTCTTCAGGCGATAGCGGGCGGTCCGCCTCCACAAAGGCATCACGAAGTGCCTGCTTCTGCTTGGTCTGCCGGGTTGCAGCGGGCATGGAACCTCTGTGCAAGATGCGCTTCCATTCGCAATAATACAGTGCAGAGGCCTCGTAAGAAGCCGCCTCGCAGCCAGTCAAAAGCGCTTCTATAGAATGGATTGCAGAGCAAACCTTTATGTCTGAGCACACCATCGATCTGCCCGAAGTCGACCTGTCCCAGCCGCCCGCGGAGAACCTCGTCCGCGTGACCTTTCAGCCGGAAAACAAGACGGTCGAGTTTCCGTTTGGCACCATGCCGTACGACGGCCATGGCCAGCCCATGAGCCTGCTGGATGTTGCCGAGAACTACGGCATCTTCATGGACCATGCCTGCGGCGGCGTTTGCGCCTGTACCACGTGCCATGTGTACATTAAGGCGGGCGAACCCGGCCTGAACGATCCGGAAGACGACGAGCTCGACCGTATCGACCTGGCCGCCGGGCCGCAGACGAACTCGCGCCTGGGCTGCCAGGCCGTGATCACCAAGCCGGGCACGTACCTGGTCGAAATTCCCGCGTGGAACCGCAACTACGTGCAGGAAGGCAAGCCCGCCGCCGTGCTTGCCGGTGGAAAGGAATAGCCATGCCGCGTGAGATTGAGTGGACTGACTCGGAAGAGATCGGAATTCAACTGCAGGAACTGCACCCGGAACTGGACCCGCTGACCGTTCGGTTTACGGATCTGCACAAGCTGGTAACAGAGATCCCCGGCTTTACCGGCGATCCGGCAAAGTCGAACGAGGGCATCCTCGAAGGCATCCAGATGGCCTGGCTTGAGGAATACAACGACGCGAAGTAGCTTGCCTTTCGCCTAAGGCCGCTCCAGCCGGTAGTACGGGTGCATGGTCGCGTGTGGTCCCCAAGGTTCGTAGTGGGTGTATTGGAAGCCCAGGCGCTGCACCAAAGCATTTGAATGCACGTTATTCGGCCCATGCCCTGCCACCAGGGCGTGGGCCTTCGTATGCTGCCATGCGTAGTCGATGACCGCCCGGGCAGCCTCTTCGCCCAGGCGTCCGCTCCAGAACGCTCGCGTTAGGTGGACGCCAATCTCCAGCACATCTACCTGCTCGTGGAATGGCCGCAGACCCGAGCATCCGGCGAACGTGCCGTCCTGCAACGAAAACATGGGCCAGTATTGGAAGCCTAAGGTCTGCTGCCGGTCTACTTCCAGCGCCAGTCGGTCCGCAGCAGCTTCTACCGACATGGCTCCGCCCATGTGGCCCATCACGTCCGGGTCAGTCCACAGTGCCAGCGCCAGTGGCAGGTCCTCGGCGTTCCAGTGCCGGAATCCAAGCCGCTGCGACTGCAGGAAGTACGTCATCGTGATGCGTTCCCCTTGCGCAGAACAGCGCGAGGCAGCGCGGAGCCGGTAGCGATCAGTACCCCAAGTGCGATTGCAAGCCCGATGGCCGAGCCAAGCAGCAGGCGCAACACGTTATCGAAATGGGTCACACCCAGCGGCAGAACGCGCAGGATCAGAACAATGCCGATCCCGCTTGCCGCCGCCGCCAGAAGCGCTCTGCCAAGCTCTGGCCATTCCAGTTCTGCCACGCTGACCATGCGTTTGCGATGCAGCAGCACGGCCAGCGCCAGCATGTGCGCGGCAATGGCGATGTCTGACGCGACCACCAGGCCTGCAATTCCGTAGCCACGGAACAGTAGGGCATACACCGGCAGCGAAAGCACCGTGACGACGGTGCCAGAGAGCATCGGAGTTAGCGTGTTACCTGCCGCGTAGAACGCCCTGGCGTACAGGTTCTGCGAGGTCCAGAACACCAGCGATAGGCAAAACAGGATGAACAACTGCACGGCGCCGGTGGCGTCATGCCCGCGGAAACGCCCCCCGCTCAGCGCCACGTTGATAATCGGTCCGGCGAGCGCCACCATCCAACTGGTCAGTAGCAGGCTCACAGCGAGCAGCCGCGAGACAGACCGATTCACCGCCGTACTGAACCGGGCGATGTCGCCACCGGACCACAACGACGCGAAAAATGGCAACGAGGCAAGCCCTGCCGCCGGTCCAACAATGCCCATGGGAGCTGCAAACAGGTCGCGCGAGTACTTCATCAGCGAAATGCCACCCGTGATGTTCGCGGCAAAGTAGCTGCGGATGATCGGGTCCAGCGTCACGATGGACTGCCCCAGGATCAGGGGCAGACTGAGGCGCAGCCACTCGCGTAGGGTAGGATGCCGCAGGTCAAAGGTGGGCGTCCAGCGCATGCCGATGCGGCGCGCGCCCACGTAATTGATGAGGAAGAAGCCAAACAGCGCACCACCAGCCGCGCCCACTGCAAGGGAGTAGATGCCAAGCCACCGGCCAAACACCAACGCACCGGCAATGATGCCGCCGTTGTAAAGCAGCGGCTGCATCGCCTGGTAGATGAAGATTTTGCGCAGCAGAAGCCGCGACCCAAAGACGCCACCTGCAAGCAGAAGAAGCTGGTTTGGCAGCAGGATGCGCGTCATGTACACGCACATGGCAGCTGTCTGCGGCGATCCGTGGAAGTCGTGGAACTTGTAGTGCACGTACAGGGGAGCCAGTAACTCACCCGCGGCAATCGCAATCAGCAGGCCCACGCCAACGACATTCAAAATATTCGACAGCGCCCGGTCGCCCTCTTCCAGCGTGCCGTTGCTTTCGTAGGTTGAAAGCAGCTTGACGAAGGTGGTCGAAGCGACGCCGCCGATCAGCAGGTAGTAGATGACGTCGGGCAGTTCAAAGGCGGCGTTGTAGGCATCGACCGCCGGTCCCGCACCGAAGATCTGAGCAATCAGCTTGTTGCGGACCAGGCCCAGCAAACCCGAAAGCAGGGCAGACACCATAAGCAACAGTGACGCGGAGTACACGGACTGCGCCCTGCCGGGACGGAGCCGGTCCATAAAACCGCTACTGTTTGAGGTAGACAATGCCCCTTATTTTAGCGACTCACTTCCAGGTGGAGGGTCGTACCGGGCCCGGCGTTGGGCAATCGGTGTACGACAGGCCAACAGAGGTGTCCTAGCCCGCCGGTGCAAATGCCCCCAACTGACAGGTGCCCGTGCGTCGTCGCGGTCGGCCTGACTGTCTACTGCTCCGGATCGTCCTTGTTCCCGGGCGGGGCAAACAGCGTCGGCAGAAGGCCCGCCGCATGACGCTTCCGGTTGGTCGTGTGCAGGTCCCGGTGCACTGCATTGCCCAGCGACAGTCCAGCAGACGGCTGTGCGAGCAGGTCGGCGATTTCGCGCAACTCGGTCTGAAGGTTCAGCAGCACGGTAATGGCATCGGTCGGTTCGGCAGGAGTACCCGCAAGTTCGTCATCGTCGTTGACGGCGGGTGCTTCAGCGGCAGTCTGCCGATCGTTTGCCGCTTCCGTGCTGGACCGCATTTCTGGCGGTGCGATATCAGGCATCTCTGCATTCGCCGGCTGCACGTGGTCTTTCAAAAGCTGGCGTGCACCGGGAATAGTGTAGCCCTGGTCGTACAGCAGGCGGCGGATCTCCAGCAGCGTCTCCACATCGCGCCGACGGTATAACCGCTGCCCGGTGCCTCCCTTGTTCGGCTTCAACTTAGGAAATTCCGTTTCCCAAAACCGCAATACGTGGGTCGGGACTTCCAGGAGGCGTGCGACCTCGCCAATACGGAAGTACAGCTTGTCCGGGATGTCTGGCACCGGCTTGCCCTGCTTTGATGTACGGCCAGTCTCGCTTTGCGCCACACCGGCTCCGTCCGCTTCAGAGGTTTGCGCTTGCGCCCCATCATCGTAGCCCAAGGGGCTCTGAGCCGATGAAAACAGAGGCATAAAGATGTTCGCTCCGGGCCAAAAAAGGGCCCCGCAACCTGCGGGGCCTCGCTCATAGACAGGAACAGCAAGCCTTGTGGACCTGCCTTGTGGTGTCGACTTTGCCTGGAGGTCTTCTCTCCCTGAGAACTATGTATCTACTTCGTCAACGCCACAAGTGGGGCACAACTCAGCCTGCTACCCAACATATTGGGCTGTGAATGCACCATTGTCAATGCATTTGTCGTGTCAATAAGCTCTCTGGATCAGGATTATGTCCCACCTTGGAACAGATGACGGAGCGCCGCCGTATCCTCCGGACAGCCAACTGTCATGGCTGGAGGCAAGCGTATGAAGCAACATTTCTGCACCGCCGCCCTGGGCGCAATCATTCTGCTGCCGTTAACCGGCTGCATGGTACACAGCAAAACTGGTGATCATGGCGACAAGGATGTCGCGGTGTCTACGCCGCTGGGCGGTCTGTCGGTCAAGACGGACAGCGGTGCCGTGCAGAAGAAGCTGGGTTTGCCGCTGTACCCGGGAGCGGTGGCGGAGCAGAAGAAAGGCGACAACGCTTCCGCGGACGTCGACATGAACTTCGGCGTCTTTCATCTGCGCGTTGTGGCGATGGGATTTACCACCGCTGACAGCCCGGACCAGGTGCGTGACTTCTATCGAAAAGCGCTTGCACAGTACAGCGATGTAATTGAGTGCAGGCACCACCAGCCCGTTGGCAAGCCGGAACGGACTGGCCTTGGGCTCACCTGCTCTGACGATAACCACGTGCATACCGGCGAACGCCATCAAGGTGACGACGATGCAACGGAGCTGAAGGCTGGTTCCGCCTCGCGCCAGCACATCGTGTCCTACGAGACACAGGACGCAGGAACACGGTTTGGCCTGGTGTCGCTGGAACTGCCGCGTGGAGACGATAAAACTGCGCCGTAGCCGGTGGCGTACAAGTGGCTTGCAGATGCGTTAGCCTGACAGCAGCATGTATGAAAGTTGTCCACGCTGCGGCGCTCCGTTGCAACCACTGGAAGGCGCAACGCCTGCCTTTTGCGCCAGTTGCGGACTGCCGCAGCTACGTGTTTCGTCGGATGTAATGCAAGGCTCGGCTGCCGCAGAGGTGGAGAACGATGCCGTTGGCGGAATCCTGCCAACCGAGCACGTGGACTGGTCGCGCGCTCTCCGCATGATTGGTCTGGTGGGTCTGCTGGGCGTTGTGCCCGCGTCGTTGTTGCCCGGCGCGCTGGTGGCAGGGGAAGTGGGTGGCCTGGTGCTGCTAATGACCCCCCTGCTGGCGCTGGGAGCCGTGTTTGGATACGGCCGAAGCCAGCCAGCCGGCACGGTGTCCTCTGCCGGTGGAACGCGGATGGGCGCACTCCTTGGCCTTTGGATGGGCGCTCTCACCGCAGCCATTACCGGGGTTGCAGGTTACGTGTTGCGCTACGGGTATCACTCCCGTGCCATGGACGAGAAGATGGATCAGGCGGTTGCGTTGATGCCCGCGCAGCTGCAGGCCGCTGGTTCGCCGCCGCCACCGGAGCTGCTCGCATTTCTGCACACACCAGAGTTTCGGGCGGGCACCTTTATCCTCGGCCATGTATTTACCGTGCTGCTGCTGGTAGCTGCTGGCTCGGTCTGTGGTTGGATGGCTGCCACCATGTTGCGGGCGCGGCGGCAGCGCAACATCGATTAGCGAGGCATAGCGCCCTGGCTGCTCCTGAGTCACTTGCGACACACTTCCGTGAACCGTATCATCACGGCACGATGAGCGACGCCACGACCGCACCAGCCGCCGGAAACACCCCAACCATTCGCGAGAAGGGCCGGCTCATGTCGGCCTCTGAAATCGAACGCACCCTTGTCCGGCTTGCCCACCAGATTATGGAAAAGCACGAAGGCAGCGGCAATCTTGGCCTGGTCGGCATCAAGCGCAGGGGCGTTCCGCTGGCAAAACGCATTGCGAAGATCATCGAAGGCATCGAGCGCCAGCCGGTTGAAACCGGCGTGCTTGACATCTCGTTTTACCGCGACGATCTGTCCACCAGCGGCCCCAAGCCTACGGTAGAGAAAGGCGACATCGGCTTCGACATCGCGGGTCGCGACATTGTTCTGCTGGATGACGTTTTGTACACCGGCCGCACCATTCGTGCCGCGCTGGATGCGCTGTTTGACCACGGCCGCCCGCGCTCCGTTCGCCTGCTGGTGCTGATCGATCGTGGTCACCGTGAACTGCCCATTGAAGCGCAGTTTGTGGGCCGCGTTGTGCCAACCAGTGCGCGTGAGATTATCGAGGTCAAGCTGAACGAAGTCGACGGCAGTGACCAGGTGATGCTGGTCGAATTGGTGGATTAGGCGCACCTTCCGCAGAGTGAACAGCGTCAAGTTCTCAGTTCGTCATCCTGAGCGAATCACGCAGTGCGTATCGAAGGACCTGCTTTCCCTTCCAGTTAGCAAGCTGCCCCGAAGAAGCAGATCCTTCGCTACGCTCAGGATGACGACTTGTTCGATGAGCTTCCCTAGGTGGATGACCTCCGGTTTGAGCAGGAGGCAAAAGGTTGAGCAGATGAAGATCGGCATTACGTGCTATCCCACCTATGGCGGCAGCGGCGTCGTCGCGACCGAACTCGGTATTGAGCTCGCCGCCCGAGGCCACGAAGTTCATTTCATCACTTATCAGCAGCCCTTCCGCCTTACCGGGCGCGAAGTCGGCATTCACTTCCATGAGGTCGCGGTTACAACTTATCCGCTGTTCCAGTACCCTCCGTATGATTTGGCGCTGGCGTCGCGCATGGCCGAGGTGGCGGAGTTTTACGGCCTGGACCTGCTGCACGTGCACTACGCGATTCCGCACTCGGTGTGCGCCCTGCTGGCGCGGCAGATGCTGGAGGCACGCGGCATCCGCCTGCCCTTCATCACCACACTGCACGGCACCGACATTACGCTGGTCGGGCAAGACCCCGGCTACCTGCCCATCACCAAATTTGGCATCCAGCAGAGTGACGGCGTCACGTCCATTTCAGCCTACCTGCGCGACATGACGGAGCGCGACTTTGGCGTAAACGGCGGCCTGCGAGGACCCATTGAGGTCATCAACAATTTCGTGAACTGCGATGTCTACAAGCCGGACGAGGCAAAGCGCCGCGAGCTGCGTCCCATGTACGCTGCCGAGGGCGAGAAGCTGATCATCCACTTGTCGAACTTCCGCCGTGTCAAGCGGGTGGGCGACGTGGTCGAGGTCTTCGCGCGCATCGCAAAGCAGGTGCCGTCGCGGCTGATGTTGATCGGTGATGGCCCCGACCGCTCCATCGCGGAGCACCTTGCACTGAGCCACGGCATTCAGGACCGCATCCACTTTCTGGGCAAGCAGGACAGCGTGCAGGACCTGCTGCCGCTGGGCGACCTGATGCTGATGCCGTCTGAAATGGA
>JBPBPZ010000161.1:0-13826 GCA_050954525.1 Janthinobacterium lividum
CTCGACGGTTCAACCAGCTTTACCGGTCTGCAGTGACCCCTGAAGTCTCAGCCGCTCAGTCCGACAAGGAGCTGATGAAGGCAGAGATCAGCGAGAACCTGGTCGAACAAGCGACGTTTCCGGAGCCAAAAGCACTGCTGACTCCCTCGCCAAAGCTGCCCGGACTGGACGGCCGCAAGATGTCCAAAAGCTACGGCAACACCATCGGTCTCACGGAGTCTCCCGAGGACATCCGGAAGAAGCTCAAGACTATGGTGACCGATCCGGCTCGCGTTCGCCGCACCGATCCAGGCGATCCAGATGTATGTCCAGTGGGTGACCTGCACAAGGTGTTCTCATCGACCGAGACCCTGGCCAAGGTGTACGACGGCTGCCGCACCGCCGGCATCGGTTGCATTGAGTGCAAGGGGTGGGCCGCGGACAGCATCGTGAAAGAACTTGCGCCCATCGCCGAACGCCGGAGGGAACTTGAGGCGGATCGTCCGTACGTGGAAGACGTTTTGCAGGATGGAGCAAAACGCGCGCGACAGGTAGCAGAAGTGTCCATGCATGAGGCGCTGGTAGCTATCGGTCTTCGACGCCCTTGATTCAAGCGCCACCTTCTCAGATGTTGCATCTGACAGGTTACGAAGAGGACACCATGGACAGCAATCAGAAGCCAGTACCGAACGAAGACAAGCCCATGCCCGCATTTGACGCGGACCGTACGCGCCATGCGAACCTGTCACCGCAGGGCGACATGAACCCGGAACTGAACGACGAGAGCAAGTACACGCCAGAAGGCGACCACGAGCAGGTGCCGAACATTCCTCCATCTGCGACCGATCCGGACTGAAGCTGCAGTTCTGTACCCGTCTTTCCTCATGCTGAAGGCAAGCGACAAGCTCCGTCCGGCATACTTGAAGCAGCCGTGATCGAGACCGAACCAGAGACCGGAGTTCCACCCGAGGGCACTGCGTCATCAGCGGCCGACGCTTTGGTGCTGCAAGCTCCGGTTGCAGCACCTGCGAAGGCTGCAAAGAAATCTGCTGCCCCTTCTAAGGAAGAGGCATCGCAGTCGCCCTTTCTGCTTACGGTCGGGCAGGTGTATGACGGCCCACTAGACCTGCTGCTCGACCTGATTCGCAAGCAGAGCATCGACATCTACGACATTCCCATCGCGCAGGTGACCCGCCAGTTCCTTGCATACACCGAAACGCTGAAGCAGACCGATGTCGACTCTGCAGGGGACTTCATCTACACGGCGTCGCTGCTGATCCATATCAAGAGCAAAATGCTGCTGCCGCGCGAGGTCAGCGGCATGCTTGCGGGCGAAATGGAAGACCCGCGCCGGGAGCTAGTGGAGCGCCTGCTGGAGCATGAGCGCTTCAAGGCCGCCGCGCAAATGCTGCTGCAAAAGCAGCACATTGAGGACGCAACCTGGACGACCCCGGGCATTCGCGAGTTCAAGCAACAAGCCACGGCCGAGCGTGAGATCGACGCGGATACCACAGACCTGGTGCGTGTTTTTGGTGACATCCTGGATCGGCTGCGCAAGCGGCCCGTGCTGAACGTGGACGAAGAAACGGTCACAGTCGCGCAGATGATCGAGTACACCAAGCGCCGCCTGATGCTGGAAGACCGGCCCACCAGCCTGCGCCGCCTGCTGCAGAACACTCACTCCCAGCAGGCTCTGATCTGCACGTTTTTAGCCATGCTGGAACTGGTGCGGTTGCAGGCTATCCTGCTACGGCAGGCCGAGGGCATAGGCGACATCCTGATTAAAAAGACAGATCAGTTTGACGAAGTGCTGGCCCACCAGGAACGTATGCGCGACGACTGGCGCTAAAGCGCGAGTACCTGATCGTAGATCTCCTTTGTTGCTTCATTGAAGCAGCAGAAGATGACGTGATCCACACCTGAGCCTGGGAGTGACTCCTGAACGGTGCGCACGACGATCTGTGCCGCACGTTCTGGCGGGAAGCGGTAAACCCCGGTTGAGATCGCCGGAAATGCGATCGACCTGCAGTCGTGTTCGTGAGCCAGTTCCATGCAGCGGCGATAGCAACTGGAGAGCAGAGCATCTGCCTTGAGCATGGCCGTCTCGCCGCCGCGCTGAACGCTCCACACCGGTCCGACCGCATGGAAGATCCACTTCGCGAGCAGGCGAAAGCCAGGTGTAGCCTTCGCGTCGCCGGTGGCGCATCCGCCTAGTGGTGCCGTAGCCGCCAGCAGGTCAGCCTTGCCTGCCGCACGATGGATGGCGCCGTCCACGCCGCCACCACCCTTCAGCCTGGTGTTGGCCGCGTTCACGATTGCGTCCACGTGCAAGGTGGTGATGTCGGCACGTACTGCTTCGAGCTTCGCCACGTCATCCTCCGCCTTGTGGGATGCGCCAGACAGGTACACTTACTAGGGTCGAGCCACTGAAAGATCCAAGAAACGCATGAGCCTGAAAGCAAAAATCGAAGCCGTTATCTACGCCTCGGAAGAGCCGGTTACGCTGCAGCAGTTGGTCGGCCTGCTGGCGGATGAAGCCGGTGCAGAGGTCGACGAGGTTGCTTCGGCGCAGGCTTCGCTGATGCTGGACGGTGGAGAGCCGCAAACTTCTTTGAACGAAGATCAGCGCGACCTGGCTCCAGAAACGATGCCGGAGGCTGTCGATGTAACCGAGGGCTTTGCGGACATCGGCTCCGATGCCGACACAGTCTCCGATGACCCGGTCACCCCGAACAGTGCGACATCGCAGCAGCCTGCGGAGGAAGACAAGCGCCGTGCACGCGACCGTGATCGGGCGATCCGTGAACACATCCGTCGCACGGTTGACCGGCTCATCCGAGACTACGCCGAGAGTGAGCGTGGCATCGAGATCCGGGAAGTCGCCAGCGGCTTTCGCATGGGCACCAAGCCGGAGTATCACGACGCTGTACGTGGATTTGTGAAGAGCCTGAAGCCCGCGCTGAAGCTGACTTTGCCCGCTCTGGAGACGCTTGCGGTAGTCGCGTACAAGCAACCGGTAACGGCGGCGGAAATTTCTGAGATTCGTGGTGTCGATTCCGCTGGCGTGCTGGGTGGCCTCATGGCTCGCAAGTTGATCGCCACCGCCGGGCGCAAGCAGGTGATCGGTCGGCCCATGCTGTACAAGACCACGCGCGATTTCCTGCTGCGATTTGGGCTGAAAGATGTCAATGAACTACCTTCTATGGAGGAGTTCGAGCGCATGGCAGGCGAGCTTGCAGAGCAGGACGACCTGCCCATGGACAATGCCGAAGCCGTGATCGAGCAGGCCAACGTGCGCGGAGACGCCGAACACATACTTGCAGCAAACGCACCCGAACAAGCAGTAACCAGCAACACCGATGAACCAGAACAGCAGGCCACTGCGGAGACCGCAGAGGGAAGGGACACCCATGAGCATCAAGAAATTCACAGCGCCGGACAAACCACAGGACACGCGCAAGACCACGAAGCCGACCACGTCGGAGAACAAGGCGACAACCGAGCCACAAGTCGAGCCGAAGACCAGCAAGAAGCCGAAGAAGCCGTCACAACCGGCTAAGCCCGAGGCACCTTCGGGCACGCGCCTGCAGAAAATCTTGGCGGACGCGGGTCTGGCCTCGCGGCGTAAGGCGGAAGAACTGATCCTCGACGGCCGTGTGCAGGTCAACGGTGCCCTGGTCACGGAACTGGGAACGCGCGCAGACCCGGCGAAGGATCACATCCGCGTAGACGGCAAGCTGCTGCAGGGACCGCAGGAACACCGCTACTTCATGGTGAACAAGCCGCGCGGCTACGTGACCACCATGGACGACCCGGAGCACCGCGACACAGTTGTCGACCTCCTGAAAGAGTCGGCACGCTTGTCGGGCAAGCGGCTCGACGTGCGGCTGTACCCCGTGGGCCGGCTCGACTACAACTCCGAAGGTCTGCTGCTCATGACCAACGACGGCGACCTGGCGAACAGCCTGTCGAAGGCTGCGAACTCGGTCGCGAAAACCTACCTTGTCAAGGTCGCGGGCCGACCGACAGAGGACGCGCTGAACCAGATCCGCTCTGGCGTGATGATCGACCGTGGTCGCCTGGCCGAGGCGCGTGGAGGCAGGCGCGACCGCGTTCTGACCGCTCCCGCGAAAGTCGAACTGGCGCGTGGCGGAGAGAACCCCTGGTACGAGGTCACGCTGACGGAAGGTCGCAACCGCCAGTTGCGCAAGATGTTTGAAGAAGTCGGCCACCACGTCGAGAAGATTCGC
This sequence comes from Janthinobacterium lividum, assembly GCA_050954525.1. Taxonomy (GTDB): domain Bacteria; phylum Acidobacteriota; class Terriglobia; order Terriglobales; family Acidobacteriaceae; genus Terriglobus. Next base: position 4,230 of record JBPBPZ010000161.1, read on the forward strand.
CGCATTGGCTACGGTGCGCTGGTGCTGGACGTGCCCACGGGCGAATTCCGTGAACTGACGCCTGGTGAAGTGCAGGCGCTGGGTCGGGCCGCCGCAGGCAAAAAGGTCGAGCGCAAACACAAGTTGCCAGACGCCGCGAAGCTGAAGCAGCAGGGCCAGAAAACCGGATCTCGCGGCGCGCGGCCCCGGTTCTAAGCCGCGTTCAGGGCGTTCAACCTCTGTCATCGTGATCCTGAGCGAAGTAAAAGTATGCGCTCCGCTCAGGATCACGACGCAAGTCCAGAGGAATGAAACTCTAGATCTGAGAACTTGCCAGCGGGCTAAGGTACAGGTTTGCGATGTTACTGACGATCTCCGGGTCGGTGTAGCCGGGCTTGTGCGACAGCTCTTTCCATGTGGGATCGCCGCCAAACGCAGACCAGTGTGCGTTTAACTCGGCCACATCGGCAAAGGTCAGCATGTAGGTCAGGCTGGGCAGGCGCGGGCCAATCAGGTTGTGCGCGAAGAAGACGGGTGTGAGGCCGTTTTTCTGGAAAATGGCGATCTCGCCGGTTTCGAACATCTCCACCTTCTTCAGGTGGGCAGCATTGCTGGGACTTTCGTAGGTGCGCAGTTGGAAAATGCGTTTGCCCGGCTTGGGTGCAATCAGCTTCGGGAAGCCCGCAAAGGCCGACATCATGGTGACTTCTTCACGCTGGAAGGCAGGTGCGGTCGCGGGTGCGCCCCAGAAGTCTGCAGCGGCCTTGCTGAACTCGGCGTCCGCAGCCAGCTTCATGTTCAGGGTGAGCAGAGTCTCGGGATTCGTTGACGGAATCAGGACGTAATATGTCGGCGTTTCCGGCCCGATGCTGAGCTGGAACGTACCAATCTGCGGCATGCCCATGCGGTTCAAGGCGGGGATCAGGGCTTGCGAGAAGTACTTCTGCGCGCTGGCGGTCTGTGGTCCGTTGCGCAGCTCGTACTTGCGTAGCTGGTAGAACTCTTTGCCGGGTGTTGCTGCTTGTGCCGCCATATTGCCACCACTGAATGCCGCGCCAGAAACCGCCGCTGCCGATGCCATGAAGTTTCGCCTGTTCAACGCCTTGTCTCACCCTCTGCGCAGTTCGCAATCTCACACTAACATCCACAAACAATCGCACTTGCGGTCACCGTCTTTTTACGCAATGTGCATGACAAAAGTAGGCGGAAAGCATAAGAATGCGTGTTGCCTACGAGTCTTACCGTGGGTGTGGAACCAGCAGGGGGTAGTAGAAGTGGCAACAGAGAAGGCGACGTTTGGTGCGGGATGTTTCTGGGGAGTGGAAGCAAGATTGAACGAGTTGTCCGGCGTGCTGGACACCATGACGGGGTACGAGGGCGGATCGCTCGAGAACCCGACCTACAAGGATGTTTGTACGGATAGCACCGGCCACGCAGAAGTAGTTCAGGTCACCTTCGACCCTGCGCGCATCAGCTTCGACAGTCTGCTGGACGCGTTCTTCTCGCTGCACGACCCGACCCAACGGAATCGGCAGGGGCCTGACTGGGGCACGCAATACCGTTCCGTCATCTTCACGCACACCGAGGACCAGCGCCGAGAAGCAGAGGCCAAGATCGCGGAACTGAACGCCGCTGGCATTTTCAGAAACACCGTAGCCACGGTCGTGGAACCGGCAGCAACCTTCTGGAAGGCAGAGGAATACCACCAGCGCTACCTCGAGAAACGCAACATGGTCACCTGCCACATCTAGGCGCAGGTACCCGGTAGAAGAGCTACCGGGCGCGGGTGGGTGTGGGCGGCAACAGGCCCAGAGCAGCGCGCAGGCTCAGCAGCGCAAACCGCTTGTCGGGCACTTTCAACAGGTGCCCGACCGCCTGTTTGGTGCGGCGCAGCCTGTAGAAAAGTGCATCCGGAACGGAGCCATATTCGCGGTAAAAATCACGCTCTGCCTGCAGCACGTTCAGGTACCGCTGCAATGACGCGTCTTCACCAAGTTTCTGCGTAGACAAACTGTGCGGCAGTCTGGCCTGCATCAACCAGATGCGCCCGCCGTTTGCCTGCAGTTCGTGGAACACCGCATGGTCCAAAAAGTCGAGCCAGTAGCGATCCGGAAATCGCTTTATAGCTGACACGCGCAGCGCGGCACCAGAGTTGAAGGCCGACACCCGCATAGGCAATAGGCCGGCTTGCGACGGGTGCAGTGACTTGTGGGAGAGTCGGGGTAGCGTCTGCGGTGAGTGCGTCTCACCGTCCTGCACAAGGCGCGGAATGATGGCCGAAACCTCCGGCGGAACGCTGGCCATGCTGCTACTCAGTTCTGCCAGGTACTCGCTTGTGAGCGCCGTATCCTGGTCCAGCAGCAGCAGCCACTCAGAGCCATCACTCCTGGCTTGTTCCAGTCCTGCGTTGTAAGCGGCTGCGACGCCACCGTTTGCGGCATCGTGCTGGTACACAAGGTGGATGCGGACCGCTGGAGGAGTTGCGGGCTCCAATGAATTGTCGTACAGCAGCAGGGTTTGCAGACCCGTTTGCGGATCGTTCACCAGGCAATCCCGAAGCGACGTGAAGCAAACGCTGGCTTCCGGCAACGCTCGGTACAGAACGAGTACGGCGGTAGCTTTGCCCTGGATGTGCATCAGCGGACCCGCACGAGCGTGCACATGAGCTGCCACAGCATAGGGAAATGCAGGTGCTTGAGCGAGCCATAGGCGTGGCGAAGCAAGCGGATGCGATACCAACGCTTCTGCAACCCCGTCCCATAGAGGCCGTAAAACTTAGCTTCCGCTGCCAATAGGTTCTTCTGACGCTCCGTAAAGGTGCGATCCCAGTCTTCAGGTTTCACATTTGAAGACACCTGGTGCAGCAAAGCAGCCTGCATCACGAACACCCGCCCGCCCTCGCGCCGCAGGAGATGAAAGGTGGCGTGATCCAAAAAATCAAGCCAAAAGTCCTCAGGAAAGCCTCCGATCTTCTGCAACTGGGACACTCGTATCACTGCACCCGAATTAAAGATAGTCAACGGTTCTTCGCAGAGGCCAAAGAAGTCAGGCTCCAGCGGCGCAGGGTGCAGACTCATGCGTTCACGATGCGGAGATTGCACAACTCCATGCTCGATCAACTTGGGGACGATAGCGACCACGTCCGCTTTGTCTTCAAACTCCTGTGCTCGGGCTAGTGCCTCCGCGAAATAGGCAGGTGTCGGCGACGTGTCCTGATCCAAAAGAAGCAGCCAGCGGTCACCGGCCTGCTTGGCATGCTGCAGGGCAAGGTTGTAGCTCCGAGCAAGACCAGGGTTCGAGGGATTGTGGTGATAGCGCGCATCTGGCAGGACAGGATCTTCCACCTGGCCCGGTGTGTTGTCACAGATAGTCAGACGCACGGTTTTCGCGACTGCCGCGTCGCCTGCAAGCAGCTCCTGCAGAGCGCGAAAGGCTGGACTTTGCGCCGGTGACATTCTGTACAGGACGAGCACCACGCGAATGGTCAAGTCGTTCGCCGTGCAGCCATCCCCATCGGCTCGATGCATATCGGACGGCTCCACATGCAGATCAGGGTTCGCGAAATCAGGTTTGATCGTCTGCTTCCTCTTCAGGTTCGCGACCATTCTACCGACATGCGTTCTGGTCCTGGCAAACGTGTTAGTCTGTTCCTACGAGGCACTTTGCTCGGAGGCATCGCGGGAACGGCCCGGAGTGGATTTGGGCTGGCCAGAGACCACGATGTTCTTATCCACCGCTGTTTGCCATCCCTTGAACAAGTGAGAGGGAAGCGTTGGTTGCTCTGGCTTGACCGGTCTTGATTGTGAGACCTCGCCGTGCAGCAGCAGCGCCCATGGCCCTGCTGAACCGATCGAATCCATGGTGTCACTCCCCCAGCCAAATGGGAGCAGGCAGCCCTGCAACACGAAGCTACTTGGCAGGCAAGCACGCCAAAGACGCGTGCCGTCTCCACAGATGAAAGATCACTCTTGAGTTCCAGCAATACCGCAGTTCTTGACGCAACGACCCCAGCCCCTACCTCTACCCCCGTCGCCGCCGCTGAAGTCGTTTTTAACGATTTCGCTATTTCGCAGCGCCTGAAAGACCGCCTGGCATCCGCTGGCTTTGTGACGCCTACACCTGTGCAGGCGAAGGCAATCCCGCCCGCATTGGAAAAGCGCGACGTTCTTGCCACCGCCGCAACCGGTACCGGCAAGACGCTCTCGTTCCTGATCCCGATGATCGAGCAGATGGATGCAAACCCGGCACCGGTACCTACCGTGCAGACCGGCAAGCGCCAGATCAAGCCGATCCGCTCGCTGATCCTGCTGCCCACACGTGAGCTTGCCATGCAGGTACTTGAGGCCTACGGCAAGATCGTTTCCAACGCGAAGTCAGACGCTGTGCTGGTTTGCGGCGGCCTTTCCGAAGGCGCTCAGCTTGACGCCTTGCGTCGCGGTCCGCGCCTTGTGGTTGCGACCCCCGGACGTCTTGAGGATTACCTGAAGCGCGGCGAGATCAGCCTGCGCAACGTGGAAATGCTTGTCCTGGACGAAGTGGATCGCATGCTGGACATGGGCTTTCTGCCTGCCATTCGCCGCATTGTGGGCGCTCTGCCGAAGACGCGTCAGACCATGTGCTACTCCGCCACGCTGGATGCAAACATTACGGAGATCGTCCGCGACTACGTGAACAAGCCCGTTCGCATCGAGATCGGCACCACCAGCAAGCCCAACGAGCGCGTTGAACTGCGCGCGTACACCGTGATGCAGGACCAGAAGCTGTCCCTGCTGGACAAGATGCTGGGTGAAGATCCTGGCACGTACCTGGTGTTTTCGCGCACCAAGCATGGCGCGGATCGCATGAGCCGCAAGCTGGAGAAGCTGGGCCACGAGGTCTCTGTCATTCACGGCGACCGTTCGCAGTCCCAGCGGACTGCAGCGCTGAAGGCATTTGCCACAGGCAAGAGCCGGGTTCTGGTAGCGACGGACGTAGCGGCTCGCGGTATCGACATTTCGCACATTGCGCACGTCGTGAACTACGACCTGCCGGGCGCAACGGACGACTTCATCCACCGCATCGGCCGTACGGGCCGTGCGTCTGCAACCGGCGTTGCAACCACCTTTGTCATGCCCCAGGAGCGCAGCGATGCGCGCCGCATGGAGCGTGAGTTGAAGATCCAGTTCGACTGGCGCGTGGCTGACAAGGACCTGAAGAAGGAAGAGCGGAACGCTCCCCTTGATGTAGCAGGTTCAAACGACCTGATGCAGCTGGAAACGCGAGCCTGGAAGACCAGCCCGGACGGCCAGGGGCACGAACAGACCTCGGTGCCTTCTCGTTCCTCGCGGCCCGCGGGTAGCGGCGGCGGTTTCGGACGCCGGCGTAGCGGTGGTGCGGGTGCATCCAGCGGTCGCAGCGGATCTGGTGGTCCTGGTGGCCGTAGCGGTTCCGGCGGTCGTCGCAGCCGCTAATCCGTAGCCCAGACTTGAAGCAAGAGGGGAGCACATCATGTGCTCCCCTCTTGCTTTTGCACTCTGGAACTTAGCGCGTGTACGCAAACGTCCCGCACAGAGCGGTTGAGTTGCCGATCGCTTCCTGCGTGAACACGGGCATGTGCGAACCGGAGAAGAAGGCCACGTCCAACGTGCGCTTGCTGGCAAAAGTAGCCATCCATTCCGTGTCTTCTGCACCGCACATCGCGTTCCGGTGAAGGAATGTTTTTTTCGCCGGGATGTTCAAGCGATAGAGCTTGCCGATGCCCGTGTTGCCCGGTTCCGAGTTGAAAACGGCGGCACTTTCTTCCGGAGTCAGGGCGCGGATGTCCGCGATGGTGAAGCTCGCAAAATTGATGGTGAGCTTTTCACCCGTGATGCCGATGTCGCCCGTAATCCCCTTGGCGGTTGTACTCATCGGTTTCCAGTAGCCGGTGTCCTGTGCCATGGCTGCAAGGCTAAGAAGGCATGCTGCGGCTGCGAAGGATCTAACGTGTCTCATCTGTAAAGCATGACACCAGACAGCAAGTGAAGGGCAGGGAGCCTTTCTTCTAGGGCAATGCGAAGGCGACGTACTTGGCTATTTGCGGAGCCTTGGGCTGGTGTGCGTTGCTGATCGCGATCACCACGTACTGTTTACCGTTGACCATGTAGGTAGCAGGCGTGGCATTGCCTGCGCCCTCCATGGTGTACTCCCACAGCAACTTGCCGGTGTCCTTGTCGAACGCCCGCAGTTTGCGGTCAAAGCTGGTGGCGCCGATGAAGACCAGGCCGCCTGCGGTCACCACCGGACCTCCATAGTTTTCGCTACCCGTGTTCCGGATGCCCTTGGCTGCAAGTTCCGGGTACTCGCCCAGTGGAATCTGCCACAGATACCGCCCGGTGTTCAGGTCCAGTGCATTCAGTGTTCCCCAGGGCGTCGCGACCGCAGGGTAGCCGTCCGGGTCAAGAAACTTCTTATACCCGGTGAAGCGGTACTTTGCGGCTGGCCTTCCGGTCGGAGCAGGTCCGGCGGTGACCTCCTGCTTATCACCCGTGGCGGCGGGTTCCTGCCCGTTGCGGACATAAGCCAGCAGGGCCTGCAGGTTGTCCCCCGTGATGTTCGGAAAGCTCGGCATGCGACCGCGACCATTGTGGATCGTGTCTGCTACTTGCTGTTCAGAAAGGTGTTGCGTGGCGTCCACCAGCGATGGAAAGGCGGGCGGCTGCCCCTTGCGGTCGGCCCCGTGACAGGCAGCGCACTGGTTGTTGTAGGTCGTTGCACCGGCCCCGCCTCCGCCTGCTACTTCGGTCAACCCGCCGGCCCAGGCAACGTCATTGGCGTTGATGTACAAAATGCCGCTGGAGGGATCGACCGCGTCGCCGCCCCACTCCGCACCTCCATCGAATCCCGGAAAAACAACGGTCTGCTTTCCAACACTGAAAGGCATGAACTGCCCGTTGCTGATGAAGGTGCCGAACTGCTTCAAAGCCCAGGCATGGGCCTCTGGCGTTCGCATGGTCAGCATGTCTGCCGTAAGCCGCTGCCGCGCGAAGGGCGCGGGCGTGGACGTCATGGGCTGTGTCGGTGACGTCCACTCGCCGGGAACGGTACTCGCCGGAAAGGGTTTCTCCTCGATCGGGAACAGCGGCTTTCCTGTAACCCGATCGAACACAAACACCTGTCCGTGCTTGGTGGTTTGCGCGACCGCGTCTACCAGTTTGCCCCCGTGCCGGACCGTCAGCAGAACGGGCGGGGCAGGGAAGTCCCGATCCCAGATGTCGTGGTGCACCGCCTGGAAGTGCCACAGCAATTTGCCGGTGCCCGCGTCAATGGCCAGCAGGCAATTTGCATACAAGTCGTCGCCCGGGCGGTCTGCACCGTAGAAGTCCGAAACGGCGGAACCGGTAGGCACGTACAGAATGCCCCGTCCCTCATCCAGAACGCTCCCAGACCAATTGTTGGCGCCGCCAGTGTACTTCCAGGCGTCCTTTGGCCACGTCTCGTAGCCTGGTTCGCCGGGGTGCGGGATGGTATGGAAGCTCCATTGCAGCTTGCCGGTGTGCACGTTGTAAGCTCGAACGTCGCCGTGGACGGCAGGTTCAGCCTCGGCAGTCCGCAGGCCGTAGATGATCAGGTCCTTGTAAATTGTTCCTGGCGTGGTCAGGGCCACGGTACTCTCGGGCGACTCCGGGCCAAGATCCTTCCGCAGATCGATGCTGCCAGCCTCGCCGAAGCTCGTAATCGGCTTTCCGGTATCGGGATCCAGAGCCCACACGGCGTATAAGGTGTTCGCAAACAGGATCTTTTCGCGTCCCTTGATCCACATGGCCAGACCGCGGTCTGGCTGGCCCGACTTGATGCCGGAATCGAAGCGCCACCTCTGTTTGCCGGTGGCAGCGTCCAGTGCAAAGACCTGCTGGCTGGGCGTGTACCCGAACAGGGTGCCATCGGCAATCAGCGGGTGCGTTTCCAGGCCGCCGGTCTCGCCTGTGTCATAGGTCCATGCAGGCTTCAGTTGCCCTACGTTTTCCCGGTTGATTTCTGCCAGCGGTGAGTAGCGTTGACCCGACCTGTTACCGCCATACACCGCCCAATCCACATTTCTGCCGCCCTGCTTAGCGGCCGCATGCACTGTTCGAAGCGTTGGCTGCGTCAAGGGCAAAAGGCTCAGCAGCATGGCGGAGAAAGCGAACACTGGTGCGCGTCGCAACCAAGCGGAGGTAGTGTTTCGATGAAGCATTGGAAGGCGATTCTACTGTTTACCTGACGGGGCTGGCCACGACGGCAGGGATGCGGGGCTGTCGCAGGCCAAATAGCTCCGACTGTTCGGATGCCTCGGCCACCTGCAACTCCGGCCCCCAGCCCATCTCCATGGCGAACGGGTTCCAGAGTGCGACAGGCAGGGCGCCTCCACTGGCTTGGTCATGCCCGCCACCAAACGTGCCGTCGGCTCCTGCAGGTGTGTGCGCCCGCAGAAACTGGACCAGGTTCACGTTCTTCGGTGCGCGTCCGGCAAAGTGAACAAAGCCCGGCCGGAACCCGACATTGACGCCGAAAACAACAGCTTTGGGGAAGCGTGGACGCCAGATCTGCGCCACCAGCGGATGGACCTGGCAGGGTGTGTCGATGCGGACGGCGATCATGTCCGCACCTAATTCCTCGCGCCACCTGGTTGCGAAGCGCGGCGGCGCCTTGCGAGCGACAGCCAGGGCCTCGCTCACCTCGGTCTTGGCGAATCGAAGGGCATCCAGCTCCGGTGATGGCGTTGCCAGCGCCTGCTTCGGCGATGTGGCCGTCAGCAGCAATCGCATGGCAGGCGTGGCATCGCCCGCAGCCGTGCGTCGGGGCGCATTCAGCAGCGAGGTCAGATCCTTCAGAGCAGTGACGCCGAACCGCTTCTTTGATTCCGCCAGGTCAGGGAACGGGGCTTTGTCGCCGAGGTCTGAGAGCAGGGAAATGCCAGCCATCCATTGCAGGTCGTTTGCCACGGCAGGGGCAATGGCTTGCGCACACCATAGCGCAAGCAGGCCGGTGGTGGCAGTCGGCTCTGTGCCGTAGCTGGTCATCAGGGTAGCGCCGGGTGGAGTACCGAACGGCGCGTGGTGATCGATCAACAACGTCGGCACACCGACCAGCAGCGTGTCGGGTCGCGTTCCCAGGTCGGCAACGATCAGGCACTCCGGCGCACTCAGGCGCAGGCGCTCATGCACGGCGGGCATCCAGGCGTTCTCAAACTTGCCGCGTGTTTCCACGGTGACGCTCGCGTACCCGGCTGCCTGAAGTGCGCGGTAGAGCAGGGCACCCGCGGGCAGGCCGTCGGCATCCGCATCGGTCAGGATGTGAATGTCGGTTGCCTTTCCCTGGGGCAACGGAGCCAGGAACTCCACAAACATGCGGCCTGCAATCTCAGCATCCATAAACCGCTTGGATGCGACAGGGGCGTGCACAGGCTGCCGTTCCCACTACGGGATCGGGCTGCAGTCCGGCGAACCAATGCCAGCTGCCTGAACATCTTTACTCAGCACGTTCCGCCATGCAGTACACTTCGGCTGTTCCGACCGCGCAACCAGCGTTCAACACGGAGAGCATCGATCCATGGCAAGAGTGACAGGTATTGGAGGCGTGTTCCTGCGGGCTCGCGATCCCAAGGCGTTAAAGGCCTGG
>JBPBPZ010000181.1:0-13774 GCA_050954525.1 Janthinobacterium lividum
GGCATTGCGAAAAGCCACGGCGGTGAATGGGTCGATGAGGTAGCCACGCGCGCTGCGGCGCAGAACGAACAGTACCTGGAATTAATGCACACGCCAGACTTTGGCGTGGCACTGCGGCTGGCTGCACAGCACGCCTGGAATGGCGACCCTGCACAAATGCGCGAGACGCTGCTGGGCGCCGGTCTGCGCGATAACATTGCCGCGGACCGCGCGGAGTTCGACGCCATGGACAACGCGCGCAAGGCACGCGAACACTGCGGAACCGCGACCGCGTCGCCCAGTTGCAAAGTGGAAGTGCGGTACATCTACCAGGTGCTGCGGTCAGCCGAACCGGCACGAGTGTTTGCACAGACACTGTTGGGGTTCGAACTGGCCAGTGTGGATCCGCGCGTAGTCGGCATCAACTTCGTGCAGCCAGAGGACGCGTACCTGGCCATGTCGCAGTACCGCACGCAAATGGACATGCTGCACTACCTGCGTTCTGTATACCCAAAGGTGCACTTGAGCCTGCACGCGGGCGAGCTTTCGCCGGGCATGGTGCCGCCTGAGGGGCTGCGCTTCCACATCCACGATGCAGTGGACCAGGCCGGTGCCGAACGCATTGGCCATGGCGTGGATGTCCTGTACGAAACCGATGCGCAGAACCTGCTGCAAACCATGGCGCAGCGGCATGTGATGGTCGAGATCAACCTGACATCAAACGACGTAATCCTGGGCATCCGTGGCAAGGACCATTCGCTTGGCAGCTACCTTGCCGCGGGCGTTCCGGTCGCGTTGTCCACGGACGACGAAGGCGTTTCGCGCATTGACCTTACCCATGAATATAAACGAGCCGTCCTGGAGCAGGGGCTTACTTACACGCAACTGAAAGCATCGGCACGGACATCGCTGGAACATGCCTTCCTGCCGGGTGCCAGCCTATGGTCTGCACCCGACGCCTTCACATCCATGCAGAAGGTATGTGCAGGGATCGTAGATGCGCAGCCGGGCAGTCCGTGTTCCGCATTTCTGGCCACCAGCGAACGCGCACAGCAGCAGTGGGAGTTGGAGCAACGTTTTCGGCGCTTCGAAGCGGCGACACCGAAGCTGTCCCTTACCAGTAGGAAGGAGGCACATTGAGACACCTAATTTCCGTAGTGTGGCAGGCGGTAGTTCTATACATCGCTGCGTTCGCAGGCTTTGTTGCGGGCATGACGGTGCCTGCCGTCCGCGTGTCGCGCGTGGTCAGCCAGACGGCAACCAGTGTACGCACGTATGACTACGATTGGCTTATCGCAGCCCTGCTGATGTACGTCGTGCTTTTGCTGATCGGCGTCGCGCGGAAACGAATCCGGCAAAGCTGGATCGCGACCACAATCGCTCTCGTGCTGACCGTTGCGGTCGTGTTGCTGTTTACGCAGCTGGGTGTGAAAGAATCGGCAATCTAACCGTTCTACCTGGGTGCAGCCAGCCACGCCAGCGGTGTGGTGAAGCGCAGGGTGCCGCGCTCCAGCAGGGTACGAGTCACGGCGATGGAGTTCGCCCGTGTTGCCGGCTCAGGACCATCCAGGTGCGATGCATCGTGCAGCAGGATGTTCGACGCTGTACCGCGACTCCGGTTGCTGGCGATGCCCGCATCCACAAACGCCTGCACCGCGTCTTTGCTGATCGGCTGCCAGTCCTTTGCGGTGACGTTCCACATGACCGGCGTCAGCCCCAGGGAGTGAGCGGTGCGCAGAACGTCGGGCCGACGCGCACCATAGGGCGGACGGAACAGCACAGGCGAAACGCCCAGCAGGTCTTCCATCGTTTGCTGGCACGCGGTCAACTCCTGTCTGACACGTGCAGGGCTTTTGCGTGACAGGTTGGGATGCATCGCTGTGTGGTTGCCGACCACGTGGCCAGCTGCGACGACCCGCCGCGCCAGTTCTGTGTGTTTGCGCACGTGTTCGCTAATCATGAAGAAAGTCGCCTGCACGTTGAACTCGGCCAGCAGATTGAGTAGTGGCAGGGTGTTGCGCGTGCTTGGACCGTCGTCGTAGGTCAAAGCGACTGTATGACGCTGGGGGTCGGTGTCCCGTCCCGCGATGAGTGTTCGACCGAAGATCTGCGATGTGGGCCAGTTGGCCGCATAGAGGTAGCCACCGGTCAGCAAGCCGCCTGCGGCAACCGCTGCACCCGCTGTAAGGATCGTCTGCATCGGCTCAGTGTACCGGCGTGGCGCGCTGCCGAAACGCGCGCACGCCGTACACCAGAAGGCCCGTCAACAGTACAAACAGGACGGGCCGCAGTTCCACAAGCAGGCGCGGACGCGACAGCAGGATATAGACGAATCCGCACATCGCCAGCAGCGTTGGCAGCGGGTACAAGGGCATGCGAAACACGCCAGGCTGTTGTCGCGCCGCACGATGCCGCGGCAGCATGACCGCAACACCCTGCAGCAGAAACTGGAAAACAATGCGGACCACCACCAGCGACGCAATCACCTCTTGCAGGCGAAACACGCAGCACACCAGCGTGACGCCGCACAACGTCAGCAGGGCAACGGTGGGGACACGGTGTCTTGGGTGCAAACGGGCAAACGGGGCAGGGAAGTTGCCGTCCTGCGCGGCGGCAAACGGAATGCGCGAGTAGCCCAGCAGCAAAGCATAGACCGATGCCAGCGCGGCCAGGGCGATCAGCACCACGGCCACGCTACCTACCGCATGCGCCCAGGTGTGGGTTGCAAACGCCTGCTGCGCAAACACCGCAATGGTGTACTGCCGCGCGCCTGCATCTTCCCTGGCCAGCGACTGCCATGGCAGCACGCCCAGCACGGCTGTGTTCATCAGGAGGTACAGCGTGCCGACAATGGCAATCGATCCAAGCACGGCGCGCGGAATCGTGCGTTGCGGCTCCATCACTTCCGCGCCCAGAAAGCAGACGTTGTAATAGCCCCAGTAGTCGTACGCAGAGATCAGCAGACCGCCGCCCAGGCCAAGAAAGAACGCGCCATTCAGATGGAACGCGCCTGCCGGAAATGAGAAAGCGCGTGCGGCTGAAAAGTGCGTGAACCCGATGGCGATGACCGCCAGCAGGATAAGCAGCACAACGACGCCCAGCACCTTGGTCAGCGCGCCAATTCTGCGCACCGGCTGCATGAGAAGCGCGGTGCAGGCAACGCACGCCAGCATCGCAATGCCTGTCTGCACAACGTGCGAATGCCCTGGCAAAAACCAGCTTGCATACTGCGCAAATCCGATGCATCCACTGGCAATGGAAAGCGGTGCAGAGAACAGTAACTGCCATGCATACAGGAACGAGAACACCCGTCCCCAGCGTTCAGGAAAGCTGCGCTTCAAATACGCGTAGGAGCCACCCGCTTCCGGGTAGGCTGTTCCAAGTTCGCTCCACGTGCAGCCATCTGCCAGCGACAGCAATGCCCCTAGCAGCCAGCCCAGCATGGCTTGCGGTCCACCCATCACGCCCACAATCAGCGGTAGCGTCAGAAAGGGCCCCACGCCCACCATGTCGATGATGTTGGCCCCCAGCGCACCCGCCGTACCAAGGCCGCGCTGCAGTCCGTCCTGGTGCGCCGGAGTCGCGCGGCTTGGGCTGGTAGACATGCGCTGATGGTACAGGGCTGCCGCACCTATTTCGACGATCTTCGCAGGCCTGTTATTACTGGAAGCAGACCCACTTCATCTTTGCTTCGGCCATCTGCCCTTCCTTCAGGAGCGTTTGTGAACGACACCCATTCGAAGTCTGCCCGTGCCGCGTTGATCCTGCTTGCTGTTGCTGCGCCGCTGGCAGCGCAGCGCATCGCAGGCTCGGAGGCACCAGGCGGGCCACTGCAGCCGCAGGTTCCGGCATATGCAACGCCGCTGCCGTTTGATCGCGGTGCCGCAGGTTTGGCACAATCGCTGCGCAAACTGGCAACGCGTGCGAGCCTGATCCAGATCAACGCCCACCCTGACGATGAAGACGGCGGCATGCTGGCGTATGAAAGCCGCGGCGTTGGCGCGGAGGTTTCGCTGCTGAGCCTGAACCGTGGCGAAGGCGGACAGAACGTCATGACCGGCGATTTCTGGGATTCGCTTGGCATTCTGCGCACGGAAGAGCATCTCTCGGCCAATCACTACTATGGTGTGCACCTGTACTACACGCGCGTGGCCGACTTCGGATTTTCCAAAACGCGCGAGGAAACTCTGAAGCAGTGGACGCACGAACGCGTGTTGGGTGACGCGGTGCGCGTGGTGCGTGAAACCCGGCCCATGGTGGTCACCAGCGTCTTTGCCGGGAACGTGTCGGACGGCCACGGCCACCACCAGACTGCAGGTGTGCTGGCGCAGGAGGTCTATACCGCCGCCGCCGATCCGAAGATGTTTCCGGAGCAGATCCGCGAAGGTCTCCGTCCGTGGGCACCTCTCAAGGTCTACGCCCGCACGCCATTCGCACGCGTGACCAAGGAAGGCATCTTCGACTACGCGACTGGCAAGGTGGAACCGCTGCTGTACAGGAACTACGTCAGCGGCGAGGAACTGCACGCCGTGCCTTCCGCGACCGTGACCGTGCCCACCGGCCAGTACAACGCCCTGTTCGGCGAAAGCTACACGCAGGTTGCGCGCGAGGGTCTGAATCAGCAGAAATCACAGACAGGCGGTGTTCCAACACCACCGCCCGGCAAGGCCGACGCCACGTATCACCTGTACGCCTCGCGCGTAGCCCATGGCGCGCTGCCTGCGCGTGAAAGCGACTTCTTTGAAGGCATTGATACATCGCTGGCAGGCATTGCTGCGTACCTGCCTGCATCCGCCCAGGCTGACGCACGTCCAAAGCTGCTGGCCATTGCGGCAATGGTTAAGGGAGCTACCGATCGCTACGACGCGATTGATCCCGCAAAAAGCGCGCCCGCACTTGCCAGCGGCCTGGATGCAACTCGCGTCCTGATCGGCAACCTGCAGGCAAGCAAACTGCCGGACGACGCACGCTACAACGCGTTATTTGAACTGCGCATTAAGGAACGGCAGTTCAACGAAGCGCTGGGGCAGGCGCTCGGCATGAGCCTGGTTGCCACCGTGCAAAACGCTCCAACGCAGCCGCAGCGGGGCATAGGCCAGGGCGGTCCGCCTGAGATCGTTTCGCAAACGGTGACCGCGGGCGAAAGTTTTGGTGTCGGCATCCACGTGGCCAACCAGGGGGCCGCGCCTGTTACGGTCGACAGCATCACCCTACAGCCACCGGAGCCCCGCGAAGACTGGAAGGTGCGCACGCCACCCCCGGCACCTCCGACACAGGCCAAGGCGGCACCCGCGCCCGCGACAGCAACTGCACCGCCGGATGTCGCGGCTGCAGCCGCACAGTCAGCGAGTGCGTCACCCACAGCTGCCACCAGTCAGCCACCAGCCTCGCTCCCGCCCTCACAGGCGCAGCAGCAAGGCGAACCAGCAAAGCCATTCTCTCCCGGTCCGCTTGCCGCCGGTGTCGCGGTCGATGACTACCTGCTGGCGACCGTGCCTGCAGGCGCGCAGCCCACGATGCCGTACTACTCGCGGCCATCACTTGAGCAGAGCTTCTACGACATCCAGGATCCTCGCTGGCTTACGCTGCCGGAAGAGCCGTACCCGCTGCTGGCAGAGGTTCAATACAGCTTCAACGGAACCCATGCCAGGCTGGCTGGCGTGGTGCAGACACCACACCGCTACAACGGCTTGGGAACTCTCGACGAACCTTTGCGCATTGCACCAGCTGTCTCCGTGCAGGTGTCCCCGGCCAGCGGCATTCTGCCCCTTTCGGCCACGGCTCTGTCGCTGCAGGTCACGGTGCATTCCAGCGTCAAGGGGCCAGTGAAGGGTTCGTTGCAGCTCCACCTGCCGAACGGCTGGACCTCCGAACCTGCCAACGCGCAGTTTGCAATGCAGCGCGATAACGAAGATGTGGTTCTGCGCTTCCGTGTGTCGACACCCGGCTTGCAAGCAAAGAGCTACAAGATCACGGCGGTAGCCGACGTCAGCGGCAAGCAGTACAGCACGGGTTT
This sequence comes from Janthinobacterium lividum, assembly GCA_050954525.1. Taxonomy (GTDB): domain Bacteria; phylum Acidobacteriota; class Terriglobia; order Terriglobales; family Acidobacteriaceae; genus Terriglobus. The sequence continues at coordinate 5,996 of JBPBPZ010000181.1, forward strand.
CACCACGATTGGCTACCCAGGTGTGCGGCCTTACCCACGCTTTGCTCCCGCTGCCAGCAGCATTACTGGCGTGGACGTGAAGGTAGCGCAGGGGCTGCGTGTGGGCTACGTCATGGGTTCCGGTGACGACGTGCCCGACGCGTTGCGACAGATGGGCGTGAATGTGACCCTGCTGTCTGACGCGGAACTGCGCAGCGGAGACCTTTCTCAATTCGACTACATCGTTCTGGGTGTGCGTACCTACACGGCACGTCCTGTGCTGCGCGCGGCGAACAGCCGTCTGCTGGACTACGTTCGTCGCGGCGGCGTTGTGGTGACGCAGTACCAAAGCGCGGAGTTCGACCACGACTACGGTCCTTATCCGCTGTCGGTTCCGGGCGACCAGGGCCACACCGTCGTCGAAGAAGACGCAAAGGTAACGATCGTAAAGCCGAACGATCCGCTGCTGAACTGGCCCAACAAGATCGGCCCTGCCGACTTCAACGGCTGGGTAGAGGAACGCGGCCACGGCTTTACAAAGTCCTTTGACCCGCACTACATTGCGCCAACCGAGGTGCATGACGCAGGGCAGGATCCGCAGACCGGTGGCTTGATCTACACGCAATACGGTCGCGGCTACTACGTCTACCTGGCGTACGCGTTCTTCCGCGAGATGCCGGAGGGCGTGCCCGGCAGCTTCCGCATCATGGCGAACCTGCTCAGCATGGACAAGAACCCTGGTCTGGCGCATTAGCCCGGGCGTTTTCCCGCTGCTCAAGAAGCCATCGTCATGCTGAGCGGAGCCGAAGGATCTGCTGCTCCCGAAGCAGCCCTGCAGCCGGACGGTAAGCAGGTCCCTTCGGCACTCTCAGGGCAGGCTTTCGACTCGGCACCGCGTGTCCGCTCAGGATGACGGGACCGGAAACCTGCGGTGCTATGGCAAGGTGAAATCGGTCCATTTGCTTCAGTAAACGAAATGCCGGTGGCACGCGGGTACGGAATCACTCCGCGAAGAAGCGTAGTCTTTAAGGTGGAATGAGCACTTCTACCGCAGCAAACCCGGACGTCTACACTCCGGAAATCATCCCGGACCCGGAGCCGGTCTATTCGTGCCCGAACTGCCGCCACTGGATTGCGGAAGGCGTACTGGCCTGCCCCGATTGCCAGACACTGGTCTACGCACAACACCTGAACCGTATTGGTGCGGCGGCAGCAAACGCGGAGCGTGAAGGCAAGCTGGCCGAAGCCCGGGAACTTTGGACGGGGGCACTGCAGTGGCTGCCGCCAGATGCCACCCAGGCCGAACAAATTCAGAAGCACATCGATTTGCTGGACGGCAGGCAACAGGCTGCCAGCGATAAGACCGCGCGCTGGAAAAAGCGGTTGGGACCCCTGGCACCTGTCGCATTCGGCATCATGAAGTTCAAATCAGCCCTGTTTTTGCTGTTCAAGATGAAGTTCCTGCTCGGCTTTCTGGGCTACTTCGGCATCTACTGGGCGCTGTTTGGATGGAAGTTCGCGCTGGGCTTCACGATCTCCATCCTGATCCATGAGATGGGCCACTACGTAGCGGTTCGCCGTCGCGGTCTGAAGGCAGACCTGCCGATGTTTCTGCCCGGCCTGGGTGCCTATGTCCGGTGGTACTCGCAGGGCATGAAGCTGGACCAGCTTGCTGCCATCGCGCTGGCCGGTCCGCTCTGGGGCCTGGGTGCCGCTGTGGCGTGCCTTGGGCTGTTCGCCTGGACGAAGAACCCGCTGTTCCAGGCTTTGGCGTATACCGGAGCGTGGGTCAATCTGATCAATCTAATCCCGGTACTGGGGCTTGATGGTGCGCAGGCGACCTATGCGCTGAACCGGCTCGGGCGAGGCTTGATCCTTGCATCCTGCATTGTGCTATTCGCGCTGATGCGTGAAGGCGTTTTCCTGTTTCTGGGTGCGGGCATGGCGTGGCGCATGTTTACCAACGACGCTCCGGAGGAGAACAGCACAGGCACGCTGTTTTATTACCTCGGCCTGCTGATCGTGCTGGGAGCGTTTCTGTACTTTGTGCCCAATCCTGGAGCGATTGCGCGGTAAACAGTGGTGGTCAACACGTCAGACAGGCTGGGAATAACTGGACGCCACGTGATCCAGTCACTTCCAGGATGTTCCTGTGGATGACTTCTTCATGCGGGCTTAAGCCTTGTACGGGTGTAATAAAAGTGCTGGTTTGACATCTCACTGATCGGTTGCGACGGGAACTCGAAGGAGCTGCTTTGGCGAATTTCATACATCTCTCACGCCGATCCTTTTTGCGGCAGACCTTTGCGTTCTCAGCCCTGGCCGCGCTGCAGCCGGGCAAAGCTCTCGCACAGGCGGCAGGTTTTGCCGTGCCAGACCCGGGTGCCCAGCACATGTTCATGATCGGCGACTGGGGCACGGACAAGTACATCGAGCAGCAAAAGGCCGTCTCCTACAGCATGCGCAACTGGATGGGCGCGCAGCACGTGCAGCCCGGTGCCATGTTCCTGCTGGGTGACAACTGGTACGGCCACCTGCACAACGGCGTAGACGACGAGCGCTGGCAATCACAGTTCGAAAATATGTACCCGGCCAACTTCTTCCCGGGGCCTGCCTATGCCGTGCTGGGCAACCATGACTATGAAAGGGGCAAGCATGACAAGGTAGAGCTGCAGCTGGACTACCCGCGGCAGAAGAAGACCCGCTGGACCATGCCTGCCAAGTGGTACACGTTCAAGTACCCCGAACGAAACCCGATCATCACCTTCATCTGCCTTGACTCAAACCTGCCTGGCACCAAGGCGTTTGAGTTCATGCCAGGCAGTTACCTGATGAGCCACCAGGAAGCCGACCAGCAGGACCAGTGGTTCCAGGCGGAGCTGGCTAAACCGCGCACCACTCCGTTTCTCGCGGTCATTGCGCACCATCCGCTGTACACCAACGGCATCCACCGCGATAACGCCGTGCTGATTCCGCGATGGGACCACCTGCTACGCGACCACAAGGTCGACTTCTACATCACTGGGCACGACCACGACCTGCAGCACATCGAGTTCGATGGACACCCCACGTCGTTTGTTATCTCCGGCGGCGGCGGTGCAGAGTTGGTCAACTGGTCCGTCCCGCCAGAGAATCGCGGACCCTTCGGTGGTCGCGTCATCGGCTTCACGCACCTGGAGATGGCAAAGGATGCCATTGTCCTGCGGCATGTTGGTCCTGACGCAAGGCAGCTACACGCCTTTCGCAAAACGCCGGACGGCAAAATGACCTTGCTGCAAAGCTAGACCGTCGCTGTCGACTCGACGCGCGCCGCATCTTGCAGCCGTCATTTCTGGGCGGAGCGCAGCACAGTCGCAGGAAATGCTGTTTGCCCGAGCAGCAATGCAGCCCTAGAGGAAAGCAGGTCCTTCGACTACGCACTTTGTGCGCCGCTCAGGATGACGCGAAGATCTATTTCGCCGGTGCGCCTGTGTAGTAGCCGGTCCTGGCTTGTAGCACCAGCTTGCTCTGTTTGGCGGTGTCGACTACGACTTTATGGAAGCCTTCTTCGGTGCTGGAAGGGCTAAAGCCGATGCGGTACTGGCTGCGCAACTCCTCCGCGATTTGCCGGTAGATGTCGCTCAAGGTCATCTTTTTGGTGACCTCGTAGACGCGGCCACCGGTTTCGTCGGCCATGCGCTCCAAAACCTTCTTGCCATCGACGCGCTCCTGGCTGCCGCCTCGACCGCCGGGATATCCGCCACCACCTCGACCACCAGGAAACCCACCCCCGCCATGGCCGCCGGGAAAGCCACCTCCGCCAAAGCCGCTGTGAGGATCTTCGCCCTTGTAGTAAATCGCGTACAGCGTGGCATCCGTTCGCTGCGCGGCCTCAATCGCACTTGAAATGGATTCCTTGCTGCCCCGGTCGTCACCGTCTGTCAGCAGGATGATTGCCTTGCGCGTCTGGCCGTTCTTTGACGGAGCCTTCTTCAGTACTTCATCGGAGGAAAGGTACACAGCGTCGTACAGAACGGTTCCGCCACCCGAGTAGCCGCGCTGCCCCCCGCTGCCGCCGCGCCGTCCTCGTCCTCCACCATAACCGCCGTTTGAGCCTGTATTGCTACCGCTATCCTGCCCGGTGCCGTTGCCGCTGGAATCATCCGGCTGGGTACTCCCGCTGCCAAAACTTGGGCGGTCGCCATCCCCGTCAAGCTTCTGCAAAGCTGCCTGCAACTTCGGAATGGAAGGCGTCACGTCCGCCAGCAGGTCGGCAGTCCGTCCAAACTCCACGATAAAAGCGCGGTCACGCTCCGGCTGCAGCATGCCGTCTAAAAAGGCCGCGCTGGCAGTTCGCTCCGCGTCCAGAACGGATCGCTGGCTGCCACTCACGTCGACCAGCAGACCCACGGTCAGCGGCAGGTCGTTTTCACGGTCAAAGTAGCGGATTGCCTGCGGCTTGCCGTCGACGGTCACGGTAAAGTCGTCGCGGTTCAGCGTACGGATCAGCCGGTCCTTGGTATCGCGGACCGTTACCGGGACGACTACCAGGTTGGCAGAGACGTTCAGGGTCTGCGTCTGGGTGGCGGGAGGTACGGTCGTTGAGGCGGGTGCCTGCGCCAGCACAGGATGGAAGGGTGCTGTCATCATCAGCACAGACGCGGCTGCAAGCGGGTAGCGGAAGCGCATACCTGTTGGACGGTGGAATCTTTGGCTGGACCACACGCGTAATCCGGGCGGAGAGCGGATCGGTCTAGATCGGCAAAGGGACGAGCAAGATCGTGCCGGCGAGCGAGCGGGTGCAAAGCAATCACTAGCCCGCGCGTAGCTGTAGGCGGCTTATGCTGGTGATGTGGACGGCTTGGACGCGACGACGAACCGCACGAACCGCAGCGCGGAGCTGCACCGTTCCGTCTCTGACCATGCACGCGATTTTGGCGAAGGCAGCCTCCGCTTTACCGACAAGGTGCGGCTGGCGTACTGGAATGCCTTTCAGCACGATTGCCTGACCACGGCCAAAGCCACGGCTTACTCTGCGATATTCGCCGTGTTTCCCATGCTTGGCCTGGTGGCTGCGCTGGTTACGTTGCTGCCGTACAGCGCTCCACTGCGCTACCAGTTGGCCCTGTTCATGAACCGTGTGCTGCCGGCAACTGTAGCCCCCCTGTTTGAGCGCTACTTCATCACGGCCCATAGTTCGCCGCAGAGCGCGACCGTTCTGCTGGGTGCGGCCCTGGTCAGCGTGTACGGTGCGGGCGGCGTATTGGGAACGCTGATGGAGGGGTTTCGCCGCGCCTACGGCCTCAGTGAGGAGTGCTGGGGACCGGGCTGGCGCGGTGCCGTTCGCAAGCAGGTGCAGTCGTACCTGCTGGTTCCCATCGCGTTGGTGCCACTGGCCGCGGCCAGTGTTCTGATTGTGTTTGGCCATTTTCTGCTCACCGCGGTCATGCACTTTTCGCCCACGGGCTGGGACAAAGGCCTGTACTGGACAGCGAACGTGGTGCGCTGGGTGTCGTCACTGTCTGCCACGGCGGCGGTGCTGGCATTCATTTACCGGTTCGCCGTCCCCGTGCGGCCGCCTTGGCGGCGTGTTCTGCCGGGTGCCGCCTTTGCCACGGCCACGTGGTTTCTGACGACGCTTGCCTTCGGCTTCTACGTCACGCGATACGCGGACTACTCCCGCGTATACGGGTCATTGGGGACGGGCGTGGTGCTGCTGATCTGGCTGTTTCTTACGTCGCTTACGGTGCTCTGCGGGGCAGAACTGAACGCGGAAATGGGCCGCGTCGCCGTGCATTCGCCCGGGCTTCAGGGCTAACGCAGCGTCTGCACGTCCAGGTTTCGCCTGGAAGCCAAGACTTTCGCATGCCGCAACGCGCCTTTTGTGTATGACAACGTAGAATCCTTCTTGGGCGGAATGAGCATAGGCTCGCAGCCGCGGAGAACGATGACACAAAGCAACAGTCTGCTGGGCGCGGGCCGCAGCGCAAAGATCGTAGCAACCCTGGGACCTGCCTGTTCGACCGAAGCCGTCTTCCGCGACCTGGTGCGTGCCGGGCTGGATGTGGCGCGACTGAACTTTTCGCACGGCTCGCACGAGCAAAAGGCCGACCTGATCAAGATGGTGCGCAAGGTCAGCGCCGAGGAGGGGAAGCCCATCTGCATCCTGGCTGACCTGCAGGGGCCGAAGATTCGCACGGGCAAGCTGGTAGATGGCAAGCCGGTCCTGCTGGAAGCGGGCAAGCACCTGACCATCACACCCAACGAGATGAAGGGCAGCGCGGAAAAGGTCAGCACCGTGTTTCCGACGCTGGCAGAGAACCTGGGCCCGGGCGACATCATCCTGCTTTCGGACGGCCTGATCGAACTGCGCGTCGCAGAGGTAATCGGTGGTGATGTGGTCTGCGAAATCGTCAACGGCGGCATGCTTGGCGAGAACAAAGGCATCAATCTGCCGGGCATCCCGGTCAAAGTGCCTGCGTTGACCGAAAAGGACGAGGAAGACCTCGAGTTCATCGCGACCCAGAACGTCCACGCCATTGCGCTTTCGTTTGTGCGCACGGCTGAAGACATTCGCTACACGCGCCGCCGCATGAAGGAATTGAACTGCGATGCGTGGATTGTGGCCAAGCTGGAAAAGCCGCAGGCCATTGAGAACCTGGAAGAGATTCTGGAAGAAACCGACGGCCTGATGGTGGCACGTGGCGACCTGGGTGTGGAAGTGCCGCCCGAAAAGGTGCCCGCCATTCAGAAGCACATCATCCGCCGCGCCCTGGCCTACCGCAAGCCGGTCATCACGGCCACGCAGATGCTGGAAAGCATGATCGACAACCCGCGCCCCACCCGGGCCGAGGTCAGCGACGTGGCCAATGCCGTCTATGACGGCACTGATGCCGTGATGCTTTCAGCAGAATCCGCCGCGGGCAAGTACCCGGTGCAGTCCGTCGCCATGATGGCGAAAATCATCGTGGAAAGCGAAGCCCAGATGGCGCTGGAACGGTCTACGCTGCCGGTCCCGCCGAAGCATCAGCAATCGTTAAAGCTGAGCGTCGCGGAAACGATTTGCGAAAGCATGGCGCTGGCGGCGGAAGACCTTGATTTGACGGCCATCGCCATCTTCACGGAAACCGGAACTTCGGCGCGCCTCATATCCAAATATCGCCCGGTTACGCGCATCTTCTCACTCACCACGTCAGACGCTGTGATCGGCAAGACCATGATGCTTTGGGGTGTGTATCCCATCAAGGTCGACCGGTTTGGCGGGGGCGACCTCCAGGTGGAAATGGCAGAGGAGACGCTGACAAAGCTGGGCCACGTCCGTCCCAGGCAAGTGCTGGGGATTGTGGGCGGCACGGCCAGCCGCATCGGCGGTACTAACTTCCTAAAGCTGCACGAGGTACGTGACCCGCAGTAAACCCGCCTAACGGCCCTCGTGGAGCCGTTTCGCCAGTCGCTCGGGCAGGCCCGCTAACAGGATGCGGCCGCCCGCCAGATCGACGTCATAGGGTTCGCGGTGGAAGGTTACCGTGTCCCGCCTGTCATCCAGCACGGCGTATGCGGCACGCCAGTCGCCATCGCGCGGCTGGCCGACGGAACCGGGATTCAGAAGGAAGCGCCTGTTCTCGCCCAAGTGCAGCGTCCATTGCGAACGCTGCCTGCCGCTTCGCTGCTGCAGGGGCCGCACTTCGAACCAGCGCCCATCTTCCCAGCCAAAGCCGCCCTGCACATGGGTGTGGCCAAAAAAGGTATACCGCGCCTGCATCTGCTGCATGGGAGCCCATGCGTCGCGAATGTTCAGGATGTAAATATCTTCGTGCAGCG
>JBPBPZ010000241.1:0-13622 GCA_050954525.1 Janthinobacterium lividum
TTCCAATTCCACCTGGCTCAACGGCCGTCCGCTTGAAACCGACCTGACGCAGCACATGGGCCGGGACATCCGCTGCGCGAACGATGCCAACTGCCTGGCAGTGTCAGAGGCGACAGACGGCGCGGGCGCGGGATTCCCAGTGGTTTTCGGCGTCATCCTGGGTACGGGATGCGGTGGCGGTATCGCGATCAACGCCCGCGTACATGGCGGCCCCAACGGCATCGGCGGTGAATGGGGCCACAACACACTCCCTATGGAATCGCCGGACGAGTTCCCGGGTCCGCCCTGCTACTGCGGACAGCGCGGCTGCATGGAAAAGTGGGTTTCCGGCACCGGACTCGAGATGGACTATGCCAAGGTCACAGGCGAAACGCTCCGTGGGCCGGAGATTGTTCAGCTTAGCGAAGCGGGCGACGGGGAAGCCGAAGCCGCCCTCAAGCGGCTTGAGGATCGTCTGGCGCGTGGGTTGTCGAACGTGATGAACCTGCTCGACCCGGATTGCATCGTGATCGGCGGGGGATTGTCGCGACTTGACCGGCTGTATACCAACCTGCCGCCCCTGATCGCGCAGTACACCTTTGGCAAGGGCTGCGAAACGCCTATCCGCAAAGCCATCCACGGCGATGCCAGTGGCGTACGCGGTGCGGCCTGGCTCTGGCCGGCTGCGGAACTCAACTAGAGACCGGGTCTGCGAACGCTACAGCGTCGCGTGTTCCATGTCGGTGTTGAGCCAGTCACCCTTCTCGATGGCTGCACGAATCTGTGCGGGCGTGCGGCCACGCTTGGTCTCGTTGTAGGCAAACACAGCTTCCTTCATGCAGGTGGAGCATTCCGCGCCGTGGGTGCCCTCAAAGCAGGAGTGCAGGCTGTTGTGTCCCATGGACCGATCGCAGCGGCAATAGCAAGGCATCTGGTGCAGAACCGGTGAAACCTTCGCCGCCATGCGATATACCGTGGCCTGATATGGCTGCTGGAAGTCAGGACCAGCAAGCTGCGTCCCATGAAGCACAGGCGGCAGGGGACGGGTCGGTGCAGAAGGATTGTAGTCGGGGATTTCCAGCGCCGGATTGGACCACTGGGCGCAGGCTGCGACAGTCAGAAGCGCGACGGCAAACAAGGGAAGCAGACGTCTCATTGATACAGTCTACTGCGCACCTGTCTGAACCGATGGCTTCTTGTAAATGGCAAAAAAGAGCCCGTATGAGTTATTCACTCATACGGGGGAGGCCAGTGACGCAACTTGTGGCGGCGGGATATTGTTCAACCGTCCGCGAACCTTTCAGGCATATCGCCCGCACTTATTATGACGCAAACCCAGCCTGGAAGTTGCAGCAAAGTACAGAAATCTACATCTTTCTATCGATTTCAGTAGATTCTTCAGCGTTGCTGGGTGCCTCAGGTGGGTTTACCGGCTTTTTTCGGTCAGCCCATCCAGCTTTATTCACCTGCCTGGAGCGTCCCAGGGCGAGAGCGCCAGAGGGTACGTCGTCCGTAATGCAGCTGCCTGCGGCCACGTAGGAGCCGCTTTCGAGGGTGACCGGAGCCACCAGAGACGAGTCGGAGCCGACAAACACTCCGTCGCCGATGGTCGTCCGGTGTTTGTGGACGCCGTCGTAGTTGCAGGTAATGACCCCGGCGCCGATGTTGGTGCCGCTGCCGATGACGGCGTCGCCCAGGTAGGTGAGATGGTTGGCCTTGGAGCCTTCTCCAAGGACTGAGTTTTTGGTTTCGACGAAGTTGCCGACGTGGGCGCGTGCGCCAATCTGGCTGCCCGGACGCAGGTGCGCGTAGGGTCCCAGCAGGGCTCCATCCGCAACGGTGGACTGCGACAGAATGCATCCGTTTCGAACAAGAACTCCCTCGCCCAGGGTGCAATCCTCCACAACGGAGTAGGACCGAATGCGGCAGTTGGAGCCTACTCTGGTATTACCCAACAGCTGTGTAAAGGGTTCCAGAACCGTATCCGGTCCTATTTGGACGGCGGCATCGATGGTCACGGTTTCCGGGCGAAAGATTGTTACGCCGGCAGCCATCCATCGCTTGACAGTGATTTCGCGCAGGCTCGCATCCAGGTGCATCATTTCGGCGATGGTATTGGCACCAAGCACTTCATCGATCGACTCTGCGGCAATTGCGACGACGCGTTCGCCATCCGCCACCAACATGGCGGCTACGTCGGTCAGGTAAAACTCACCCGCGCTGTTTGTATTCTGCAGTTCGCCCAGCCTGGCAAATAGCGACGCCGTCTGAAAGACGTAGATGCCGCTGTTGATCTCGCGGAGGCGTTCCGGCGTCGCCAGCTGACGTTCGGTCAGCGATTTCTGCTCCACAATGCCTGAGACTTCGCCGGAACCATCCTGTTTACGCAGCACACGTCCGTAGCCGGTGGGATCGGGTGGAAGGGCGGTCAGGATCGTCATGGCTGCGTGGTCGTGCAGGTGCTTGTCCCGGAGCATGGCGATGGTTTCCGGGCGGATGAGTGGAACGTCGCCTGAAAGTACGAGCAGATGTTGCGGCAGCGGCGTCTGGCTGTCACGGTACCAGTCGCGCACGCACTGCAGGGCATGCCCGGTGCCAAGCTGCTGGGGTTGCAGGACAAACTGCACCCCCGTATGTGCGGTCGCAGCTTGCACCTGCTCTGCCTGATGACCCACGACGACCACGATATCGCTGGCCGGGACCACGGTTTCGGCAGCCGCGATGACGTGCAGCAGCAGGGACTTGCCGCCGACCTGGTGCAACACCTTGGGCAGGGCACTCCGCAGGCGTGTGCCTTTGCCGGCGGCCATAATCACAATCGCGATGGAACTCATACCGTGATGCTACGACGAAGCCTGCCAGACAGACAGGGTCTCGTCAGGATTGTGTAGCGGTACCCGAAACAGCCGTCCTTTTTGCGGAAGGACGGCGGCGTGCCTTGGCGGGTGCTGGCTGTTCCCGCTTCGTCGTAGAGGTCTGTTGCGTCATCTCCATCAAGCGCACCTGGGCTTCCATCGGGTGCGCCGTGCTCGGTGGACGGGTGTAGTCGCCGTTTTCCTGCAGCCAGCGGGTCTTTGCCGTGTCTGCCAGATAGACCTCAAGGATCTCGTTGCGTAAACGGTCCCGCAGGTCCGGTTGCTTGATCGGAAACACGGCTTCGCAGCGTTCGTACAGGTTCCTTGGCATCCAGTCCGCGGAGCCGCAGAACACCTCGCTGCGATCCTGTTCCTCGGTGCTGCCATTGCTGAACCAGAAGATGCGGCTGTGTTCGAGAAAGCGACCCACAACCGACCGGACCCGGATGCGTTCACTCAGCTTGCGCACGCCAGGCCGCAAGGCGCACATGCCGCGGATGATCAGGTCGATCTCAACACCTGCCTGCGACGCATCGTAGAGCGCTCGGATCGTCTTGCCATCCAGCAGGGCATTCATCTTCGCGATGATGCGAGCCGGACGCCCGGCGCGCGCATGTTCTGCTTCACGGTGGATGAGCTTCAGAAGATCAGTGGCAAGCGTCACGGGCGCCACCATCAACGGCTGGAAGTTCTCGTCCTGCGCGTCCGCTGTGAGGTAGTTGAAAACGCGCTGCACCGCAGAGGTGACGGCTTCATCTGCGGTCAAAAGGCTGATATCCGTGTAGAACCGCGCCGTAACGGAGTTGTAGTTCCCGGTGCCAAGATGCGCATACCGGCGCGTGACACCATCCGGGTCTTTGCGTACCAGCAGCGCGAGCTTGGCGTGCGTCTTTAGGCCGACAATGCCGTGGAACACCTGCACGCCCGCATCCTCAAGCGTGCGCGCCCAGCGGATGTTCGAATCCTCATCGAAGCGTGCCATCAGCTCGACCACAACAGTCACGTCAGTCGTGGGCGCGGCGTCCAGCAGGGCCTGAAACAGCGGTGAATCCGCCGACGTGCGGTAAAGCGTCTGCTTGATAGAGACGACTCGCTCGTCCTCCGTGCCTGCCTCGATGAAGCGTTCGACCGTACGGAACGAGTCGAATGGATGGTGCAGCAGGATGTCGGTTTGTTGCAGGGTTTCAAACAGGCTTAGCGGCTGGCCATCTGCGCCGACGGGAGGCTTGTAATCGCGCCCGGTGAACTTTGGAAATTTCAGGTCAGCACGCTCGACGGCGTTATAGAGCTCCATGACGCCGGTGAGATTGATGGGCTCTTCCGCGCGAAATACCTGCCAACGATCCAGTTGGAAGTTCACGCGCAGTTGGTCGATCAGTTCCTCATCCGCGCCCGCACCAATCTCCAGGCGAACCACATCGCCTTTGCGGCGGTTGTGCAGCTCGGCGCGCACACTTTCCAGCAAGGATCGCGATTCTTCTTCCTGAAGGTACAGGTTGCTGTTCCGGGTCACACGGAAAGGGCGGCGCGCAAGGATCTCGTAGCCGGGAAACATGCGCGGCACGTGTGCCTGTATCAGTTCATGCAGGAACAGGAAGCGGGACACACCCTCAGGCGATGGCAGCCGAATCAGCCTTGGAAGGGAACGCGGTACCGTGACCACGCCCAACATGCCGCCGTGTTGTGCATTGCTGCGCTTGCGGCGAATCAGCAGGCCGATACACAAGGCCTTGTTCAGAACGCGCGGGAAGGGGTGCGAAGGGTCCACCGTGACCGGGGTCAGGAGCGGGTCGACCTCGCGGTCGTAGAAGCTGTTGACGTGCTGCAAGGCCTCGGCGTCAAGGTCGTTCCAATGCAGCAGCTCAATGCGTTCCTTGCGCAGCGCGGGAATTACACCCCGTGTCCAGCAGGCGTATTGTTCACGATTAAAGCGATGAAGATGGTCGGCCAGCGTATCCAGCCGCTCCTGCTCGGTCATGCCGTCGTCGGCCTGCGCCGGTGGCTTTTGGTAGCCATCCTCAATGCGCTGCAGCACACCGGCTACCCGAACTTCAACAAATTCGTCTAGGTTGGACGCTGTAATTGCAAGAAACTTAACGCGTTCCAGCAGAGGGTTGGTCTCGTCCTGCGCCTCTTCCAGCACGCGCGCGTTGAAGCGCAGCCATGACTCATCCCGGTTAAAGAAGAGGTGTTGCTGTACCTGCGGGTCCTCTTGTGGCTTCGCTGGCGCTTTCCGCTTCCGCTTTACTGCTGCTTTCTTTGTTGCCATGTTCCTTGCCCATGCGAGTGCTTCCGCAGATGTAGTCCTGACTGATCTTACCGGCTTGGGTCGGAAGGACTCACACGCTGACCGCAACGTCCAACTCGCTTCCGTGTTCACGAATCTATGGGAGAAGGATTTCCCAACACAGGAGTACGACAGATGCGAAACACAAGGTTTGCAGCACTGGTTCTTGCAGCAGCGGTTTCCTCTACGGGCCTTATCGCGCAGACCGCCAAGCAGGACATGAACTCGGCCGGTCATGACACAGCAGCCGCCACGAAGAACACGGGCCACGCGGTAGCCAAGGGTACGGAAAAGGGCTACGACAAGACCAAGGATGGCGCGGAGAAGGCGACCGACGCAACCGTCCACGGCACGAAGGTGGCCGCGCACAAAACCAAGCGCGGCGTTGTGAAGGCTGCTGATGCCACTGCAGATGGCACCAAGTCGTTAGCCCACAAGACTGCACGTGGAACGAAGAAGCTGGCCAACAAGGTTGACGGCAAATAGATTTGCGTGAAAGAGAGAAGGGAGCATCGCGCAGCGATGCTCCCTTCTCTCTTTCACGCACCCTGTCTTATCGCGTGGCTGTTGCCGCCATGTTTGGCTTCGTAAATGCTGGGACAGCAAGCGCAACCAGCGTAATCCAGAACACGTCCGCACCAAACAGGTGCAGCACCTGAATCCACGTGGGAGCCAGCAAAAGGACGTTCGCAGTTCCGATCACCACCTGCGCTGCCAAATTTACGAGCAACAGATTTGCGAGTGGCCGATCGCCATTCCGGCGTAGGTTCGTCACCATCCAAATGCAGGCAAGCACAGCCAGTGCAGATGCCGCAGGATGGATCCATCGCATGCGAATCAGCAGCGGGGAACTGGCTGCAAAGTCGGAGGCAATGGCCGCGCTCAGGCTGGGCGAAGGAAAGATGGTATCGGCCAGGGCAGCGACAGAACCGGTGGCCCCGGTGATCACCGTCGCGATCAGGCCCATCCACAGGGCAGGCCGGAGGTATCCAAGGTTTCTGGAACGCGCCTTGCCAAGCAGTATAGCCACCACGGTCGCGGCACCCAGCAGTAACAGCGTGTTTGTGAAGTGCACACCTTGCACGATCACGCGGGCAGCAGAGGCGTTCTTCTCGACATAGCCGCCTTTGACCAGCAGCGCCCCCAGCGCGCCTTCCAGCAGCAACAGAAATCCAGCCACAATGGAAGCGCGTCGCGCTGGATGACCCTTTGTTGTGGCGCGGAAAGTCCAACCGATCAGGACGGCGAACATTAACGTCGAAAGCCCGGTAAGCGAACGATGCGTGAACTCAATCACGGTCGCAAGCCGTGGATGGTGCGGCAGAACCTCCCCGTTGCACAAGGGCCAATGGTTGCCACAACCCGCACCGGACGACGTGGCGCGAACCACCGCACCCTCAAGCACCACGATGACAAAGAAGGCCAGCGTAGCCCAGGCCCACGCTTGAACACCGCGTGGGCTGCGCAGCGAAGAGGGAGCCAGTGTTGCGAGGGTCGCCATGCTAGCCTGCCGCGAGTTCGCGTGCGCGCTGCGTGGCTCGCTTCACAGCCTTGATGAGGGTCACGCGCAGACCGCCTTCTTCCAACTCCAGGATGCCGTCGACGGTGCAGCCTGCAGGGGTTGTCACAGCGTCTTTCAGCAGCGCCGGGTGGTAGCCGGTTTCCAGCACCATGCGGGCAGATCCGTAGGTGGTTTGCGCAGCAAGCTGCGTGGCGATATCGCGGGGCAGGCCCACGTTGACGCCCGCTTCCGCCAAGGCCTCGATGATGATGTAGATGAACGCGGGACCCGAGCCGGATAGGCCCGTCACGGCGTCCATGTGTTTCTCATCCACCACCACAGTCCGGCCGACAGTGCCGAAGATGCGCTGCGCCGTGGCGAGCTGCGCCTCTGTCACAAAGCGTCCGCTGCAGAGCGCCGTAATGCCGGCTGCGAGCATCGCGGGTGTGTTCGGCATGGCGCGGATTACACTCACGTCCATGCCTGCGGCGTCTTCAATCGCCGACGTTTTCACGGAAGCTGCAAAGGAAAGCAGCAGCTTCTCTGACGAAAGAGCCGGGCGGATCTCTGCGACCAGCGCCGGGACCTGCAGCGGCTTCACGCCAAGCAGGATCACATCAGCATCCTGCGCGGCCTGCAGGTTATCGGTTGTCACCTCCACGCCATACTGGGTGGACAGAGCGTGTGCGCGCTCGGGGTGGGCGACCGTGGCTGTGATCTGCTCCGGGTGCAGGAGGTTGTTCTTCAGAAAGGCCTGCAGAAGGATGCCACCCATCTTGCCGGTGCCCAGCACGGCGACTTTCACGCCGGGCATGCTGGCCGCAGGTTGAGGCACTTCGTATTCGTTCGCTTCTTCACTCATGCGTTTGTTTCATCCAGGGCTTCGAAAAGGGTGTCCATCTCCAGCGCGATGTCAGTACCTGCTACATGCAGGATGTTGTCAGCAGCCATGTGCAGGCCGTCTGCGTTGTAGAAGAACGCCGCTCGGCGATACGGGTCGATAAGCCAAATGTTCGGCACGCCCATCTGCAGGTAATCGGCTAGCACCTTTTCTGCACGTGAGACACGGTCCTCCGGTGACAGCACCTCGATGCACACCAGCGGGGCCGTGCTGGTCACCTGCTCACGACGCCCGGTGGTGACCACCGCGATGTTGCAAATTCTTACACGGGAATGAGCTACACGTATGCGCTGCTCTACGACAGGAAGCGCTTTGAGGCGTTCTTTGCGCTCGAGAAACCATGCAAAGAAAAGCCCTTGCAAGTAACCATGGTCGAACTCACCCGAGTTTCTCTCCTCAATCTCACCATCCACAAAGTCGACGTCGGGGCTGTAGCTCGTATGCAGGTACTCGTCCATGGTCAGGATCGTGGATGTCGTCGCCATTACCATCTCCCATTCAAGACTACGCTCAACCGACTACTTCACGCCGGTTAGCGCGAAGGAGCTTTCGGGGTACCACTCCGGCTTGGGACCGTTGGCGACTCGTGTTGCCAATTGCGCCAGAACTACCGTGAACTGCGCTGCTGCCACCTTGTCCACGGGCTGGTTCAGGTCGTCGCTCGGCTTGTGGTAACGGGTCGCTACCCAATCGTTGAAGGTCTTCATCTCGGGCGAGTCTGGCGTCCAGCCAAACTTGAATGCCAGCGCCGGAATCCCCTGTTTCACGAAGTTCACCTGGTCCGAACGCACGAAGCGGTTCTCATCCGGCTGCTTGTCGTATTGCACTTCCACGTCGTTGGTCTGGAACGCGGCGCGTGCATCGTTGCCCAGGGTTGACTCTCCCATGCCCTGCACCTCGATAAAGCGCAGCGGGAACAGGGGCATGTACATGTCCATGTTCAGGTCGGCAACAAGGGCGGCTTTGGGAACCGTCGGCTTGGTGGCAAAGTACTGCGATCCCAGTTCGCCCAGTTCTTCGCCCGCGAGCGCGATGAAAATAATCGAGCGCTTCGGTCGCGGCTGAGCGACCAGGATCTTTGCGCACTCAATCACGGATGCAACGCCGCTGGCGTTGTCCATGGCACCGTTGTAAAGCTTGTCTCCGTTGATCTCGCGCCCAATGCCTAGGTGGTCCAGGTGCGCGCTGACCACGACGTACTCCTTCTTCAGCCGTGGGTCGGAGCCCTCAAGCATGCCAACGACGTTCGAAGCATGGATCTCTGCACCTTTGTCGACGGTCGTCTGCGCCTCAAGCGTGCCGGGGATTTCGAAGTGGGGCAGGGGCTTACCTGCATCTGCCAGCGTCTTCAGTTCCTGAAGATTGTGCCCGGTGCCTGCCAGCAGCTTGTCGAAGCCAGCGGGTGTAGCCGTCGCACTGACCCGCAAGCCCTTCAGCACATCCAGATCAGGATCTGCAAACAGCAGCGATGGTCCCAGGGCCCGTTGCGGCTGTGCTGCCTGCTGCTGTGCCGGTGTCTGGTTGGCGGTCCCAGGAACCGCGCGGGGCGAAGCAATGGAGATGATGCCGACCGCACCCGCCTCGTGCAGCTGCTTCCAGCGCTGGTCTGCTCCGCGGGCGTAGGCGCGTTGCGGCCCCTGCAGGTGTTCCGGCGGGGCGTTGTAGAAGACCGCGACTTTGCCTTTCAGGTCCAATCCTGCAAGGTCGTCGATGTGCTTGCGCGGAATGCGAAGGCCGTAGCCAATGAATACGAGCGGCGCGCTAACCGATGCGCTGCCGTCCACATGGGGCGACAGGGTCATGTCCTTGCCAAGATCGAAGTTGGCGGTGCCCGACGCGTTCTTCAACGAAATGCTGGAATGTGCTAGGTTGACGGTGGTCGGTACGAATGCGATGGGCTGTTGATAGCCCTGCGTCCCGGGTGGCTTTAGGCCGATCGCCTTGAACTGCTGCTCGACATACGCAACGGCCTTTTCGTAGCCGGGTGTGCCGGCTTTCCGACCCTCCAGCTTGTCGTCGGCCAGAAACTGCACGTGCGACCACCACGCGGCGGCTGGCGTGTCCCAGTTCGTCCGCTCTGGAACGGTCTGGATCTGCCCGGTCAAGGAGATGGAACCCATGCCGAACGTAAGCAGGGAAGCGAGCGATAGAAGGCGCAGGCGGCGCATTGGGACTCCTGAAAAGGCGGATGCACCCATACTAAACGTGTGTCGCCCCGGCGCCGCGCTTACCGTTTGCCGAACACTTCTCCCATGCGGCGGATCTGTGCGCCGACGCCCCGCAGCTTTTCTTCGATGTTCTCGTAACCTCGGTCGATGTGGTACACGCGGTCCAGGATCGTCTCGCCCTCGGCGATCAAGGCGGCCAGCACCAGCGATGCAGATGCCCGGAGATCGCTGCACATGACCGCTGCGCTCTGCAGTGGAGTTCGCCCGCGAACCGTTGCGGTGCGGCCCTCGACGCGAATGTTTGCGCCCATGCGCACCAGTTCGCTCACGTGCATGAAGCGGTTTTCGAAGATGTTCTCGGTGATGTTCGACGTGCCTTCTGCCTGGGTGGCCAGCGCCATAAACTGCGCCTGCATGTCCGTTGGAAAGCCGGGGTACTCGACTGTGGAAATATCGGTGGCACGCAGGCTGCCGCTGCCTTCGCTGCGTACGCGGATGTTGTCCTTGCCCACATCCAGCCGCACACCACTCTGCTCCAGCTTGGAAATCACGGCTGCAAGATGGGCAGGGTTGCAGCAGTCCACATTCAGGTCGCCGCCGCTGATCGCGCCTGCAATCAGGAAGGTTCCAGCCTCGATACGATCAGGATTGATGCGATGACGCACGCCGTGCAGTTGATCCACACCCTGCACGCGGATCGTCGAGGTACCCGCGCCCTCAATCTTCGCGCCCATGCCCGTCAGCATGGCGGCCAGATCGGTCACTTCCGGTTCCTGCGCACAGTTCTCCATCAGGGTTTCGCCTTCAGCAAGCACGGCTGCCATCAGCAGGTCTTCCGTGCCCGTCACCGTGATCTTGTCGAACAGGATGTGCGCGCCGTGCAGGCGTTCCGTTCGTGCCTCAATGTAGCCATGTTCCTGCGTGATGGTCGCACCCATCAGCTCAAGGCCCTTCAGGTGCAGATCAATGGGACGACCGCCGATGGCGCATCCGCCGGGAACCGCCACGCGGGCCATGCCGGTCCGTGCAATCAGCGGTCCCAGTACCAGCGACGACGCTCGCATGGTCTTGACGATCTCGTACTTTGCCTCGGGATCGCTCAGGACGGCGCATTGGATGGTCGTCCGATGCTGCGCCCGGCCGTAGCCCAGTTCAACCGTGGCCCCCATGGCCTCCAGCAGCTTGCGCTCTGTCTCAATGTCGCGAACCTGGGGAATGTTCTCCAACACGACAGGCTCCGCGGTCAGGATGGCTGCAGCCATGCACGGCAGGGCGGAATTTTTGGCGCCGGAAACTTTGATGGTACCGAGCAGGGGATTGCCCCCGCGGACAACGAACTTATCCATGGATTCAGTTTACGGAATCTTCGTGGCAGAAGATTGCAGAAGTGCCTTCCAAGATGCGGGCGTTTGCACGATGCTTTACACGTGCGATCGGCGTGTAAAGCAGCAAGCGAGGTAGGTACGCACCTCGCCGTTCTGACGTAACCGGGTGATGTTCGCAGCCTGCTGCTAAAACCCCAGTCAATGAAGAACTCTCAGCGACGCCAGATGTGCAACTTTGCACTTAGCACCCTTCAGGTGCGGGGCCGGCACAGCCTTGGGAGTCACAGCCAGTGGTACTCAGAGTTCAAGTGCGGAGTTTTCGATGGCACGGCGAACGTTTCCATCCGATTTTTGGAGTCGCCGAACCGCTTCCATCTTGTCCACGTTTGCCTTCAACATGACGACGGCAATGGGGATGGACTTGCCAGCCGACTTGATGGTGCGGATGGCGACATCTCGCTCCACACCGGTGACGCGCTGCAGCACGTTGATGCCACGCTCCACCAGTTTTTCATTCTTCATGTGCACGTTGACCATCAGGTTGTCGTACACATACCCAAGCCGGGTCATCGCGCCGGTGGTGATCATGTTGGTGATCATCTTTTGCGCGCTCGAAGCCTTCAGGCGGGTCGATCCGCTGATAACCTCCGGCCCCACCTCGGCGACGATGCAGATGTCCGCCGCATCGGCAAGCCGCGTGTCACGGTTGCACGTGATTGCTGCGGTGTGCGCACCCCGCACGCGGGCATACTCTACCGCGCCCACAACGTAAGGTGTTCTGCCGGACGCGGAGATGCCAATGACGATGTCTTTGCGGGTAGGCCGACGCTTGGCGATGTCGCGCTGGCCCATCTCGGGTGAATCTTCATTCACGTCTGCAGCCGAAGCCAATGCCTTCGGTCCGCCGCACATGATGTATTGCACCTGCGCGGGCTGCGTGGAGAACGTGGCAGGGCACTCGGCAGAGTCCAGCGCGGCAATGCGCCCGGACGAGCCCGCCCCCACATAGATAAGCCGCCCGCCATCGCGCAGACATCTCGCTACCGCATCGATCGCCTGCGCGATCTCAGGGAGCGCCTTCTTCACTGCCAAGGCAACTTTGTTGTCCTCTGCATTGATGATGCGCGCGATGTCTAGAGACGACTTTGTATCGAGCCCTTCTGAGGCTTCGTTTGGGCGTTCCGTGGCTAGGGAACGAATGTTCTGCGGTGTACGCGGAGTCGGATTTTCGGTTTGCTCATCTGTCATTACAGCAGGCATGGATCTTTGTCCTTCGCCATACGTGTCATTCTAGTGCAACGGAACTGTGATGCAGGCGCGTGGCGGGGAGATACCTTGATGATGGACAGGGCGCTGCCGATATCCGTCAGGATTCATTTTCGGCGCGGCTGGTGGGTGCCACCATGCAGCTATTTCGATCACGCCGCGTCAGACGATTGGACGCAGGGCTGGATGAGCCTTGCAGGGGTGAGATGAAGAAGGAATCACAGGCTTCACTGGCGTGGTTGCGAGATGTTCTCGCTTCCGTTGCCGTGTCCATCTTCATTATTCTGTTTCTGTACCAGCCGGTCCGCGTGGAAGGGACCAGCATGGTTCCCATGCTGCAGGACCAGGACCGGCTGTTCATCAACAAGCTCGCCTACCGAATGGGCGAAGTCCATCACAACGATGTAGTGGTGTTCCGCTATCCGCGAGACATTACGAAAAGCTACATCAAGCGCGTGATCGCTACACCAGGCGATCACATCCGGATCGACCATGGCCGCGTGTACGTGAATGGCAGGCTGCTAGCCGAACCCTACGTCCCGGCGCGGTACACGGACGAACGCTCCCAGCCAGAGATGACAGTGCCTGCGGCCGAGTACTTCGTTATGGGAGATCATCGGTCCATATCAAGTGATAGCCGCGACTTTGGCCCTGTCGATCGCCAGTTGATTTATGGGAAAGCCAGCTTTGTGTACTGGCCCTTTGACCAGGCCGGGGTTGTGCACTAGGCCCAGAGCGGAACCAGTCCCTGCACCATCGCAGATACCTTGCTCGATAACACAACACGTCAGCGGCGATCTGCGTCACACTGAAAACAGCAGTTCCCCAGGAGAATTTCAGTGACCAAGATGACACGCAGCTTGCTTCTTATGATTACCCTTTTTGTTGTTGGCAGCGCTGTTGCGCCTCTGACCGCAAATGCGCAGCACCGCCATCACCGCCATCATCATCATCGTCACTTCAACCGGTAAATCCGTGTTGTTAGAAAACCCCGCCAGCCGGCGGGGTTTTCTATTTGGCCTACTCGGGAAGGTTCTTAATAATTGCGGCGAATGAGGTTGGATCAAGGCTCGCACCGCCAATCAGCAGGCCATCGATCTCTGGCTGACTGAGCATTTTGACGCTGTTCTCCGGCTTTACCGAACCACCGTAGAGAATACGAACACTATCGGCGAGGTTGTTGCCGAACAGGTCGCGGACCTCGTCACGGATCATGCCGTGGGCTTCGTTGGCGATTTCTGGGGTAGCGGTCGAGCCAGTACCCACAGCCCAAACTGGCTCGTACGCG
This sequence comes from Janthinobacterium lividum, assembly GCA_050954525.1. Lineage (GTDB taxonomy): Bacteria > Acidobacteriota > Terriglobia > Terriglobales > Acidobacteriaceae > Terriglobus. The sequence continues at coordinate 13,571 of JBPBPZ010000241.1, forward strand.
ATGACCAGAGTCCGCACAGCACTGGCAGTCAGGTTTGAGAGCGCGGCTCCCA
>JBPBPZ010000240.1:0-13592 GCA_050954525.1 Janthinobacterium lividum
TCAGGAATGGTGGTCGCACTAGACCGCGCAATGTCCTCACGCGTGATCACAAAAGCTGCAGCCGGGGCTTCTGCTACGTCTTCCTCTTTCCGGCTGACTGTGCTGACCAGAACCTTTGCATTTGCAACTTCTTCAAGGCTGGATCCCGCAAACTGATCCAGGGCTGTTTGCGCGTGTGACGACAGCCAGGGAGCAGAGAGCGACGCCAATCCAAGCAGGATATGGGCTTTTCTCACCAGGCCTCCCGCAGGTGCATGGCAAAGGGAAACTTGTCAGGCTGCTCCCCCATGTTTTCTGTCGCCGTGGCAGCCTGGGTGTCACACAGCAGCGCCTCCATGGCTTCAGCGGTCAGTGGCCGCGAATGGTAGAAGCCCTGCCCGTAGCGGCAGCCTAGCTGCTGCAGTGCAGTGTTATGCGGCTTGGTCTCGATACCTTCGGCAACCACTTCCAGTTCCAGGTTCTTGGCCATGGAAAGCATGGTGCGAATCAGCTCGGCGGAAGAGGCCGACCCAGAATCAAGCGCCGAGATGAAGTAACGATCAATCTTGAGAATGTCGAAAGGCAACTCGCGAAGGTAGCGCAACGACGAGAAGCCGGAACCGAAATCATCCAGGTCAAGCAGAATCCCGAAGCGATGCAGCGCATTCAGAACGCGGCGCGCGGACTCGATATCGTCAAACAGGACACCCTCTGTAATTTCCAGGTGAAGAAGGTGGGGCAGGTACCCTGTTTCTTCCAGCACACTCTGTATGTCAGTCACCAGGGTGTCGCTGCGGAATTCGCAAGGTGACAAATTCACTGAGACTTCAAGCGCGGCATGCGCCGGGTACCTGTCCTGCCACTGCTTGACCTGCTTGCACGCGGTACGCAGCACCCAATTGCCGATCTCGAGGATGGCGCCCGTCTTCTCTGCAATGGGAATGAACATCGACGGGGGAAGAAGTCCTCGCACCGGATGATGCCAGCGAACCAAAGCCTCAACACCGTACACCGCACCTGTATCCAGCTTCACCTTGGGCTGATACAGCACACACATCTCGCCCTTTTCAGTGGCATCGCACAGGTCGTTTTCCAACTCCATGCGACTCAGGGCAGTCTGTCGCATTTCCGGCGTAAAGGTCAGCATCATGCCGCGGCCGGACGACTTTGCAGCGTACATGGCAGTGTCTGCATCCCGCAGAATGGCTTCGGCAGCTTTGTGTTCGGTCGAGCTTTGGGCCACACCAATGCTGAAGGCGCAATGCACAGACCGCTCATCCAGAACGGCCGGCTGCAACATCAGTTCCTGCACACACTTCGCCAGCCTGGACGCAATCTCCAGGGGTGTGGAGGATACGACCAGCACCGCAAACTCGTCACCGCCCATCCGCGCCACAAGAAAGCGATTCGCGGGCAGGTCTTCCTCCTGTGAGGACCTTATAGCGGCCACGGCCTGCCGCAGGCGCTGCGCAATGGTGCACAGCAGTTGATCGCCCGCCGGGTGCCCCAGGCTGTCATTCACCGTTTTGAAGCCATCCAGATCAAGAAAAAGCAGGGCGTAGGACGTGCTGCTGGAAGGTTGCTGTGCCAGGTGGAAAAGCTGCTCCAGGCGGCCCACAAGCGCGAGCCGGTTAGACAATCCCGTCAGGTTATCGCGGGTTCGCTCCTCGGTCACATCGCTTTGGGAGCCCGAGAGGCGAATGGCATTACCCGCTGCGTCCTGCGTCAAAACGGCGCGGGAAATCATCCAGCGCAAATCGCCTCTCTTGTCTACAACACGGTACTCACATTCAAATGGATCGATACCTTGCCGGGCGTGTTCAATCTCTCCTTGAAGGTTCGCCAGATCCGGCTGAAAGACATGGTCAAACCAGAGCCGTGGCGAACTGTTCACCGTGTCAGTGCCCAGTCCAAGCATCTCCATCCAGCGCGGCGAATAGAAGAGGCTGTCGGTCAACAGATTCCAGTCCCACAGGGCATCCCGCGAGGCCTTTAGCGCCAGCGCATAGCGCTGTTCACTGTTGCGCAGTGCCAGCTCGGTTTCGCGTCTGCCGATTTGGACCTGGATCCGTGCCAGCGCCACCTGGTAATCGATGGGCTTGGTGATGTAGTCGTTTGCGCCTGCCCCAAGCGCATCGGCGATCTTGTCACTCTCTGCAATGGCGGTCACCATGATGACCGGCAGTTCTGTCGCCGTGTACTTTTCGCGCAGTTGCTGCAACACCTGCGGACCGCTGATGCCGGGCATCATGTGGTCCAGAAGAACCAGATCGAACGCATGCTGCTCGGTAAGCTCAAGCGCTGCATAGCCATCTTTGGCAAGGAGAACGTGAAATCCACTCCGTGTCAGCCGGCGGGAAAGCATATCCAGATTCAACTGTTCGTCATCCACCAGAAGAATGGATTTCTGCTCCTTGCTCATCAAGGCTCCGCTTTGCTCCGATCTTGGCGACATGGACATAGGGACTTAAAAGCCCTATCGGCAGCGGCGTGCGGGGAATCAGTGGTGGAGTGCAAACGGCAAAGGAAGGATGCTTGCAGTGCCTGAAAGTCGGCCAGGCTGCCGGGACCGGTAAACTGAAGCCATGGCCCAAATAGTCAAAGCGATCCGCGGCACGCGCGATCTCCTGCCGCCCGAGACCGCCCTTTGGAACCGCGTGGAACGCACCGCACGGGAAGTGTTTGCACGTTACAACTTTGGCGAGATCCGCACACCCGTGCTGGAAGCCACCGAGTTGTTTGCGCGCGGCGTGGGCGAAGAAACCGACATTGTCAGCAAGGAGATGTACACGTGGGAAGACCGCGCGCGCGCTGCCAGTGAGAAACCGCAGAGCCTGACGCTGCGGCCGGAGAACACCGCCGGCGTGGTGCGCGCGTACATCGAGCACAAGCTGGGCGACACCGGTCAGTTGCAGAAGCTGTACTACATTGGCCCGCAGTTTCGCCGCGAACGCCCGCAAAAGGGCCGCTATCGCCAGTTCTTCCAGATCGGCGCAGAGGTGATTGGACCCGCAACATCCGGCAGCGAATCGCCCCTGCGCGACGCGGAGGTGCTTGAGATGCTGGCCGCTCTGCTTGACGAACTTGGCATTCCGCGCGCGTCTGCAGCGAACGAGTACAAGGGCTGGCGGCTCTTGCTGAACTCCGTTGGCAGCAGCACGGATCGGCCAAGGTATGTCGCCGCGTTGCGTGAAGCGCTCATCCCCGTGAAGGACCAGATGTGTCCTGACAACCAGCGCCGTGCCGAGACCAACCCGCTGCGCGTGCTGGACAGCAAGGACGAAGCCGATCAGGACATCATCAACGCGCTGCCGAAAATCGCCGACTACCTCGACGATGATTCAAAACAGCACTTCGCGCAGGTGCTGGCCGCGCTGGATGCATGCGAGGTGCCGTATACGGTGAATCCGCGCCTTGTCCGCGGGCTCGACTACTATACCCGGACCACCTTTGAGTTCACCGTGGACCTGGGGCTGGGCACGCAGAATGCCTTACTGGGCGGCGGCCGCTACGACGGTCTTAGCGAGATGCTGGGTGGTCCCAAGGCTCCGGGCATCGGCTTCGCCGTTGGTGAAGACCGCCTGATCCTGACCTTGCAGGCGCTTGCCGAATCTACGGCAGCCGAAAGCGGCACGGCACCGGAAGCCGCAAAGATTGATGCCTACATTGCACCGCTCAGTCCAGCGCAAAACGTAGCGGCGCTGGCACTGGCACGCACCCTGCGCAGCAGCGGTCTTGCCGTCGACGTGGGCGACGGCAGCTTCCGCCTGAAGAAGAGTTTTGACGCAGCAGACCGCGTGGCGCGGCACATCGTCATCCTGGGTGAGGACGAAGTAGCGCAGCAGCAAGCGACGGTGAAGACCTTCAGCACAGGCGAGCAACGCAAGGTTGAATTCAGCGACTTACCCGCGGCACTGCGCAACTAACCCGGCCGTCATCCTGAGCGGAGCACGCAGTGCGCACTCGAAGGACCTGCTTTCCCCCTGGGCTGCAATGCTGCTCCGGGAAAACAGCAGATCCTTCGGCTTCGCTCGGGATGACGAACAGTAGAGTCGATTAGCTTCCAGCAGTCAGCGCAAATGCACCACCCTGCGGATCGGTCCCCTGCAAGATCCACGCACCACCTGGCACCTGCGCGGGCCCGTGCGTCACGGTTCCGCCGCCATCCAGAACCCGCTGTTTTGCTGCCTGAATGCTGTCAACAGTCAAGTAGTACAACCAGCCCGGCTTCGCACCTTTGTCGATGGCAAACGGTGGCAGGTTCATCATGCCGCCACCCTGATCTCCGGCCATGAACGTCTGATAAGTGCCCATCGGACCCATGTCGACGGCCATGCCCTTGGTCCAACCGTAATGCTCGCTGTAGAACTTCCAGGCAGCTTCCCAGTCGGTCGTACCCAGTTCGTGCCATCCCACGGCGCCTACCTCGTTCGGTTGCAGGCGTTGCGGTGCGTCTGTCGGCTCTGGCTGAAACAACAGGTAATTCGCACCCTGGGGATCGTCTACGATCCCCCAGCGTCCTACGCCGGGCATGTGCTGTACCGGCTTGACCTGCTTGCCACCATCGCGCACAAGCGCAGCGGCTGCGGACGCAACATCCGCCGTGTAGATGTGCCCTCTCCAAGTCGTGGGCAGGTCCATGCCGATGGACTTCCACGCCATGATGCCGCCCACATCCTTGCCGTCCTTGCCAAACAGCAGGTACTGCCCTTCCGGCGGCATACCACTGTCGCGTACGTCCCAGCCCACCACCTTGCCGTAAAACGCCGCCGCCGCAGCCGTATCGCTCGTCATGAGCTCGTACCAGATGAAGCCGCTTGCCTGCTCTGCCATGGTCTATTTCTCCTCGCAGGCCACTCTAGACGCTCCCGTGCCGCACGCCAACCTTTTTCGCTTCGTACAATAGAGGTATCGTGACACTCGACTTTTTAGGACAGCACCAGCGCACGCACATGTGCGGCGACCTTCGCGCAGCCGACGCCGGCCAAACCGTAACCCTGATGGGCTGGGTCAACCGCCGCCGCGACCACGGCGACCTGATCTTTCTGGACGTGCGTGACCGCAGCGGCATCACCCAGGTGGTGGTCGATAAATCAGAGTCGGATGAGGCGCTCACCAAGGCCGAAGCCGCACGGCCAGAGTTCGTGGTGGCCACCATCGGCACCGTCCGTCTGCGAGAAGACGGTCTGAAGAACCCCAAGATGCCCACCGGCGACATCGAGGTGGTCTGCACCAATCTGCTGCTGCTGAGCGATGCGAAGACACCGCCGTTTTCGCCCGCGGAAGACGCCATTGGCAACGAAGAACTGCGCCTGCAGTACCGCTACCTGGACCTGCGACGCCCCGAGATGCAGGCCAACTTCCTGACGCGGCACAAGGTCGCGCAGGCCATCCGTGCGCAGCTTTCGAGCGAGGGCTTCCTCGAGATTGAAACGCCGTTTATGACGAGGTCCACGCCCGAGGGCGCGCGCGACTACCTCGTGCCCAGCCGCGTCCACCCCGGCGAGTTCTACGCGCTGCCGCAGTCGCCACAGATCTTCAAACAGATCCTGATGGTGGGCGGCTTCGATCGCTACTTCCAGATCGCGCGCTGTTTCCGCGATGAGGACCTGCGCGCCGACCGCCAGCCGGAGTTCACCCAGATCGACCTCGAGATCAGCTTTCCCACGCAGGAGACCGTCTTCGGCGTGGCCGAGCGCTTCCTGAAGGCGGCGTTCGAGGCCGCGGGCCAGCAGATCCACACGCCCTTCCTACGCATGACGTATGACCAGGCCATCCATAAGTACGGCATCGACAAACCCGACATGCGCCTGCCGCACATGGCCGACCTGTCCGCCGTGTTGACACCCGAATTACGCACGACCCTGCGCATCGAGCAGGACCTGCCCGTCTACGGCTTCGTCATCCCCAAGGTGGGCGAACTGAGCGGCACGGCACGCAAGGCACTGCTGGGCGAGATTCGCGCGTTCTTCGGTGAGAGCGGCCTCGACATCCTGGACCTGGCACGCCTGCGTACGGCAGACCAGTTCCGTCCGCTGGCCGAAGAGATTGCGTCACACCTGAACGCGATTTCCGTCGCCTTCAACGGCGACAGCCTCACCACGGACGACCTCGCCATCGTCATCACGCCGAAGCTGGGCACACCCGCGCTGTGGAACTATGACCGGCAGTGGATTCCCAAGCGCGTGGGCGCGCTGCGACTGGAACTTGCCAAGAAGTACGCCGACAAGCATGGCCTGTTTGTGAAAAAAGGCACGGCCGACGACTACCGCTTCCTGTGGGTCACGGACTTTCCCATGTACGAGTTCAACGAGGAGCGCAAGACCTGGGACGCGGCGCACCACCCCTTCACCTCACCGCACGAGGAAGACATCCAGAGCGGGGCGCTCTACAACGACAAGGGAGCCGTGCGCGCGCTGGCCTATGACGTAGTGCTGAACGGTCTCGAACTTGGCTCGGGTTCCATCCGCATCCATCGCAAAGACGTGCAGGCCGAAATCTTCCGGTCGCTCGGCATGTCCGACGAAGAGGCCCGCGAGCGCTTCGGCTTCTTCCTGGAAGCGCTGGAGTACGGCACGCCACCCCACGGCGGTATCGCGCTCGGCCTCGACCGTATCGTCATGCTGCTGACCGGTGCCACCAGCCTGCGCGAAGTTATCGCCTTCCCGAAGACAGCCAAGGCCGTCGACCTGATGGTGCAGGCTCCGAGTGAGGCTACCGAACAGCAGTTGCGGGAGCTACATTTGCGGACCGTGGTGCGGAATTAGTTCAGAACTTTGTAGCTAGTAAAAGCATTGGCTGCTCACAGTTGCATGTGAGCAGCCAATGCCTTCTTTGTGTCTTTACCGAGACCACGACGAGATTTGGAGCAAGCCACAGTAGCGCTGTGCGATTCACTGCCAAGCTGCCAACGCTCCAAACCCGATTTCCAACGGCAGATGACAAGAACATCTCTCCGATCGGCAAACTCCTTCATCGCCTTCAAAGCGTGTTGTGCGCTTGCGAGCTCCTGCTGTAAACCGGTTTGTGTTATTAACGTTGCGTTCTGGGAGTAGTAAGGAACTAACTCTAAGATAGCCGTCTCCAACATCAGTTTTTCTTCTGCTTCTTGTCTACTCGCACCTGCTGCGTACTCATCGAGAAAACCCTTAAACATTGCAGAGTAGTAACTCGACCAACTCGTTGCTTTTACTTCAGCATGTGGATCTAAAGCGAAAGAGCGATCTTCACTTTGCTGGAGGTTGCGAGCACGTAAGGTTTGGAAATCGTCTCGCCTATTATCCTCGTAATCAAGCCAGGCGACAGTCGGATTAATCATGCCGATGACTACCTTGGCCGCTTTGAGATTTCCCACATATGGCATAGGTGGCAGGTTGAGGTGCAGCTGACCAGTGCGGGGTTGCCCATCGGCGAAGTGTGACTGATCGTGTGCGTGTACGGTCCTCTGCTTGCCGTGTGTCGCTTTACTTATCCAATTTTGCAACGTCTCCTTATCGCGGGGGTGAAAGTACTGACCTGCGCTATCGCTAATCACAGGTGTTTTCCAAAAATCAATCAATGCTTGTACGCTCACGCTTACTCCTAAGTAGATACATAGTACTCGACAGTCGTTTGTCGCACGTTTGAAAGATGCCGCACATAGGTTCACGTCTTATGACTAACGACTAGTGGCGGCTACAGAGGGTGGCATGTGCATTGTGTTTCTTGTGATCTGCGGGGTATCGCATTCCTCAAGCGATGTATTCCGCGTGAATCGGCGCCTGTAGACCCTCTAGCTTGAGGAATGCTTTCGGAAGGGCACAGCTTTAGCTGTACCCACTCGCAGGCTGTAAAAGGAGGGCTTTAGCCCCTAAGATCAGCTTTGGAAGCGTGCCTCGGCGGCTAAAGCCGTTCTCTCCTCCGAAAGCAGACGGCATGGCTGAAGCCATGCTCTTCTGAATACACGTTTCCATGAGCAAGGTGTGCCGATACGATCTGTCGCGCTGGTGCTTCACCGACGACTTACGACTTACCGTCATCCTGAGCGGAGCACGCAGTGCGTAGTCGAAGGACCTGCTTTCCTTCGGGCTGCAGTGCCGCAGGGGAAGAAAGCAGATCCTTCGGCTTCGCTCAGGATGACGGTGCGAAGAAAGGAAACGCACCGGTGCGGGTGCCCCAAATCTCGCAGAGAACATGGGTTTGTTTGCCAGTCCAAAGATCCCGCGCCCGCAGACGTCGGTATGCCTCCCGACGATGATCCCCACGTCTCAGACACGAGACGTGGGGCACCCACTTTATGAGCGGAACGTCTGGCTGGGCGTTCGCGTTTACCTTGGCGCGGTGAACGAGCTAAGTAGTGATGCGCAACACATACGCGTAAGGATTCGGCTTGTCCGCGGGCATGGTTACCTCCAGCGCGTCAGCGGTCTGCGTGTAGCGCAGCGGTGCAGCGCCGCCGATCATCTCCACGCGCTGCAGCTTTGCGGGGGCATGTTCGCCGCCACGTCGCAGCGTCTTGATGCGCACCTTCCCGTCAGTGGGCCATGCCAACACAAAGGCGTACAGCAGATTGCCACGCGTGGTGAAGCGAATGTCTTCTGCCGTGTGCGGGCGCGTCTTTTCGCTAAAGTTCTGCTCGATCGGCTCGGGCGGACCTTCTCCAAAGACGGTAAACGGACGCGTGCCGTAGATGGCTTCGCCATGCTTCGGAATCCACGACGCCAGCTCCTGCAGAAACTTGTGCTCATCCTCGTCAATGGAGCCGTCGCCGCGCACCGGGATGCTCAGCAGCAGGTTGCCGTTCTTGCTGATGACATCGATCAGCAGCGGGATGACCGTGTCGGCAGTCTTGTACTTATGCTCGGTAAACAGCGACCGCCTGTAGTGCCATTCGCCAATGCACGTATCGGTCTGCCACGGATCTGGCAGTATTTCCGTGGACCGGCTGCGTTCGATGTCGAAGGTGAATGCGCCCTGGTGTTCCGGCTTGCGCTTCTTGGCAAACACCACGGCCTGCTGCGATCCGTGCCGCTGAATGCTGCGGTTGTACAGGTGCGCCGTCACGCGCAGGCCCTTGTCGCCCAGCGGCAACTCCTCGTCGTCGAAGTAGACCAGGTCGGGGTCGTACTTATCGAACAGGTCCTTGCAGCGCAGGTACCACTGCTCGGCAAAGCGGGGGTTCTGCGGTGGATCTTCCTCGTGCCAGAAGCCATCCTTCGCCTTGTGCCACGCGTTCTGCGCCTCAATGGTGTTGATGCCGTCCGGCATGGCCAGGTCGGTGCGCCCGGCGTACAGTTGCTGCGGATCCAGACCCTGCCACCACTGCCCTTTGCCGTCGGCCTTGGTCAGCGTGGCCGCGTCGTAACGCACGTTGGCCATGGGTCCAACTGCGTCATAGCCGTAGGCCACCTGGAACCAGTGCCACGCATGCGAGCTATGGTTTGACACACCAAATTTCATGCCGTGCGCCCGCGCAATCCTGGCCCATGTGCCAATGATGTCGCGCTTGGGTCCGATCTTTGTGGAGTTCCACGGATGGTAGGTCGAGTCGTAGTTATCGAAGTTGTCGTGATGGTTGGCCAGCGCGAAAAAGTACTTCGCGCCCGCGGCCTGGTACAGGCTCATCAACTGCTCTGGCTGCCACTGCTCGGCCTTCCACAGGTTGTTGTACTGCATAAAGCCGAACTTCGACGGGTGGCCGTGGTTCTTCACGTGCCAGTCGTAGTCCTTGTCACCCTGGATGTACATGCGGCGTGCGAACCAGTCACCCTGCTCGGGCACGCACTGCGCGCTCCAATGCGCCCAGATGCCGAACTTCGCATCGCGAAACCACTCCGGGGTTTTGTACTGCGCCAGCGATTGCCATGAAGGCTGGAACGGCCCCGGCGCAATGGTTGACTGCTGCTGAAAGGCAGCCGCCAACTGCTGAGAGAAGCCGTTGCCTGCAGAAAGCGCGGTAGCGGCGGCACCGCCATGAAGAAACGTTCGACGACTGAACTTACCGGTCATGCGCACCATCCTACCCCGGCGCGATACGTGGTGGGAACCCTTGTACCTCACAAGGCCCATCCGCTTTGCACTTCTTTACAGTGGCAAACCACGCATCTTCTTCTGCGTCCCGCTACCATTCTGCTGGCAGTGCTGCTGCTGTTTGGATGCGCCGACGCAGCACGCTTCTGGAAGCTGAATCAGAGCGGCGCTGTATGGGCGGATGAAGTACGCACCTGGCGCGCAGACCCGGCCCACGTCACGCTCATGGCCAATCCGGCAAACTGGACCATCCGGATGTATTTCCCGCCCCGGCCCATGCAGCTTGATCTGCCGTTTACATCTTCGACAGCAACACGCGCCCTGACGTTCTGGAACGTCTTCCACACCGGCTGTTTGGCCCCGATCCCGCTGGCCCAAACGACCTGGAGGACGAAAACCGCAAATAGCAGCGGCTTCGTCCTGCAAAGATGTCTAGATTTATGTGTGTTCTAGCGAACCTGGACTGCCTTGTACGCCGCAATCGATTTCTCGATGACCTCGTACGCGTACTTCGCGTCGCGCCAGCCCTTAATCTCGACCGTCTTCTCTTCCAGGTCCTTGTAGGTTGAGAAGAAGTGGACGATCTCCTTCAGCTTGTGCGGGTGGATCTGCTCGTAGCTGGTGATGTCGAAAAAGCGCGGGTTGGCGCAGCCTACGGCCAGAATCTTTTCATCGCCTTCGCCGCCGTCGATCATCTCCATCAGGCCAATGGGGCGCACTTCCTGCAGGCAGCCGGGAAAGCTGGGTTCATCCACCAGCACCAGCACGTCGAGAGGGTCGCCGTCATCGCCCAGCGTGCTGGGCAGAAAGCCATAGTCACCTGGGTAGTGCACCGGGCTGTACAGGTTGCGGTCCAGCTTAAAGACGTGCAGCTTCTTGTCGTACTCGTACTTCATACGGCCCTGGTAGGGGATTTCGATGACCGCGTTCACCACTTCGGGCGACTTCGCGCCCACCGGCAACTCCAAGTAATTCGGCATAAGTTTGTCTGTTCTCAAGAGTTTCGGGAGATTTGCTGCCAAGCTGCCGTTCGCCGCACGGCGATACAGTACGCTTCCTGGGAGAGGGGAGGCAACTTGAACAGTTTACCTGCCGAGTTGCCGCACGGGCAAAGCCGTTCTTTCTCTCCTACTGGAAGAACTTGCACCTTCCCTGCAGATTCTTCTTGCACCACCGACAACACTTTGCCGACATGCTGCGATGTTTTGAAGGCGGTGACCTCGCCGCTCACCGACGCTTCTTCTCGCGCCACCTATAATTCCTGTATGCGCGCCCACGTTTACGTCACGCTGAAGACCACGGTGCTCGACGCCCAGGGTCAAACCATTGCCAATGCCCTGCGCCGCCTGCACCATCCTCAGGTGGAGTCGGTCCGCCAGGGCAAATACTTCGTCCTGACCCTTGCCGACTCGCTGACTGGTGACGCCGCGATGGCTGAAGTCGAACGCATCGCCAGCGAAGTCCTGACCAACCCCGTTATCGAAGAGTTCACCTACAAAATCGACGCGTAGCCGTTCGCTCGTCATTCCTGAGAGAAGTCGTATTGACAGGTGATGATTCCGTCATCCTGAGCAAAGCTGCACCAGAGGGTAAACCAAAGGCCCTGGTCATCCCGAGCGAAGCACGCTGTGCGCAGTCGCTCAGAAGGATGACGGGGAGAACAAACTCACCCGGTGTACCCTTTGCGCATGGCTTCACCTTCTGAAAGCAGCCGGCGCACCTTCCTGAAATCCGCAGCAGCCTGCGCCCCTGCAGCCATGCTGCCTGTAACGAAGGCATCGGCGGCCACGTCCGCACTGACCACACTCGCACCTGGCACAACCATCCCGCCGGAGCAATGGCCCTCCCTGTTTGACGTCGCACCCGGCATCATCAATCTTGAAAACGCCTACTGGGGCTTAATGCCACGCTCCACCGCCGCCGTCTACGCGGAGAAAACGGCGTACGTCAACCGCTATAACAGCATCTGGGGACGCGGCGTTCTGCCCGGCGACAGCAGCTTTGCCGACCTGCACGCGGCACGCGCTGCGCTGGCCGGCATGATGCACTGCGACACGGACGAACTTGCCATCACCCGCTCCGGCAGCGAAGGCCTGCAGTCGCTCATCGTGAACTACCGCGGCCTGAAGGCGGGCGACAGCATGATCTGCTGCGACCTCGACTACGACAGCACACTCGACGCCGTGGAATTCCTGCGCGAGCATCGCGGCGTCGAAACTGCAAAATTCAACATGCCCGAACCCGCGACCGAGGCCAACATCCTGCAGAGCTACGCAGACGCGCTCAAGTCCGCGCCTAAAGCAAAACTCATGCTGGTCACGCAGGTCTCGCACCGCACCGGCCTCGTCCTGCCCGTGAAGCAGATCGTCGCCATGGCGCGCGCCCGAGGCGTGGACTGCATCTGCGACCTGGCCCACGGCGTCGCGTGCCTCGACTTCACTCTGCCCGACCTCGACTGCGACTTCGCCGCCTGGTCCGTCCACAAATGGACCATGGCACCCATGGGTCTGGGCGCCATGTACATCCGCAAAAGCCGCCTCGCCGACATCGACACCAGCTACAGCTCAGGCTTTGACGCATACCCAAAGGCAGCCGCAACGTCCAGCCACGACATGAGCCATGAAGCCGTACTTGCGCCTGGACCTGCGAACAGACACGAAGCCATGTCGGCGACGGGCCGCAACGTCAGTCAATCGACGTCCGCAACAAACCGCCCGCACAATCCAGACATCACCGCGCGCGTGCCCTACGGCGTGCCAAACTACCCGGCTATCCTGACGATTCCCGCGGCGGTGGAGTTTTACCGCGCCACCGGCGGCAAAGTCCGCGAAGACCACCTGCGAGCCCTGCGCGACCGCTGGGTTCATGCCGTCGCTGACCTGCCCAACGTCGAGATCTGCGTGCCCGCCGACCCCGCCCGTTACTGCGCCATCACCAGCTTCCGCCTCAAAGGCATGCACACGGCTGCAGACGCGCAAAAGGTACAGCACCGCCTTTTCGACAAGTACCGCATCCATACCGTTTCCCGCATGGGAGTAGCCAAAGGCCCAGTCGTCCGCGTAGCCCCCGGCCTCTACAACACAGTGGCCGACAGCGACGCGCTAGCCGCCGCCCTGCACGCCGAACACAGCATGCTGCTGTAGCCCGGCTTAGGCGTGCGAGCCGTCCGCACGATCCAGCACCCCAATCCCATGCTCGTAAATCATGTTGCCGCCCAGGTGCGCTGACAGCGAAACCATCCCATACCCAGCCGCTGCCAGGTAGCGCCCGACCGATCGACCCTGCCGCGTTTTCCGCGCTCCATACGACACGGCAAACAGAACCGTCGCTCCAATGTTCAGCAACGCGTGCGCCCATCCAATCCTGCGCGGGCGCTCTTTCCTAATCTCTGACCAGTCCACCATGCCGGTCACCGCCGCGCCCATGGCACCCACCAGGCCCACCACCAGCGCCACATCCGCCACCTTGTTCAGAGACTCGTTCCCGGCAATCGCATCGATCGTGTCAGCCACCACCGTCACAGTCCACGCGCCAACCGGTACATCCGTCAGCACCACATGGAGCGACTCATGCAGCCAGTGCCCATGCAGAAACGACAGCAGCGC
>JBPBPZ010000246.1:0-13557 GCA_050954525.1 Janthinobacterium lividum
ATCCTGCTGTTCCTTGGCAGTTGGCGATCCACGCTCATCATCGCGGTGTCGATCCCGCTGTCGATTCTTTCGTCAGTACTTGTGCTCAGCTTCATGGGTGAAACCATTAACACCATGACTTTGGGCGGTCTGGCGCTGGCTGTCGGCATCCTGGTTGACGATGCTACCGTGACTCTCGAAAACATCGAGCGATACCTGGAAGATGGCTATCCGCTGCTGGACGCGATCCTGGACGGTGCCGCGCAGATTGCCGTTCCTGCACTGGTATCAACACTCTGCATCTGCATTGTGTTTCTGCCCATGTTCTTTCTGAACGGCGTCGCCCGGTACCTGTTTGCACCGCTGGCCGAAGCCGTGATCTTCGCCATGATCGCGTCGTACATCCTGTCGCGAACGCTGGTGCCCACGCTGGCCATGTATCTGCTGCGGCACAAGAACACGGCACCTTCGCGTAACCCGCTGGTCAACTTTCAGCGTGCGTTCGAGCGCGGCTTTGAGCGGGTCCGGTCGAGTTACCAGTTGCTGCTTACGCGCCTTGTGTTTCGCCGCAAGTTGTTCATTCCCGTCTTCCTGGTACTGTGCCTGTGTGCAGGCATCCTGATTCCCTTCCTCGGTCAGGACTTCTTCCCTGCCACCGACTCAGGCGAATTCATTCTCCATGTGCGTGCGGCAACGGGTACCCGCATTGAGGAAACGGCAAAGCTGGCAGACCTGGTTGAAGCCTCCATACGGCAGACCATCCCACCTACCGAAGTGGACAACATTCTGGATAACCTGGGCCTACCCTACAGTCCCATGAACACCATGCACATGACCAGCGGCCTGATTGGTTCGTCCGGCGGCGATGTGATGGTGACGCTCAAGGAAGATCACCACCCCACGGCAGAGTACGTGCGGCAATTACGTGAAAAGCTGCCCAGGCAGTTTCCAGGCACCACGTTCTACTTCCTGCCCGCAGACATCACAACGCAGATCTTGAACTTCGGCCTGCCCGCTCCTATCGACGTGCAGATCGTAAGCAACGATATGGATGGCGCGTACCAACAGGCGTCACAACTGCTGGCGAAACTGCGCACCGTTCCCGGCATGACTGACCTCCGCATCCAGCAACCGCTCGACTATCCCACCCTCGAAGTTGCAGTGGAACGCACCAAGGCAGAGCAGGGCGGCTACACCACGCGCGATGTGGCGCAGAGCATGTTGAACAGCCTAAGCGGATCATTCCAGATCACGCCCATGTTCTTCCTGAACTGGAAGAATGGCGTGAACTACAACCTGGTGGCACAGACACCGCAGTACCGCATGAATTCTTTGCAGGATCTGCAGAACATCCCGATCAATTCTTCGATTGCTGCACCGCGCAGCACGCCCGAGTTGTTGAACGATCTTGCTGCATTTCACCGCGGGCATGAGGCAGCGATTGTTTCGCACTACAACATCCGCCGAGTGATCGATGTGTACGGCGCTGTGCAAGGCCGCGATCTTGGGGCCGTAGCGCGTGATGTGGATCGCCTTGTTGCACAGCAGCGGAAAGGTATGCCGAGGGGCATGGCCGTCACGGTACGTGGACAGGCCGAAACCATGCGCACGTCGTACATCTCACTGCTTGGTGGCCTGGCCTTTGCCATTGTGCTGGTGTACGCGCTCATCGTGGTGAACTTCCAATCGTGGCTTGATCCGTTCATCATCATCACGGCGCTGCCTGCGGCACTGGCCGGCATCATCCTGTTCCTTTTCCTGACGCACACCACGCTGAGCGTCCCCGCACTGATGGGTGCCATCATGTGCATGGGTGTCGCCACAGCCAACAGCATTCTGGTGGTGTCATTCGCCAAGGGCAGGTTTGAGGAGCATGGCGACGCCATCCTGTCGGCGATCGAATCCGGAGCAACACGCTTCCGCCCCGTTGTGATGACGGCGCTGGCCATGATCATTGGTATGGTACCCATGGCGCTTGGCATGGGCGATGGCGGCGAGCAGAACGCACCGCTGGGCCGTGCCGTGATTGGCGGCCTGCTGTGCGCCACCATAGCAACCCTGGTGTTTGTGCCCACTGTGTTTGCACTTCTGCACAGCGGCGGCAAGCCAAAGCAGGCCCGCGAAGAAGCGTCCGCAACATCGCAGGAGACCGCGCATGCCTGACACGCCACACACATTGAACACGCACCGCGAGGAGCATGCCTTGAATCCACAAGAGAACACTTTCGCTGAACGAAACTACGACGAAAGCCACCCTGCCGCAGACGTGCAGGCCACCGCTGCCGGCGCACCTGAGCAGCAGGAGCACCCACACAACGCGGCACCCATTCAGATCGACACCACGTCCCGGCTTGGCCGCGGACCGGTTCTACTGGTTGCTGTTCTGGGCTTGGCTTTGCTGATCGCGATCGGGTTCGGCATTCTCCGCCGCGCATCGGCGGAACACTCGCTACGCGAATCGACCAACGCGGCTGCCGTGCCCGCAGTGCAGGTCATTCACGCTTCTGGCGGAGCTGCCGCGCAGGAACTGCGACTTCCCGCAGATACACAATCCTTTCTGGACACCGCCATTTACAGCCGCACCAACGGCTACCTGTTGAAGTGGTACGCCGACATTGGCACCAGTGTTCGCAAAGGGCAGTTGCTGGCCGTGGTACAAACGCCCGAAGTTGACCAGCAGGTACAGCAGGCGCAGGCCAACGTAGGCACCGCAGAAGCCAACCAGAAGCTCGCGGAAACCACCAACGAACGCTGGAAAGGTTTGCTGGCCAAGAATGCTGTCAGCCGCCAGGAAGCCGACCAGACCGCATCGGATCTCCTGGTCAAACAGTCTGCTTTGCAGGCAGCAGAAGCGAACCTACGCAGACTGCAACAGATGCAATCGTTCGAACGCATCTACGCACCTTTTGACGGCGTCATCAGTGCGCGCAATGTCGACGTGGGATCACTCGTCCAGGCTGGCGACAGCAACACGCCACACTCCGAACTCTTCCACCTGAACTCTGTGGGAATGCTTCGCATGTTTGTGCCAGTGCCGGAAGTCTACGTGCGCGCCGTGCATGACGGTGAACAAATCAACATTACTTCGGATGCGTTTCCCGGCGAGACCTTCACGGGAACCATTGCGCGCAACGCGACAGCCATCGACAGTGCATCGCGTACGTTGCGTGTCGAGGTGGATGTTCCGAACCCGTCGCACCGCCTGCTGCCTGGGCAGTACACCTTTGTGCACCTGCCTATCCCAGCCGCGGCATCCTCGCTGACGCTACCGTCGAACACCATCCTGTTTCGATCGGAGGGTCTGCGTGTCGGTGTTGTTCAAAACGGACACATCCACCTACAGCCAATTTCCATCGGACACGACTACGGTGCTACGGTCGAGATCACGTCAGGCCTGCAAGCGTCGGACCAGGTCATTCTGAACCCGTCCGACTCGCTCGCCGAGGGTGCACAGGTCCATGTGGAGGCGCGATGATCAAG
Source organism: Janthinobacterium lividum (assembly GCA_050954525.1). Lineage (GTDB taxonomy): Bacteria > Acidobacteriota > Terriglobia > Terriglobales > Acidobacteriaceae > Terriglobus. Next base: position 3,460 of record JBPBPZ010000246.1, read on the forward strand.
TACCGCTTCTGTGTATTTTCTTTCGCAGCCTTACTGGCGTCCTTCGCACTCACCGGGTGCAAGGTTGGACCCACGTACAAGACGCCAACCGCCATCCTGGCGCCCGGCATGCCGAACACCTTTAAAGAAGCAGCGCCAACCGGCTTCATGGGTTGGAAAGTAGGTGAACCATCGGACGCCAAGCTAAAGGGCGACTGGTGGACCGACTTTAACGATCCTCAGTTGAACGAATTGGAGCCGCAGGTAAGCACGGCCAACCAGACGCTGGCTGCTTCCGAAGCAAACTTTCGCTCGGCCCGCACCCAGATCAACTATCAGCGCTCGTTTCAAGCGCCCACCATCGGTACATCGCCTTCTCCTGGTGCCGTTCGTTTCTCGCAAAATCAGCCATACTTCAATTCCGCGCTCGCGAACAACGGCGTGGGCGACCTGACCCTGCCGTTTGACCTGAACTACGAAGTGGATCTTTGGGGTCGGATTCGCCGCGAAGTTGCACAGGCAAAGGCCAACACAGAGCAGGCTAGTGCAGACCTGGAGAACGCACGCCTAAGCCTGCAGGCCGAACTCGCCACGGACTATTTCAACCTGCGTAGCGCCGATGCGCAGGAAACGCTGCTGGACAGCACCATCAAGGTGTACGAGCAGGCTTTGCAACTGGTGCAGGACCGCTACAACGGCGGCGTTGCACCTTTGTCCGACGTGACGCAGTCGCAGACGCAATTGAACCAGGCACGCGTGCAGCGCACCGACCTAGAGGAGCAGCGCGCACAGTACGAACATGCCATCGCCGTGCTGATCGGCAAGCCGCCATCGGCGCTGACTATTGCACCGACCTCCGTACGCTTGAAAGCACCGGACCTGCCCAACGTTCCGGGCGTGCTGCCGGCTACCCTGCTGGAGCGACGGCCTGACATTGCCTCACAGGAACGCCGCATGGCCGCAGCCAACGAGAGCATCGGCATTGCGCAGGCCGCATACTATCCAACATTCTCACTGAGTCTGCAGGGCGGCTTTACTGGCACCAGCATTCTGAACTGGTTCACTTGGCCAAGCCGCTTCTTTGCCGTGGGACCCGCGTTCGATCAGACGCTGTTCGATCACGGACGTCGTGCCTCTGTAAAGGCGAACGCCATCGCGCAGTATGACGAAACCGTCGCAGACTATCGCCAAACGACGCTGACCGCGTTCCAACAGGTGGAGGATAACCTCGCCGCTCTGCGCGTACTTGGGAATGAGGCGGAGCAGCAGCGCGCCACCACGGCCTCTGCGCAGCAGTCGGTTGATCTCTTCAACATTCGTTACCAGGGCGGCGTGGACACCTACCTGCAGGTGGTCACTTACCAAACCGCGCTGCTCAACAATCAGCGAAATGAAATCGTGCTGATGCAAAGGCGACTGGACGCAACCGTACTTCTCATTAAGGCGCTTGGCGGTGGCTGGGATCGGTCCCAACTGCACACTTGATCCATCATGAACTCACACACAAGGGCCGTGCATTGCGCGGCCTTTTGTGTTTCTACATAACCGTGGCTGGCTGATGTTGAAGTCCGTGAGCCAGTAACTGATGAACGGGCCTACTAGATACGTAAGTCGCGCAGTACACGCAACGCTCACAACGGAGAACGGGCGACCCTTGTAAGGGTCGCCCGTTGAATCTGTTTGCAATTGGACTGCTTGAATGAAGCGATTAAGCGCGCTTCACCAGGCGGATGAGCAGAGTCAGTATCACAGCACCGATTACCGCTACGATGATGGTGTAAATCAACCCACCCTGATCCGCAAAGCCGAGCGCACGCATGATGAAGCCGCCCACAATGGCTCCGATGATGCCGACGACGATGTCGCCGATCGTTCCAAAGCCACTACCCTTCATCAGCTTGCCCGTAATAAAGCCCGCGATAAGGCCTACCAGAATCCACCAAATAATAAACATGCTTTACCTTCCTATTCCCTTGTTGTGCTTGCCAGGTCAGAAACCTTGCTGCTCGCTGTGAGTGCGGGTTAGAACGTGCGGGTGGGGGTACGGAACTCTGCGTCGCGCTCGACTGCATCTCCTGCTGTGTGCGTGCTGACTGCTTTCTCGCCAGAGGAGGCGATATCTTCACCGCCCGCGGCCTTCAATACATCTTTGGCACGGTCGATCTCTTCCGAGCTATCGCAGTGGACGGACACAAGAATGGCACCGGCGTTGACGTGGCCTTCGTAACGCTTGGCCTCGTACTCCGGGATGCCCATGCCGACCAGAGCGCCTATCAGGCCACCCACGGTGCCGCCGATACCGAGGCCTGCGAGTGCGCCCATGATGGGTCCGGCCGCGATCAGCGGACCGACGCCTGGAATTGCCAGCGCGCCGAGACCGGCCAGAAGACCGAGCGTGCCGCCCAGAGCGCCGCCGCCCAGAACACCTGCCGTTGTGCCCTCAGGAGCTTTCGTGTTCTTCTCTGCAGCAAAGTCTTTCGACCCCTGCTTGTCAGCCATCAGCACGGAGACGTCGTCATGCGAGAAGCCGGCTGCGTGAAGGTGGTCGACCGCTGCTGCAGCCGTGTCGTGGGTGTGAAAAATACCGAATGCTGCTGTGTTCTTGCCTGCCATGGGAATGCTCCTGGAAGTAAATGCTGAGATTGGTGGGGGAGGGTAGACGTTTTACTGTTTGACCGTGATCTGGTTGTCGACTTTGCCGGTGCCTGCAACTTGTGTAGCTTTTTCGGCGACAGTCTGCTTCTCAGCCTCGGAATGGACAGGGCCTTTCAGGGTGACAGCGCCGCCCACAACAACGATCTTGATGTTGTGCGCGTACATGGAAAGCGACTTGTCCGCAACCACTGCCCGGCGAATCTTTGCGGTCATCATGCGATCGAGCTTGTCGTTCTTTCCCTGGTCGGCGGTTTCCGTCCGGTTCTGAACGCGATTGTTGCCAGAGTTGTCAGGAGCGGCCTGGGTCTGCGCGAGTGCCGGTATAGCGCTGAGGCCCAGCATCAGGATGCAGGCCGATGCAAGTGCCCCGGCGGAGCGGTACTTCCGTGTGAACATAACAACCTCGTGAGAAGTGATTGGCCTGCCGCGCAACTGCCTGACCGTGTTGTGAGGTGACGTTCTGTCACTTCGTAAGCGCACTATGTGAGGTGCCAAAGGGTCGCAGCACGTTGTCCCACTATGTCAAATATTTGACATAGTGTTCGGTCGCCTAGGGACCAAGACGTTTACGCGTTTGGAACATCCAATACAGCACGACGACTTCTGCAATCGAGCCTTGTGCCAGAGCAACGCACCCGTCGTGAACAGCAGGAGAGTATGCCCCAGCCCCACCCGAACCGATTACTTGCCGCCATTCCCACAAGAAGCAGGAAACACCTGCTGTCGAACTCGGTAGAAGTCGAACTGGCTACCACAACGGTTCTGCATGAGGCCAGGTCGCACCCGTCCCATGCATTCTTCATCACCTCAGGCCTTGCGTCGGTTCTTGCAGTCACGACGCTTGGCCTCTCCGCTGAGGTCGGCATGGTAGGTCGCGAAGGCTTCATCGGCAGCCTCCATTTGATTGGACCGGCCGACACACCAACACATTGCCGTATGCAGTTGGCCGGTGCTGCCATCCGCATCCCAATGGAGCATCTGCAAAAAGCATTCGAGCAGGACGAGGCTATCCACCGGCGGGTACTCGAATTCGTTCAGGCGCAATCCCACGCGTTGAGCCAGGTTGCCGGCTGTCATCGCATCCACGGGGCCTCGGAACGGCTGACCCGCTGGCTGCTGCATGCGCAGGATCTTACCGAGTCTTCCACCATCGACATCACGCAGGAAACATTGAGTGAACTGCTAGGGACCAAGCGAGTGACGATCGCTGCGGCTGCGGGTGAACTGCAGCGGCAGGGGCTCATCGAATACCGGCGCGGACACATCCGCCTGCTGGATTTAGCTGGGCTGGAAGCGATTGCGTGTGACTGCTACTCAACCCTGAAAGAACTCCACAAGGGGCTTTACGGTGCTTCGTAGACACAGTTCGGCTGCATCTCGAAGTTCACTTCGCATCTCATAGAGCATCGAACAGTGAACGGGGACAGGCAGACATGGATCAACCGGAGTTTTCGAGCGTGGGTAGTTTGTCAGGTGGAGCGGCTGCGGGTGGTGCTAGCCAGACGACGTCTCATGTGACCGCGCAGCCGCAATGGCAGCCTGGCCCGGATCAAGATACGTCGGACATCCTGGTGCAGACCCTGATCGACTGGGGTGTTTCCCACGTGTTCGGCATCGTGGGCGACGGCATCGGTCCACTGATCGAGGCCCTGAGGAAGCGCCAGACGGAGATCACCTACGTCGGGGTGCGGCATGAAGAGTCGGCAGCCTTCATGGCGGGTGGCCTTGCTCGGCACTCCGGTCGGCTGGGCGCATGTGTTGCTACCACCGGGCCCGGCGCCATCCACCTGTTGAACGGTCTATATGACTCCGCTTTTGATGGCGCGCCTGTCATCGCGATTACCGGCACAACCTTTCATGACCTGCAGGGCATGCGCTTCTTCCAGGGCGTCAACACGATCAAGTTGATGGAAAGTGTAGCGCTGTTCAACGAGCAGGTTACCGGTCCGGCCCACGCTCTATTGATTGGCAATCGCGCCTGCCGGGCAGCTTTAGGCGGTCGCGGCGTCGCCCATCTAACGGTAGGCAAGGACACGCAGGCCATGAAGGTGTCGATGGACAAACCATCCATGGAGAATCATGGGGGCCAGACCTCCAGTTCTTGGATGCCTCCAAAAGGCACTCCTCCCATGGAGCAGCTAAAGGCCGCCGCTGACCTGATCAATGCCGGTACTCGCGTTGCCATTCTGGCCGGACAGGGCTGCCTTGCCGCACCGGCTGAAGTGGAACGGCTCGCTGAAACATTGGCAGCGCCAGTCGCCAAGGCTTACCTGGCCAAAGCGTTGTTGCCGGATGACCATCCGCTTACGACAGGAGGTATCGGTAAGCTTGGCACGCTGCCCTCGTGGTGGACCATGCACAACTGCGACACCCTTCTGATCCTCGGATCTACGATGCCGTGGATCAACTACTATCCCTCGCCCGGGCAGGCACGCGGCGTTCAGATCGACCTTGTTCCCGATCGAATCGGACTCAAGTACCCGGTCGAAGTGGGGCTGGTGGGCGACATCAAGGCTACGCTTGAAGCTTTGCAGCCCTTGCTCACACGCAAGTCAGACCGGGCATTTCTGGCTGAGGCCCAGAAGCAGATGGACGACTGGCGCAAGCTGCTCGACCAGGTCGTCTCCACGCAAAAAGGGCCGAGACTTCGACCGCAGACCGCGATAAGGGCTCTAAGCGATCTTGCTCCGGACAACGCCATGTTCAGCGTCGATTGCGGCACCATTACCCACTACGCAGCACGCATTCTGCAGATTCGGCAAGGTCAAAGCTTTACCGGAACCGGCACCCTGGTGAGTATGGCCGCTGGTCTCCCGACAGCCATCGGCGCAGCCTTTGCCCATCCCGACCGCCCGTCCATCGGTATCGCAGGCGACGGTGGCTTCGCCATGCTGATGGCGGAACTGTCGACAGCCGTGGTTCATCAACTGAATGTGAAGATGCTGGTCTTAAATAATGATGCACTTGGCGAAGTGATCTCTGAACAGAAGGAGATGGGCTTCGGGGAATACGGTTGCAGACTTGGGCACATGGACTTCGCAGCATTCGCTGAATCTGTGGGTGCCAAGGGCTTCAGGGTGTCGCACGTGGGTGAACTCGCATCGACGATGCAGGCCTGGTTGGCCGAACCCGGACCAGCTTTGCTGGATGTCCAGACCGATCCTGACGAAGCACCCAAAGAGCCCTGGGATTTAGAGGCATAGCTGTCACCTCCAGCATGTGAGCTCTAGCCGAGACGAGTCCAGAATCCGACGTAGCGGCTGGAGTGTTCCGCTCTTCAGAGCTGCAGGTATTTGTCTTGTTTTTCCCGAGCTTGATGACTGCTCAGGGTGTACGAACGATCAGCTGCATGACGATGGCTCCGCCGATGGAGACAATCAGGGCAGCAGGCATGGCAATCACTCCGACTTTGAAGAACTTCCAAAAGCTCACGTCGAGCTTCTCCTTTCGTAGAGCAAGCAGCCAAAGAATCGTCGCGAGTGAACCGGTGATCGACAGGTTTGGGCCAAGATCAACGCCAATCAGAACAGCGTTTGCGATCAGTCCCTTCGCATGCGCCGCGTGAAGCGTACCGCCCGCGATCAGGCCAAGCGGCAGATTGTTAACGAGGTTGTTTACCACTGCAACCACGGAACCCACCACCATGGCCGCTGCAGCAGGTGCAAGCCGCTGAGCAGCGGACAGCCAGCTTTGCGTCAGATTGAGCGTGCCGATACTCTCGACCGCATCCACCATGACAAACAAGCCCGCGACCAGCACCAGCGTGCCCCAGCTAATCTCTTTGGCAAGTTTCAAGGGATTGCTCTTATTCCGCACCGACACTGCGGCAGTAATGACCAAGGCTGTCAGGCAGGCGGGCAGGCCTAAATCTCTATTGCGTTCAGAAGCTGCCAGAAGAACTGCAGTCATTAGGACAAGACCCGCCAGGACCAGCTTCCCTTCTGTCTTGAGTGGTTCCCCTTTCACTTCACCTTCGACGCAGTGTGCAAGGTCTTTCCGAAAGATCAACCGCATGACTCCGTAGGTTACGGCAATGGAAAGGAGCGAGGGCACTCCAAACGATAGAAGCCACTGCCCGAGGGGTGGCATGCCCTCGTGGAACACGACAAGGTTGGCGGGATTTGAGATTGGCAGCACGAAAGAAGCTGCATTCGCGATGAGTGCACAGACGAACAGGTACGGAAGCGGCTCAACCTTGGCCTTGCGAACAGCAGTAAGAATCGCAGGCGTAAGAACAACTGCAGTCGCATCGTTCGACATAAAGATGGTAACCACTACTCCAATGCCGTACACCATTGTGAACAGGCGAGCACAAGAACCCTTTGCGCTTCGTACCGCAATGGAAGAGAGCCAATCAAAGACGCCGTTTTCTCGTGCCAGCTCCGAAAGCAGCATCATGCCAATGAGGAACAGGTATACGTCAGTCCCCTCTGCAACAGCTTTGCCGGCGAGGTTGAGTGGAACCAGGCGCAAGGCGACCAGCAGCAGCGCGCCGCCGCCAATCCAGTAGACCTCTGGAATGTTTTTTGGTCGGATCAGCATAAGCAAGATGCTGACCCCGACAATGGCCGAGAGAACGATATGGGACATCTCAGGATGAATCATTACCACTTCTTTCCAGGCTTGTCCGGGGCTAACTGCGTACCAATCAATCGTGTGCAGGTCATGCAGCGAGAATGCTGCCGGGATCCCGTTCCACGAGGACTGGGTTCCGAGCGAACTCCGGCGCAGGCGTCTTGGCGCTTAGCAAAGCAGCTGTATCAGTGACTGAGCGGTACGGAACCGGAAACGGCTCGAACTGATTCACAGAAGCCCGTCTCATCCTAAAGCCCTCGACCGATTGGCTCTCGAAGACTCTCGCCGCCGCGAGGCAAGCCTGCTGCGGAGTACGGTCAATGTGCGCAATCGCTGGACAAACTTTGTGCTCGGCAGGATGACTCCGCCGCCGGTTGATAAACTTGCGGAAGGAGCAAACCCCTTCAAGACCTTCACCTACGACCGAGGAAGCGCGGCTCCGTCTGCAACCGTGTCCGCGGTGCTGGTTTGGTGCGTCTGCGTGTGTGTCGCGGCAAGTGCGCAGCGGGCCCCTTCTGCGCCGGATCAACCCTGGAAGGCACCGGCCAGCCTTGCCGAAAAGCAGCGTTCTGCTACAGAACAGGATCCGCGCACGCAGATTGAACCCGGGCATCCGTACACGCTTCCTGAGCTGATCGATCTTGCCGAACACCACAATCCATCGACGCGTGCAGCATGGCAAAGTGCTCGCGCTGCAGGAGACCGCGTTGGCATTGCGCGAGCCGACCTTTTGCCATCCATCTCCGCAGTCGTTCTCACCAACACCAGCCGATCCGGTATCTTGTTCAACGAAGCGTTTGTGCGCCAGACCGTCGGACTTTACGAACCGATGCTCCAGGTGAGTTACCTCCTGCTGGATTTTGGTGCACGCTCTGCGCGTATCAACCAGGCGCGTCAGCAACTGCTCTCCGCAAACCTCTCGTTCAACCGCACCCACCTGGATATCCTGTTCGAAACAGCCCGCCGTTTCTACCAGTTGCTGAACGCCATCGGTCAGCGCGATGCAGCACAGATCACGTTCGACAATGCGGAGACGGTCCGCAAGGCCGTTGAAGCTCGCCTCGCGGTCGGCCTGGCGACGCTGCCCGACGCACTCGAAGCGCGCGCCGCGGCGGCGCAGGCCAACTACTCACTGCAGGCGGCCATCGGCGAGGTCGACACCAGCCGCGGCCAGCTGCTCTCGCTCCTTGGTGCTTCACCTTCCGCCGCGCTCACAGTGCAGCCTCTTGAACAGATTGCCACGCCAGACCACATCGACCTTGACCTGCCCGGCTCAACAGAACGCGCTCTTGCCCAACGTCCTGAGATTGGCGAATACGTCTCAGACCGGCAGGCCGCAGAGGCCCAGATACGATCCGCGCGATCTGCTTTCCTGCCCACGCTCGACTTCCGGGGCCAGGGAGGCACAGTGCGAGCTTATGGCCGTCAGAACCAGCTCAACGACACCTACGCGGGTCCGCTTGAAGAGTGGAATGCGAGCCTGAGCTTGAAGTGGGAACTGTTCGAAGGAGGCCGTCGTACAAGCCGCCTTGCGGAGGCGCATGACAATGAGAAACGGGCCCAGGCACAGATCGACGAGACACGCGATGAGGTGGAGCAGCAGGTCTACACAGCTTCCATTGCGGTGCGCACGGCCTTTGCCCAGCGCGACGCCGCTCGCCAGCTCGCAGAGTCCGCCAAGGCGTCCTACGAGGCCGCGGTCAAGAGCTACCAACTGGGTCTGCGCAATACCGTGGACGTGGTTACCGCGCAGCGTACCCTAGCGCAGGCTTTAAGTTCCAATGTTTCAGCTCAAACCAACCTGCTGACGCAGCTTGCCAACTTTGCCTATCGCACGGGCGACCTGCTTCAGTCAGCTGCCGGAAAGACAAAACCCTAATGCGCAAGCCTCTCCCATCGTCGAAGGACGCGCTCCTGTTGTTGCCCGTGCTGCTCATCACGGGTTGTGCGCGATCGCCTTCGTTCAACGTTCTCGGCTCCTACTTCCCGGGCTGGATTATCTGTATCGCTGTTGCCGTGCTGGCCGCTTCACTGCTGCACGTCGTTTTGAATCGCGTTGGTTGGGAGCGAGGTATTCCCGCACTGCCGCTCTTTTACTTCAGTCTTGTGCTGCTTATCGCGTGCACCCTTTGGCTTGTCACCTTTGAATAGCGCGCCCGGAGAGATACGCATGGCCGACCAGCATCAGGCAGAAGACCCACAGGGAGCGGGTAAGCGACCCGGTAATCCATCGGCTACGCCGCCGCCAAACTCATCCAACGGTCAGGGTCAGGACGACGAGCCCGAGCAGAAGCGCACTTCGCTCCTGGGCCGAATCGTCCTCAGCGTTGTGGTGCTTCTGGCCGCAGTGATCACCATCCTTGCCGTGTCGCGTGCCGTGACGAACCCACGTACCGACGACGCGGAAGTGCTCGCCAACTACATCGGCATGGCGCCGCAGGTAGAAGGTCCTATCTCTGTGCTAGCCATTCACGACAACCAGCTTGTCAAAGCTGGCGACCTGCTGTTCGCGATTGACGACCGACCCTACCGGTACGCACTTGAGCGCGCTTTGTCACAGCAGGCGGCACTCGAGGGACAGATTGAAGATCGTCAGCGAACGATCAACTCGCAGATTAGTAATGTGCACGTTCAACGCGCGACCATTGCCAGCAGCGCCTCAAACCAGGACGCTATGAGCGCCACCATTGGCGAAGCCCAGGCCAACGTGGCAGACGCCCGTGCCGCTCTGCATCGTGCCGAAGCGGACCGCAACTACGCCGCTGATAACCTGCATCGGCTCGAGCCTCTGTTGGCACAACAGTTTGTGACGGTAGACCAGGTGGATCAGGCCCGCACACTACTCGAGACACGCAACCGCGCCGTGCAGCAGGCCGAAGCGCAAGTGGC
>JBPBPZ010000253.1:0-13310 GCA_050954525.1 Janthinobacterium lividum
CAGCGAAGTGCCTCGCGGGCGCGATTTTACTATTGCTTATGATGTGATTTGTTCCAGGATGGGAGCCGGAAGATTGGCTCCGCAGGTAGGACTCGAACCTACAACCCTTCGGTTAACAGCCGAATGCTCTGCCATTGAGCTACTGCGGAATGATCATCACGAGGTGCCGGCGGGCGGGCGCCGGCTCGACTCGCAACTCAGTTATAACAAAGCCGGGGTGCCGGGTCAAAGGACCGCCCGTGCGGATGCGTTGCTGGAAGCGGGAACGCGGGCGCTAGACTAGGCGGAGACACCGCTTTACCCGCACCATTCAATCGCAGCCCGGAGGCACCATGAGCGAACCACGTATCTCCCGCCTGAACCGCAACGATGTGGATCCGTCCATCGTTTCCGTGTTCGACGACAGCCTGCGCGAGCGCGGCAATGTTCCTTACTTCTTTCGCACGTTGGCTCACCGGCCATCGATCATGACAACGGCCTGGGCACACATGCAGGCTGTGCTGGCTGAAGGCACCCTGCCCCGCGCGCTGAAAGAGCTTGCGGTGGTGCGCACGTCCCAACTGAATCGAACACCCTACTGCCTTGCGTCCCACACCATGATGGCGAAGAAGCTGGGGTGCAGCGATGAGAAACTAGACGCGCTTGGCAGCTATGACACCAGCGACCAGTTTGATGAGCGCGAGCGCCTTGCCATCCACCTGGCAGAGGTGATGACTGCCGACCCGCACGGCTACACCGACGCGGACTTCAGCCGGCTGCGCGAACACTTTAGCGAAGGCGAAGTGGTGGAACTAGTTTCCGCCATTGGCCTGTTCAACTACTTCAACCGCGCCAATGATCTGCTGCAGATGGAGATCACCAAGCCCGCTACTGCCGAGGAACTTGAGGCAGCAGGTTTGTTGGCAGCAAAATAGCTTATGCCTGAGGCCACACGCTAGCGGTAGAGAGCGACCGCAATGCTGTAGCTGCTGAAGCCGTGCTGCGGGTACTGACAAGCGCCAACCGCAGCCTGCGACACTTTGCCGCGCCCGATGCGGTCAAGCAGTTCCACTGGCAGCTCTGACAGGCCTGTTGCGTTGAAGCGCATGACAAACGCAGGCCGGGTCCCCACATAGCCGTTGGATTGCTGGCACATGCTACGTGCCGCCTCCGTTGCAACGGTGCTGATCCCGGTTGCTTGCAGAAGCTGCTGGACTCGGCTCTCCTGCTCTGCCAGCGGCATCTCTGCGGACGTGCCTGCAAAATCTTCCACGGCCCACAGTTCCCCTCCGCTCCAACTCACCGCGATACCTACCGCGTTGAGATCCGGATCGAGCATGTTGCCGCGATGGCCTGGGGACTGCAGCCACATGCGGTGCAGCTCCAACGCGGTTGGACCCGTGCCAAGATTTTCTGCCACGGCAAAGAAGCGGAGACCGCTGGCGGACACGCGGTCGGAAAGCTCCGGCTCGTGGTCAAGCTGGTGCGCCATTGACTGCTCGTCGCGCATGGCGTCCGCATGCTGGGCAGCTGCCTGGCGAAGCTGGTCGCTCCAACCCAGGGCAGGCAGGCCTGCCTCCTGGCGTGAGGCATTCAGGGCCTGGAACAGGTACTGCTCGGCCACGGTGCGTTGCGCGTGGAGTCCGCGGGACAGGCCAACCACAACAAGCGCAAACAGCACGGTCTGCACACGCCGGCGTGTGCACGTCAGCGTAAGGCGCCTTACTGCAACGGACAAGGGGACTTTAGCGGGCCATGTTGGGGGCATGTGTCTCATGAAGCTTACGGCGAGGGCGCTCCGTTCGCAACAGTCCTGCGACCCCTGGGCAGAACTGTTGCGAAGAAGGCCAATAGTCGCTGCGCCTACTTCGCAAGGGCGGAAGGTCGCCGAAACTCCCATACCGCTGCCCGCACATCCTCTTCAAAACGCGAAAGGATGGCTTCCCTACCCAGGTGCCGCACGGCGTAGTCACGCGCAGTGCGGCCCATGCTTGCACGAAGGTTTGGGTTTGCGGCAAGCTCGGCAACCGCCTGCACCAGGGCGGCTAGATCGCCGACCGGCACCACCACGCCACAGGGCCCGATGCTCCCCGGCTGCCCAAGCAACACAGTGGCTACCTGGGTTCCAGGCTCGGCACAGGCAAGCACCGGACGTCCGCTGGCCAGCATGCCCGTGAGACGCGACGGCATCACGAGATCAGCCGTGTTGGCACGCTGCGGCAGCAGATGAACGTCTGCTGTATTCAGCAGGCCATTGAGGCGGTCCAAAGGCTGCAGCGGGAGCAGCGTCACGTTCCTCATCCCTGCCACCTGCGTCTGCAGCGTGGTGCGGTACGATCCATCGCCGCAGAAAAGAAAGTGAACTGCGGGATCGTGCGCAAAAGCCCCTGCCAGGGGCGCAAGCAGTTCCAGCCCCTGCTTGTTGCCCATGTTGCCGGAGTAGAGAAAGACAATTTTGCCGTCCAGCCCATGTTCCTGACGAAGCAGGTTCGGCGTATCGAGCGGTTCTGGATGGATGAGTTCCGTGTCGACCCAGTTCGGAAACAAAACTGCTCGTCGCGGATCAACACCTTTGGCCAGGCATCGTTCGAGCATGCGTTCCGAAATGCTTGAGACCCGATGGAAGGTCCGCGTCACAAGCTTCTCCAGCGCCGTTGCAAACCACTGAACCAGGCCACCTGCGGGTAGCAGGCCAAGGTCAAAGGCGGCATCGACCTCAAGGTCCTGCACGTGCAGCCAGACCGGAGCCCCTGCCATTGCGCCCACGGCGAGTGCTGTCGGAGCGCAGAAGAAGGTCGGCTCCACGGTAAGGACGATGTCAGGCCGCGCAAACACCTCCCGCAGCATAGGGGGCGTGCCACTGATTGCGAATGAGAGCAGGTGCAGAATCCGCCGGATTCCGTTCGCTTGTTCCGCGCCGGGAACGTAGATAGGGCAGCGGAACACCCTGGGTGTCGCGGCCCCGCCCTCGCCCGGCATGCCGCCTTCCTGGTGGTATCCGCGTCCCGCGTAGGCCGGGTGGACCTGCCACCCTGGGTAATATGGCGGAGCAGTCACCACGCGCACCTGGTGACCGCGCGCAGCCAGCCAGTCAGCCAATTCACCCGTGTACTTGCCAATGCCCGTAAGCTCTGGCGCATAGTTCAGGCCGAAGATCAGGATGCGCAATGGGGCAAGTGGTGGCATGTGGGGTTCCTGAAGAAGTGTACGGGTATCCGGTGCCGACGCCTGGCAAGCCGCTACCATACACCTATGCGATCTCCCATGGGTTGGGCAGCCCTTGCCCTGCTGGCGATGTTCTCACTGGCGGCGCTGCTGGCACCCTGGGTAGCGCCCTACGACCCGGCCGCGATCCACCTGGACGCACGTCTGCTGGCACCCGGCCATAGTTTCCTGCTGGGCACGGATGAACTTGGACGCGACATCTTCTCGCGTCTGCTCTTTGGCGCGCGTCTGTCGCTGGTGGTGGCTGTTTCGGTGGTCTGTGGTTCCCTTGCTGTCGGTCTGATCGTCGGTGCCATTGCGGGCTTTTACGGCGGATGGCGCGACGCCCTGCTGAACGTCTACGTCATGAACGCGTTTCTCGCCATGCCCGGAATCCTGCTGGCGATCGCTTTTGTGGCGTTTCTGGGTCCGGGTACACGGAACGTCATCCTTGCTCTGACCATTTCCGGCTGGGTGAACTATGCGCGCCTGGTACGGGCCCAGGTCATGTCGGCGCGAGAGCGTGAATACGTTGAGGCCGCGCGCGCCCTCGGCGCAACGGACCTGCGCCTGTTGCTGCGCCACATTCTCCCCAACATTGTGCAACCGGTCATTGTGCAGGCTGCCATCGGCATGGCGGGCGCAGTCCTGGCCGAAGCAACGCTCAGCTTTCTTGGACTTGGCGTTCCACCACCTGCAGCCAGCTGGGGTTCCATGCTGAACGACGGCAGAGCGCACCTGTTCGACTCACCCCACACCGTTATCGCACCAGCGGTAGCTGTGATGCTGTGCGTCCTGGCATTTTCATTCCTGGGAGATGCGCTGCGCGACTGGGCCGACCCTCGAAACCAGGCGCATCGCTGAATCCGTTAGCGCTAAAGGAAAGCGCCCGGATCTCTCTAGAAGATCAACGGGCGCCCGCAGATAAACCCTCCCCCAGGGTTTCTCTACGAGACGAATGTAGCACTGTAGACACACTCACGTCACGGAACGCGAGTAACAGCACGGTAACTATGTTTGTAGGACCGCACGCTTGCCCACTGTGGTGAAAAGTAGTTCGACATGGGATAGTTCACCAGCCGACGCAAGTTGCTGTTCCACGGCAGCCTGCACCTCCGCCATCACCGTGCGATCCTGCAGGATCATCAGCACCGATGGGCCTGCTCCTGATAGGGCTACGCCAAGCACGCCGGGTCTCCCGGCAAGTGGCAGCAGATAGCCCAGCAGCGGGCAGGCCGCTGCACGGTACGGCTGGTGCATACGGTCTTCCATGGCGCTCGCCAACAGGTCGCCGCGACCCTGTGCAAAGGCTGCCGTTAGCATGGCAACACGCTGAACGTTGTAAATAGCGTCAGCCTTGGAGTAGCTGTCCGGCAGCAAGGCGCGCGCCTTGCTGGTGGAGAGCGAAGCCTGCGGCATGACCACGAGCAAAGGCCAGTCGCACTGCTCCCCAAGCGAGAGCGCGTTGATAGAGGTCCTGCCGTCGTCCGACGTGCTCATGGACGAGACCGTCAGGGCACCCAACACGCAGGCTGCCACGTTGTCCGGGTGGCCTTCGCGCAACGAGGCCTCGGTCATGATTTCGTGCGCCGTCCAACCCAGATCGCCGAAATGAGAAGCGAGCGCGACACCAGCCACCAGCGCCGCCGCGGACGACCCGCAGCCCATGCCGAGGGGTATTTCGTTTTGCACGTCAAGATGAAGGTTGGGCGGGTCAATGCCCTGTCCGGTAAGGACGCTGGTGTAGGTCTGCAACACCAGGCTGTCCGCCACGTCGCCGCATTGCGATACGTTACGGCCCGTGGCGTGGATAGAGAACGTGTCCGACTGCACTGCATCGATGTGCAGGGCAAAATCCATGGCCAGGCCCAGGGCATCGAAGCCCGGGCCAAGGTTTGCTGAAGTCGCGGGCAGGCGCAGATGCAACGGAGCCGCCATGCCTAGACCGTCACAGCCATTTCCGCTTCCAGCGCGCGCAGCACTACGGATTCATCCGGCTCCAGGATGATAGGCGGCTTGCGGTAGGGCGCTGCCTCGGCCACGTCGGTCGCCAACAGATCCTTGTGAAAGTCGATGGTGTACTCCGGGTCTTTCAGCGTGTGCCCGGTCAGCAGCAACACAACGCGTTCACCCGGCTGCACGCGGCCCTGTGCCTGCAGTTTTTTCAGCCCCGCAAGGGTCACTGCGCTTGCGGGTTCGCAGCCAATGCCCTCGGCACCGATCTGCGCTTTGGCCAAGGCAATTTCCGATTCGCTGGCCTGCTCGCACCATCCTCCGGTCGCTTCGATAACGCGGGCAGCTTTTCGCCAGCTTGCTGGATTACCGATGCGGATGGCGGTGGCGCGGGTGTCTGCCGTAACTGGCTGCAACATCTTTTCAGCGTTCGTGAACCATTGAAAGAGCGGGTTTGCACCCTCGGCCTGGATCACGGAAATCTTTGGAATGCGGTCGACAAAGCCCAGGTGCTTCAGTTCGCCAAAGCCCTTGCCAAGGGCCGAACCATTGGCAAGATTGCCACCCGGAACAATGACATGGTCCGGCACCTGCCAGTCCAGCTGCTCACAAATCTCAATGGCGGGTGTCTTTTGCCCTTCCAGGCGGTACGGATTCACTGAGTTCAGAAGGTAAATGGGATGACGCCGCACAAGCTCGGCGAGCATTTTTACGCAACCGTCGAAGTCGGTCTTCAACTGCACCGTCAGCGCGCCGTAGTCCATAGATTGCGACAGCTTGCCCCAGGCGATCTTGCCTTCGGGAATGAAAACGATCGCGCGCAAACCGGCGCGTGCCGCATAAGCGGCCATGGCGGCAGAGGTGTTGCCAGTGCTGGCGCATGCGACCCAGTTGTAGCCCCGTTCGGCAGCCACTGATAAGGCAGCCGTCATGCCCGTGTCCTTGAACGACCCCGTGGGATTCATGCCCTGGTGCTTTGCCAGCAGGAAATCGAGGCCCAGCAGCTTTGCCGATCGCGGAAGGTCATACAGGGGCGTGTTGCCCTCGCGCAGCGTTACGGCGTTTGCGTCGTCTTTCAGAACCGGCAGAAGCTCGCGGTAACGCCACACGCCCGACTGATCGATGGGCAGGGTCGAATCGCGGCGTTCAGCCCAAAGGTGGCGTAAAGCCTGCGGATTGGGCCGGTTTGCAGCGCCATCTGCGCCGCGCGTTTCACTCCACGGGTATTCCACCTCGTACAGTTCGCCGGTGGAGGGATCGCGAAAGTCGCTGGAGACTGCGTCCGGAGCGATTCGCTCGCCGCCTCCGATGCATCGAAGCTGATGTGAACGCAATGACATGGATACATACAGGGTACCGCACCGGTCGCCGCAGCTTCGTGAAGTCACTCTTGCTGCTGGCTGCTTCCGTGCCGTTTCAGGCAGCTGCGCACGCCCAAAGCAACGTGGTGAAAGTGTCAGCAGCGGCTGACATGGAGCCGGTTCTGCAGGCCATAGGACCCATCTTCGAGAAGAAAACGGGACTCAAACTGAAGGTTTCGTTTGGATCGTCCGCGACACTCTCCCAGCAACTGCAAAACGGCTCGCCCTCAGACATCTTCCTATCAGCAGACTTCTATTTTGCCGAGCAACTGGTAGTCGCTAACCTTACCGATTCGCGACAGCCCACACCCTATGCAACCGGACTTCTGGTGCTGTGGAGCCGCAAGGATTCGCGCTTCAAGCCGCTGAGTGTGGACGCACTGGAACGGAAAGACCTGAAGTCCGTGGCAGTCGCGAATCCGGAACGCGCACCCTACGGGCGAGCCGCCGTGGCCGCATTGAAGAAGATGAAGCTGTATGACAATGTGGCTCCGCACATCGTGCAGGCAGAGAGCGTCACGCAGGCGGCCCAGTTCGCGTTAAGCGGCAATGCGGAACTCGCACTGATCTCCGAGACCATCGCCATGTCGCCCCGGTATCGTGACGCGGGCAACTTCGTCCTGCTTCCCATGTCGCAGTATGCCGCCATCCGGCAGTGTGCTGTGGTCATGAAGGCGGGCGCGAATCGCGATGGAGCACATCGTCTGCTCGACTTTATGCTGAGCGATGAAGTGCAGAACAACCTGCCGAAACTGGGCTTGCAAGTCGCAAAGTAACCTGCTGAGGATGGACCCACTACTTACGGGAAAACTTCTGCGTCGCATGGGTGCAGCTGGAGCCTTGTTTGGATAAGCAAGACCTTCTTCTGACCCTTCGCCTCGCCGGTAGCACCACGGCGCTTCTCATGGTGATTGCGGTTCCGCTTGCTGGCTGGATTGCACTTTCAAAGGGACGCGTCCGCTACCTGGTAGAGGCGGTGGTCGCTCTTCCCCTTGTACTTCCACCCACCGTCCTGGGCTTCTACCTGTTGGTGGGTCTTGGACCCCACACCGCGCCCGGGCGCGGCATTACGGCCCTACTGGGGCACACGCTGGCGTTCTCATTCCCTGGCCTGGTCGTAGGCTCTGTCCTGTACAGCCTGCCGTTCGCCGTACAGCCGTTGGTGGCGGGTCTGCGTGGTGTCGACCGGACGTACCTCGAAGTGGCTGCCACCCTGGGAGCATCACCGCTGCAGCAATTCCTGCGCGTTGCACTTCCCTTGGCCAAAGGTTCTTTGCTCACTTCCGCCGTACTCACGTTCACCCATACCGTAGGAGAGTTTGGCGTGGTCCTGATGCTCGGCGGCAGCATCCCTGGGCAGACCCGGACGTTGTCCATCGCGCTGTATGATCTTGTCGAAAACGGAGATTTCGCAGCTGCGAACCACCTGGCACTTCTGCTGCTTGCGGTGTCTACGCTGGCGTTGTTGATGCTGTACGCCGCTCCCGCACTGGGCAGAGATCGGTCACACCATGCCTGAGCCGCAGCGAATTCATGTGCAGTGCAGGGCGAGGCTTGGCGCTTTACTCATTGACGCTGAGTTCACCACAGGGGCACCGTGGACGGTGCTGTTCGGACCGTCCGGTTCCGGCAAGTCGTCACTGCTGCGTTTGATGGCGGGCCTTTGGCGTCCAGCGGATGCGCAGGTGCAGATAGCTGGCGAAAACCTGGACGGGCAACCGGCACACCTTCGTCACATTGGCCTGGTCGCTCAGGAAGCCGCACTGTTCCCTCATCATGACGTCCTTGGAAACGTGCGATTCGGCTGCCCGGACAAATCGCTGGCCGACGCCATGCTCCACCTGTTCGATCTGGATAGCCTTCGGCATGCCCGCATCGCCCGGTTGTCAGGGGGAGAGCGCCAGAGGTTGGCGCTGGCCCGCGCCCTAGCCGCTGCGCCGAGGTTGCTGCTGCTGGACGAGGTATTTACCGGCATGCACCTACAACAGCGTGACGACCTGCTGCAGCGCGTGCGGCAGCATTGCACACAGCGGGGCGTGCCTGTCATCTCTGTGACGCACGATGCCATCGAGGCGAGCCGGGCAGCGGACGAGGTGCTGCGGCTGGAAGCAGGTCGCGTTGTCGCACAAGGAAGCGCAGCAGAAGTCCTGCAGTACGAGAGACAGCGACTGCTGGCCGCTTTGCAATCGGACTAGGTGCTGGAGGCTCCCTCGCCTACCGAAACGGGTTCCTGTTCCAGGCGGATGCCGAAGCGCTCCTGCACCGTAGCGATAATGCGATCGCGCAAAGCTGTGACATCCCCCGCGGTCGCGCCGCCACGGTTAATTAGTGCGAGCGTGTGTCGCTCCGAAATACCCGCTGCTCCCAGGCTGTAGCCGCGCACAAAACCCGCACGTTCCAGCAACCATGCCGCAGGCAGTTTTGTGCACTCGCCGCCTCCTGTTGGCCAGTTGGGAATCGCATCGGGCGAAACTCCGGTAGCTGCAGACAGGTGCGACAGAAGCTCCTGCTTTACAACGGGGTTGCGAAAAAATGAGCCTGCGGAGCGAGAGTTGGGATCTGCAGGATCCACAACCATGCCCTTGCCTCGGCGGATCGCTCGGACGGCTTCCGCAACTTCGCGCAGTGATGGCGTGCTGCCCGCAAAATGTTTCCGCAGATCGGCATAGTCAAGCCTGGGTGCACCACCCGGAGCCAGGGCGAAATCAACCCGCGTGATGACATAGCGCCCACGTTGAGCCGTGTTCAGAAGGCTGGTCCGATAAGCGAATCCGCAGTCGGCATTCGACAGCTCGACAAAGCCGCACGTCTCTGTGTCAAAGCACCGGACGCTGTGGATGGTCTCCGCAACTTCCTGCCCGTACGCGCCCACATTTTGTACGGGCGTGCCGCCAGTCGTGCCCGGAATGCCTGCCAGGCACTCCATGCCGGCAAGGTTACGATCCACGGCAAACTGCACCAGGCTGTCCCAGCTCTCGCCCGCGGCGGCCCGCAGCACCACCGACCCACTACTTGCAGGCAAACCTTCAATTCCCTGCAGTGCCATGTGCAGCACAAGCCCGGGAAAGCCGCTATCCGAAACCAGCAGGTTGCTGCCGCCGCCCAGTACGAAGAGCGGGAGTTGCTCTTCGTGCGAGAACCGGACCGCATCCGCGACATCCTGCTCAGTGGCCGCCGTGGCGAACCAACGCGCGTTGCCACCCACGCCCAGGGTCGTAAACGGCGCCAGCGGTATGTTCTGCTGCAAGTTCACGCCTTCAAGGCTAACAGCGTCGCCTCAAGGGTGGCGGTGCTTGCCTGTCGACGCAACCGCATCGCGGAAGGCCCGGAAAGCATCCATTTAGAATGAAGGCAGGACGGCCTCGCGCGAGCGCGGTCGCTTGGAGGAAGTTCATGTATCCAGAGATTATGGTGATCCCGATGCGCGAGGAACTGACGCGCGCCGGTATTCAGGAAGCTCGCACCGCCGCGGAAGTCGATTCGGCAATGGCCCAGTCCGGAACCACGATGGTTGTGGTCAATTCCATCTGCGGTTGCGCAGCAGGCAAGATGCGGCCAGGCGTGCGCATGGCCATGCAGCACACCCAGAAGCCTGACCACGCTGTGACGGTATTCGCAGGACAGGACCGCGAAGCAACAGACAAGGCACGCGGCTACTTTGGTGGCCATCCGCCGACATCACCCGCGATTGCAATTCTGCGTGACGGTCAGCTGGTTTACCTGATGCAGCGCTCCGCAATCGAAAGCGCCAACGCACCTGCCATTGCGCAGGAGCTCTCGCGCGCGTTCGACACTTACTGCGCCAAGGCGAGCGTGTAAACAGCATTTTGCACTGCAAAAAGGGGAGAGGCTGCGGCCGTCTCCCCTTTTTCTCTGCACCGAAATCCGTTTTCATCGTGGACTCGTAAATGCCCTGAAGTCTCAGCTTTGCGGCAAGGACGCCGATAACAGAGGTGTGAGCACGCAGACCGTATTATCCGCGCCCACACCTGCCCCCGAACGCGATATGCGTGCGTGGCGGCTCGACCAAGTCGTTCGCTGCCACGTACTTTCCGTACTGCGGCGCTGCGACGGAAACAAGCTGCGAGCGGCCGAGATTCTCGGCATCAGCCGCTCAACGCTTTACCGCATGCTCGACACGTTTTCTGTCATGTCGACCGCATAGCACACGGGTACTCCGAAGCTACAGCGCGATACACTGCGGCTTCGGAGTGCTTCTGTCATGCGCGTGTTCCCTGCTGCTACCTGTGCCATCCTCGCCGTCACTTTCTTCCCCATTGTTCCTGCACAAAGCCGCAATATCGCGCAGCCCTCAGGGGCGCAAACTGCTGCCAGCAGCTCGCCTGCGGAACGTTCGCGCGCGCTGACAAAGCTGTTCGACGAGTACTGGCAATACGTGCTGAAGGCCTCGCCTGAGACCGCCACCTACCTGGGCGACGATCGCTACAACGCTCTTTGGAGCAGCTACAGCGCAGACGCCTATAACGCCAATCTTGCCCGCGAATCGGACTTCATTACGCGTCTCGGAGCCATCGACACGGCGGGGCTGCCCGAGCAGGAGAAGCTGTCATCCACCCTTCTGCTGCGGCAGTTGATCGACGACCAGGAGGAAGCCAGATTCAAGCCTTGGCAAATGCCTGTAAGCCAGCAGAGCGGACCGCAGCTCAGCTTTCCGCAGGTGATCGCCGTAATGCCTTTTGCCACGGTAATGGACTATGACAACTACATCGCGCGTCTGAAGGCCATTCCAGCCGTCTTCGCACAGGTGCAGGATGCCATGCGGTCCGGTGTGGACGACGGTCGCACCATTCCCCAGCCGCTGGCACAGCAAACCCAGGTGCAGGTGGAGAAGCTTGCGGCCGCAAAACCGGAAGAAAGCCCATTCGCCGCTCCCCTCAAGAAGATGCCCGCTGGCATTTCTGCCGGTGAGCAGAAGCGCATTCGCACGGAGGCGCTCGCAGCGATCACGGAGCAGGTGCTGCCCAGCTACGATCGCTTCAGCCGCTTCCTGCTGGCGCAATACATTCCCAAGGCACGCACTACGTTGGGTGCCTCTGCCCTGCCGAACGGCAAGGCGTATTACGAGATGCTCATCCGCCGCAACACGACCCTGACCCGCTCAGCGGATGAGGTACACCAGCTCGGCCTGGACGAGGTGAAGCGCGATGAAGCCGAGATGCTGGTGATCGCCAAGAAGCTGGGTTCGCCGGACGTAAAGAGCTTCAATGCCACCCTAAAGGCTGACCCAAAGCTGCACCCTACCAGTGCAGAGCAGTTGCTGGACGCTTACCGTGCACCGCTCGCCGCCATGCAGAAGAAGTTGCCGGAATTGTTCGGCCGACTGCCCAAGGCTCCGCTTGAGGTCAAGCCTGTCCCAGCGTATCGCGAGGCCTCTGCGGCCCCGGCGTACTACGAAGGCGGCACGCCGGATGGCAAGCGCCCCGGCACGTTCTTCGTGAACACGTACCACCCCGCGGATCGCCAGCTTTACGTCGCAGAGACCATCGCGTACCACGAGGGCATCCCCGGCCATCACCTGCAGATCTCCATTTCGCAGGAGCTGCAGGGCATCCCGGAGTTCCGCAAGGAAGGCGGCTACACCGCATTCCAGGAGGGCTGGGGCCTGTACGCCGAGCGCCTGGGCAAGGACGCTGGTTTCTATAAGAATCCCTATGACGATTACGGCCGCCTGCAGGCGGACATCTGGCGCGCCATCCGCCTGGTGGTCGATACCGGCGTGCACAGCAAGGGATGGACGCGGCAACAGATGGTCGATTTCTTTCACGACCACTCTGCCGTGGACGAGAGCAGCGTGCAGTCCGAAGTGGATCGCTATATCGCCAATCCGGGTCAGGCGCTGGCGTACAAGTCAGGCCAGCTGAAGATTCTGGAGCTGCGCGAACGCGCCCGCACCAAGCTGGGTGCGAAGTTCGACATTCGCGCTTTTCACGACGAGGTGCTCGATTCCGGCGCGCTGCCGCTGGACGTGCTGGAGCAGCGGGTGGATGCCTGGATTGCCTCGGGTGGCAAGGCGAGCTAGAGCGGAGCGAGAGAGCGCGCGCTGCGCAGGCGCTCTTCCAGGTGCCGCTCCAGCGTGGACACTGCGAAGCGCCGCAGCTGCTGCACCGCCGCTTTTGGTGTCTCTTCTTCCAAAAGCGCGGGCAGGGGCAGGCGGAAAATGCGATGGGCAACCGCGATGGCGTCGGGCAGCAGCGGGATGGAACCATTGGGGCGGCTGCGCCCGTTCGTCACGCCGTCTCGCAGTGGCGAGTAGTACACCGTCTCGCCGCGTACGGAAGCGCCCGTAACGGAGCAGACATTCAAGTCCGGCATCCATCCCAGCAGCCGCGTAATCCAGAGTGCAAAGTACGTGACGCAGAGCGGAATAGCGTCGCCACGCAGACGTGTGGAGACCGCCAGGATCAGCCGGAAGATGTCATCTTCCGGCGCACGGTCAGGCAGCGCCGCTTCCATCACTTCCGCCAGGAAAGCCAGGCCTGCCGCCCTGCGGTAGTCAACCGCGTCGCGCAGGGGTGACCAAAGAATTTCAAATTGATCGAGCCGCACCACGTCCTGCTTGGGACGCTCCGTCCACGTCGCACGAACGTGGGTCATCGGTTCCAGAGCGCCACCGAATCGTCGTCGCGACCGCATGGCATGGCGCGCCACACCCCGCACCACGCCCTGTTCCCGTGTGAAGATGGCAACCATCAGGTCTGCCTCGCCAAACGGCCAGGTGCGCAAGACGATGGCCTCGGATTGGTGTGTGTTGGCGATACGGTGTGGCTCCACAAACAGCAAAACGCGCAGCCA
>JBPBPZ010000272.1:0-13257 GCA_050954525.1 Janthinobacterium lividum
TGCGCCAACTGGGCCAGCAGTTCCGGCCGAAGCGCTGACTGCACGTCGCTGAGAGTGCCTTCCGCAGGAGCGCCGCCTGCTCTCTCGGTTTCGCGTTCTTCGAACAGGATTGAGGCTTCATCGTTCCCGTCAGACACCGCGACGTGCTCAGCACGGGAGTGGCCGTGGGCTTTCTCGGAAGAGACAAGCGCAGATGGAGCAAGCACCGGCAAAAGCTGATCCATTACTGCTCCTCCACAAGTATGTTGGCGGTCCGAAGGGCGTCGAGCGCCATGGCGACTGCTTCGTCACTGCCCTGCAGCCTTAGGGGCTGCCCTGTCTTCAGTGTGACTTCGTGGCTTATCTGCGCCGTGGTGGCGACCTCTGCTGCGATCGACTTTCGGATCATACCTGCCGCTACCGTTGCGTTCGTCTGCAGATCGATCAGAACGAAACTGCCGGTATTCCGATTCTCGGCGTAGGTGTCGAACGCAAGCGGCTGCAAGGTCTCCATCGCTACGTCGGCGATGCCGTTCATCTGCAGCGAAGACGATCCCGGAGCTATGCCGGTATCAGCCAAGCTTGAGAGATCGACCGTGCGCAGCACAGCGGCTACACTCGCCTGCACGGTGCGACTGCCCTGCTTCAGCAGGTAGCGCCGTGAGAGCTCCAAGGGAGCTTCGCTCATCCATACCAGAGACGCCGTAAACTTCGCGGAGGTGACCGGTAGCGAAGCAGACGCAGCCAGCAAATCGCCTCGGCTGATATCGATTTCGTCCTCAAGAACAAGCGTGACCGAGAGCGGCGCAAACGCCTCCTGCAGGTCGCCGTCATAGGTCACGATGCGTCGCACGCGGCTGCTACGGCCAGACGGCAGAGCCGTCACCGCATCCCCTACGCGAACAAGGCCGGTTGCAATTTGGCCTGCGAAGCCGCGGAAATCAAGGTCCGGCCGAACCACGCGCTGCACCGCCATACGGAATGGCGCGTCCACATTGACCTGGGACGATGGGATACTTTCCAGCAACTGGAGCATGGTTGGTCCGCCGTACCATGGCATGGCGGCGCTCCCGTGCACCACGTTGTCCCCGGCCAGGGCACTCACCGGCACAAAGTGCAATGCCGTGTGTTCATTACCATCCACAGCCAGGTTCTGAAAAAAGTGCCGGAACTCCGCCTCGATCTTCTGAAACACATCGGCAGAGTAGTCGACCAGGTCCATCTTGTTCACGGCAACGACCACATGCCGCACACCCAGCAGCGCGGTAATGTATGCATGCCTGCGCGACTGCACCAGCACACCCTTGCGCGCGTCTACCAGGACCACGGCAACATCGGCTGTGCTTGCGCCTGTGGCCATGTTGCGCGTGTACTGCTCATGCCCTGGTGTATCCGCGATGATGAACTTCCGCCTGCCCGTCGAGAAATAACGGTAGGCCACATCGATGGTGATGCCCTGTTCACGCTCCGCGCGCAGACCATCGGTTAGCAGGGCAAGATCCAGCACCCCGGGCGCGGTGGTTCCCTTGCCTTCGATGGATTGAAGTTGATCGTCATAGACGCTCTGCGTGTCATACAGCAGACGGCCGATCAGAGTGGATTTGCCGTCATCCACCGAACCCGCGGTCGAAAAGCGAAGCAGGTCCTTTTCGCGCTCTTCCTGCAGGTACTCCGCAATATCGAAGTTGTCGGCAAAGGCCTGCGAGACGATGACGGGCGAAGGCTCTGGAGTGTGTCCCTGCAGCGGCGTGTAGATTGCGACGTTGTCGTTCCAAGCCTCGGGTTCACCTGCGGGTGCGCCGTTGCCCGCTTCCTCATTCTTTGTGCGGGCTGGCTGCGCCAGGCGTAGTTCGACCAGTTCGTTGTCTGCTGCCGCCATTTAGAAGTAACCCTCGCGCTTTTTCAGCTCCATAGAGCCTTCCTGATCGTGGTCAATGGCGCGGTTCGCGCGTTCAGATGACCGGAAGCCGAGAATCTCTTCGATGATCTTCGGGATGGTATCCGCATCGCTGCGGATTGCTCCCGTACAAGGGCTGCAGCCCAGTGAACGCAGGCGCGACTTGACCATCGTGGGCTGCTCATTAGACCTGCGTACAAACTCCTGCTCGGTCGGCAGAAGGGCGTCGCCACGCAGGTACATGGGGCGTTCCTTCGCAAAGTACAGGTCCACCACAGGGATGTTTTCTTCGTGGATGTATTGCCATACGTCCATTTCCGTCCAGTTGCTGAGCGGGAACACACGGATGCTTTCGCCTGGATGGATGCGTGCATTGTACAGGTTCCACAGTTCCGGTCGTTGGTTCTTGGGATCCCACTGGCCCGCCTTGTCGCGGAACGAATAGATGCGTTCCTTGGCGCGGGACTTCTCTTCATCGCGGCGCGCGCCGCCAAAGGCCGCGGTAAATCCGTAATGTGACAGGCCGTCTAGCAGCGCCTGAGTTTTTAGCAGGCCGCAGCAGCGTTTTGTGTCCAGCGCAATGGGATTGGTTCCAGCCGCCAGCGCCGCTTCGTTACGCCACACCAGCAGCTCTGCGCCGATGCTTTTTGCCATGTTGTCGCGAAACTCGATCATCTCGCGGAACTTGTAACCGGTGTCGATGTGCAGCAGCGGAAACGGGATGGGGCCTGGATAAAACGCCTTCTGTGCCAGCCGCAACATCACCGATGAGTCCTTGCCAATGGAATACAGCATCACAGGTTTCTCGAACTCAGCCGCCACTTCGCGCAGGATGTGAATGCTTTCTGCTTCCAGAAGACGCAAGTGGCTCAACCTGGGTGGACGCGATTGCTGTGTGGATATGGGTAGAACTGGAGCTTCTGTCATGAGGTATACCGGTGCAGCGTTTCGGGAGAGTTTGCGAACACTTGGCTCAACGTGAGGTAGAGCAACACAGAGCAAATCAGAGTGTGCAACAACAGCAAGCCCGACAGCTGGTCGAACAGGGTTCCCGAAGAATAGGACAGGAGCGCATGCGTTTAGTGAGATTAGCAAACGTGCCACTGCGATTCAACAAAACGTCCGGCATGCAAGCAGCCTGCTGCAGAGGTTTGCCTTGCTGCAGCAAATCAACAGACATCCGCTTGCTTCTCTGTTCGCGCCGGGGCTCAGCTCTTCGACGCATGCATCAGATGCACGAACTCCCGCCGGATCTTAATCAGATCGGTGAAGGAACGTGCGAAATCAACCGCCCGCAACTTGGACCCGGCAACATCGACCCAGGTCTGCAGGGGCAATTCGTACAGCTTGTCTTCAGGATGTGCACCCTGAAGGCGCCACGCAGCCAGGTAGCGCGCCAGTACCTCTACGTCGAAAATCCAGCGCGATTCAAACGGCTCGGCGAGAACTCGAAGCAGTAACGGCGTCACACGGAAGACCTTCGCGCCACATTGGGTGTCATAGATGGGCAGCTGAAGTGACAACGATACGGCTGTGGCGAAGACCCGCCCCGCGTAGTGGCGCATCGGGTTGCGGCTGACGTGACGCCCCAGCAGGCGGATGCGCGCGCCGAACACCACGTCGATCTCCGGCTCATGTTCCAACACATGCATGAACTCCGGCAAGGCATCCAGCGGGGTGGCCAGGTCGGCATCCCAGAAACCTGTGTAAGCAGCGGTCGCTGCGGCCATGCCCTGAATTAATCCCTGGCGAACAGCTTCGCCCTTGCCGCCGTTTGGTTGCAGGTCCAGCACGGAAGCACGGCCAGCGTGCAACGCGCAGAACTGCTGCAAGACCGAAAGCGTCGCGTCGGAGCTGCCGTCGTTGACAAATAGAAACGATACGTTTCCATGCCCGTGAAGAAATTCCGCAAAGCTGTCAGCACGGAAGCGCGCTGCCTCGTTGTAGCAAGGGATGACGAGCAGGCACGAGAGAGGCTGGGACAAAGCGCGAGGACGTCTGAGACGAAGAGCGTCTCCCTTTCCTTTGATGTTGTTGATCGTAACGTATCCGTCGCGGCGACAGCAGTTCCGGCTCAGCCAGACGTCTCCAACTGTTTCAAAGCCGACCCAGAAGGGTGGCATCCACAATCGGCATCTCCAGGGTCACACGTGTGCCTCGGCCCGGACGGCTCTCCATTTCGATCACGGCGTCTGTGCCGTAGAGCACTTCCATGCGCTCGCGGACATTGCGCATACCGATTCCTGTGCCTGTTCGAACCACACCCCCGCCGGGGCTGGCCACGTCCTGCTCTGGCGCTACACCTACGCCATCGTCTTCTACCTCCAGCAGGAGGCGTTCACTGCGTACGCGGCTGCGCAGCGTCACGGTGCCTCCACCGATCCGAGGCTCCAGACCATGCTTGATGCTGTTCTCGATCAGCGGCTGGAGCAACATACTCGGCACCACCAGGTCCAGCGTTTCCGGTGCAATTTCCTTCACCACCCGCAGCTTTTCACCAAAGCGCACCACCTCAATGGCGAGGTAATCGTCTGTAAATGCCAGCTCATCTCGAAACGGCACAAAGGCTTCCCGCTTCTTTAGAAGGATGCGGAGGATGTTCGCGAGGCGGACAATCATCTCGCGCGCCAGTTCCGGTTCCAGGCGGATCAGCGAGCCGATCGAGTTCAGCGTGTTGAAAAGAAAGTGCGGATTGATCTGCCGCTGCAACGCATCGAGCCGGGCTTCCAGCAGGAGCCTTGCCTGTTGCTCCAGCTTGTCTTCAATCCGAATTGCGTTCCAGATCTTGAGTGGAATGCCTACCAGGACCGGTGCTGCAGCACAGACAGCGAGTTGCAGGTACCAGAGATCCGATCGCAGGGTGAAATAGCGGTGTGGCGCATACTCTGCGATTTCGCTGGCCGCCAGCTGCATCAGCATGATGCATACCAGCAACAAGACTTGCCGATCCAGGTGGGGTCGACGTAGATTACGGCGCACCCAGCGGTACAGGCTGAGGTCGATCATGGGCGAAAACGACCAGACCGCCTCCACATCGACAAAGCGATGGAACATCCCTGCCAGGACCGCGGCCAGCACGTTCACGGGAACGGCCAGATACTCGTGGTGCAACACCGCCGGTACGGCCAGCGCCACTGCGCCGATGGCCGCCGTTGAGGGGCCGGCTATGACCCCCAGCAAAATGGAAGTGGCCAGTGAAATGTCGGCCGCCAGAAAATTCGGCACAGCAGTCCGGATCCAAACGCCAAGCAGCAGTGGCGCACAGATAAATGCGGCCATCCGCAGACGCTGCCCGGAAGAACGCTGATGCAGGAGGAGCAATCGCCGAAATACGGTAGAGCGCGCCAGGGAGCTGGACACTGCCGCCGCCACGCCAAGCTGCACCAACAACGAAATCAGCACCAGTTTGGGTTCGATCGGGCTCACACCATTACTGTACGTGTGACCGGCCCCTGCATCGACCTGCGAACCTGCGCATCTATAGGATCGACTTATGCAATACAGCCGGGTTGAAAAAGTTGCGGAAGCCAGTCTCCCTACACGTTGGGGAAACTTTCGCATTCTTGGGTTTGAAGGCCATCTGGCGCCCGGCGTCACGCCCGGGCCACAGGGCAAAAGCATTGACGAGGTTGCCGCGTTGATCTTTGGCGATCCGGGAGATAAACCGCCGATCGTTCGGGTGCATTCGCAGTGCCTCACCGGAGACGTATTCCACTCGCTGCGCTGTGACTGTCGCCAGCAACTGGAACTAGCGCTGGATACGATCACCGCGCACGGTGCAGGCATCATCGTGTACGAAGCGCAGGAAGGCCGCGGCATCGGCCTGATGGCCAAGCTGCGGGCTTATGAATTGCAGGATCATGGACGCGACACGGTCGAGGCGAACGTAGAACTTGGATATCGGGCGGACCATCGTGACTTTAGCTTGCCGGCCGAGGTCATCAAGCAGCTAGGCTACTCAAGCATTCGCCTGATCACGAACAACCCTGAGAAAGTCCAGGCCATGGAAAGCCGTGGAGTTCAGGTGGTGGAACGGATCAGTGCAGAAGTTGCAGCCGAGTTAACCAGCGAGAAGTACCTGGAAGTGAAGCGTGACAAGATGGGCCACCTGTTCAGCACGCTGAGGTAGGCAAGGGCGTACATTCACCCTTGCCTACCGCAGTTTAGCTGGGCCGGCCAGCTGACGACATGGAGGACGCAGTCTCTTCCTGCTGGTTTGCAAGTACACGGACTTCAACGCGCCGATTCTGTTTACGTCCGGAGGCCGTTCCGTTCGAGGCGACTTCCTTGTCCTTACCGATGCCCACCAGATAGAACTTGTGCGGAGCGATGTTGTAGCGGGACTGCAGGTACTGCGCTACAGCGTCCGCACGACGTTGGCTCAGCGCATAGTTGTACTGCGGATTTCCTGTTGAGTCCGTCCCGCCAGTCAACTCCAGGATGTAGTGCCGCGTGGTGTTCAGGTTCGCTGCTACACCATCCAGTTCGCGTTTGTCCGCTGCAGTAAGTACCGCCTTGTCAAAGGCAAAGGTGACGCTCACATCCGAAAGCGGCTTGTAGGTGTCCAGCCCTGCGATAACGCCTGACAGCGAATCCACGCGGTGATAGGCATCCTGCGCTGAAGCCTGTGCGGTGTTGGCTGCGCCGCCAGCGGCATCTGCGTGTTGCCCGGCAGTGTCTGCTGCACTCTGGGCGGTGGCAATGCCCTGCTGTGCACGCTGATCTGTATCAACGATGTTGCGGCGGTCTTGCGATGTGCGTGCATCCAGCTCATTTGTATTCTGCACAATAGGTGCTGCCTGCGACCGAACGTAGCGCTTGGTACTGCAGCCCGTGCTCAGGATCAAAACGAGCGCAGCCGCGCCACCTGCCATGCCCATCTTTGCTGCTGATCGCGCGTTGTTTGAAGCCATGCGTTTTCTCCCTGTTTCTTTGAACTGACATAGTTGCGTGTGCAAGTGCCATGCCAAACGCGCTAATCAGCGGAAGTGGTTTTGAATGTTGAAGTTAAGTCGCATAGACATCTTCATTGCATCCGGTGGTAAGTGCAGCGCCTGCTAAGTACGGGCAGAAACTTCCGAGTAGGTCGCGCAATCTAAACTAATTGGAGGGGACCTTTCCTCCCGGTATCCATGGACCTCGCTGCCAAAATTCGAACGCTACCTCAGCGGCCCGGCGTCTACCTGTACAAAAACGCCGAAGGTGAGGTCATCTACGTCGGCAAGGCGAAGAACCTGCGCAGCCGCGTCAGTTCGTACCTTTTAGAAAGTTCGCAGGCCAACCGCAAGACCGGGTCGCTGATGCGCGAAGCCGTGGATGTGGATTACATCCAGGTAGCCAACGAGCACGAGGCTCTGGCGCTCGAAAATAATCTCATCAAGCAGCGCAAGCCGCGCTTCAACATCCTTCTGCGTGACGACAAGACCTACCCCTACGTGAAGCTGACAGTGGGCGAGCGGCACCCTAAGGTATTCGTCACACGCAAACTGAAGAAGGACGGCGGTCTGTACTTCGGGCCCTACTTCCCTGGGAACCTGGCTTATCGCATCGTAGAACTGATCCACCGGTCATTCCTGATTCCCAGTTGCAAGGTGGACCTGAACCGCTACCATCCGCGGCCCTGCCTGGAGTTCTATATCAAACGCTGCCTTGCGCCCTGTGTCGAAAACCAAGTAGCGCAAGAAACGTACCGCGAAGCCATTCGCGACGTGCAGCTGTTTCTCGAGGGCCGCGAAAACGAACTGGAAGACCGACTAAAACAGCGCATGGCGCAAGCCGCGATGGACGAACAGTTTGAGATGGCGGCCAAGTTCCGAGACCAGCTTGTCACAGTGCACCAGTTGCAGGAGAAGCAGCGCATTGCCTCAGCCGACGACGGTGATGCCGACGTGTTTGGCTACCACTTCGACAAGGAGATGCTGGCCGTCGGGCAGTTCCACATGCGCGAAGGCAAGATCGTGGACAAGCGAGACTTCTTCTGGGAAGACCTCCCAGAACTCATCTTTGAAGCAGGTGCAGAAGCAGAAGAAAGCGCACCCGAACCCACGCCGGGCGTCAGCCTCAGCGAACATGCCGCACCGCCCTCCACGTCGGTCAATCCATCACCAAATGCTGGCGAGCCATTTTCTCCTGCGGTCTTCTTCTCCGCATTCCTGAAGCAGCTCTACCTGGACCAGCCCTATGTGCCGCGCACGATCCTGGTGCCGCTGGAGTTTCCGGATCGTGTTGCGCTTTCGTCCTTCCTAAGCGAACAGAGCGGCCGCAAAGTCGAGATTCTGGCGCCGCAGCGAGGCGACAAGCGGTCACTGGTCGACTTAGTGGGTCAGAACGCGAAACAGAGCTATGACCAGCGGTTTCGCACGCTTCAGCCCTCCAAAAACGCCATCGCAAACGCCTTGCAGGATGCGTTGGGAATGGCGGACATTCCTACACGGATCGAGTGCTTCGACATCTCGCACATCGCCGGCGCCGAAACCGTCGCCAGCATGGTGGTTTGGGAAAACGGCGAGATGAAGAAGAGCGATTATCGCAAGTTCAAGATCAAGACAGTGACGGGCGTAGACGACTTCGCCAGCATGCACGAAATCCTGGTGCGCCGCTACGGCAAGCTGCAGGCGAACAATGAGCCATTCCCATCTCTGATCCTCATCGATGGCGGTCTGGGGCAGTTGCATGCTGCGTACGCTGCGTTGGAGAGCATCGGCGTTACGCTTCAGCCGTTGGCTTCCATCGCAAAGCGTGAGGAAGTGATTTACGTCTATGGCCAGGAAGACGATCCTGTTGTCCTGGATCGACGCTCCCCGGTTCTGCACCTGGTCCAGCGCATTCGTGACGAGTCTCACCGATTTGCCATCACGTATCACCGCAAGCGCCGCGAGATGCGTGACCGCGATAGCGAACTGCTGGAGATTCCAGGTGTCGGTCCCACTACACGGAAACGGCTGATTGAGCATTTCGGCAGCCTGCGCGGTATCAAAGCCGCCGGTCACGATGCACTTACTGCAGTCGTGAACGTCGCAACCGCGGCGAAGATTCGCACCTATTTCGCAGGGGAGCGCGAAGCTGTCATCGACGGCATGGGAACTCCGACGGCATCTTCCCAGGAGCCTTCTCTTAGAATCCTGCAGTAGATCTATCCGCCGTAGCCATCCGCACCGGCCGTGAAGGTGTCGCAGGCTTTTACTTGCCCAGTGGTGAGACCACGTTTGAACCAGCCCTGCCGCTCGGCACTGGTGCCGTGAGTGAAGCTCTCAGGGCTAACGGAGCCGCGCTGCATCTTCTGAATGTGGTCGTCGCCCACTGCGGCGGCATTCTGCAGGGCTACATCGACATCCTTGCCGTCAATGATGTTGCGCTGCTGCGTGGAGTGCGCCCAGATACCGGCATAGCAATCCGCCTGCAGCTCAAGAGCAACGGAAGCTGCCGATTTTGTGGAGGGGTTGCGCATCATTTGCTGCGCCTTCGCCTCAGAGCCGAGGATGTTCTGCACGTGATGGCCAAGCTCATGCGTAATGACGTACGCCTGGGCGAACTCTGCATCTGTTCCCCCGAGTCGTTTCAGTTCATCCCAGAAGCCCAGATCCACGTACACGCGTTCATCTTCGGGACAGTAGAAGGGGCCGGTAGCAGACTGTGCGTCGCCGCAGCCAGACTGCGTCTCGCCGCGGAAAAGAACGAGCTTGGCCTTGCGGTAGTTCCGGCCCGTCTGTTCGGGCAACAGCGCCGCCCAGGTCTTCTGCGCGTCATCCAAAACAAAGGAGACCAGTTGCACATCACGATGCTCTCCGGCACTTTCCTGCACGGGAGCATTCGGGTCCGCCTGCTGCTGTTGCACCTGCTGGGTGCCACCTCCACCAGAAAACAGTGAACCCAGGAAGTTGTGCCCGGTCACAAGGCTAAGAACCAGCAGGACTACAACCCCCCCGATGCCCAGACCACCGCCGCCGAGATTGAAGCCGCCACCTCCACCACTTGAGTCGCCCCGCCTATCCTCGATATCGCTGCTGACTCCGCCGGGCGTCCAATCCATGGTGGTACTCCATTCTTTGCTGGAAATGCTTTGCGATGGGTTGGATGCACCTTTGCCCAGACCGATGCCCTGGCTTCTTTCCCCATCCGCTACATACTCCGGCTTTGCGCCACGTGGGCAGAGTGCTACGCTGCAACCACCGTATGAGCATGGAAGCAAAACCCGGGCAGGACCTGCCACGCGTTCTTGGCGCGCGTCATGCGCTGGCGATTGTGATTGGCATAATTATCGGCTCGGGCATCTTTCTTGTGCCTCGCGAGATGATCGCAGCCGTGGGCAGTTCGCGCATGGTGTACCTGGTGTGGATTGCCGGCGGCCTGCTGTCACTGTTTGGAGCACTGAGCTACGCGGAGATTGCTTCCGCACGCCCGGCATACGGCGGCGAGTACGCCTTTCTGCGCGAAGCCTATGGCGACCTGGTCGGCTTCCTGCACATGTGGACCTGGTGGACCATCGCCAAACCAGCTTCCATCGCGTCCGTGGTTTCGGGGCTTGTGCGCACCCTTGCTACGTTCGCGGTGTTTGGCTTCTTCAACCATCCTGCATTTCTACACATGACCTGGGGACAGGTTGCTGGTCTCTGCGCACTTTGGCTGGTCACGGGCCTCGACATTGTGGGCACCCGCAAGGCAGCAGACGTTCAACTTGGCCTGACCGTTCTAAAAGTGGCCCTGATCGCGGTGATTGCCGTGGGATGCTTCCTGTTCGCAGGACCGCTCGGCAGCACATCTCACTTCGCTTCGGTGTTTCCGGGAGCGCGGGGCGGCCTTGGTGGGTTTATGGTCGCCCTGATTGCGGCGCTCTGGGCGTACGACGGCTGGTCTGACGTGGCGGCTGTAGCGGGTGAGATCAAGCAGCCACAGCGCAACCTGCCGGTGGCCTTCATCGGCGGCGTGCTTGCCGTGGGCGGGCTGTACATGTTGACCAATGCCGCCATTCAGTACGTTCTGCCGGCGTCGTCGCTTGCAGTTGCAGACCGTCCAGCTGCAGACGCCCTGCGCCTGGTGATGGCTTCGCACGGCATGGCCTGGGGTGCGATGCTGGTCTCCGTGGGCATGGCTGTCAGCATTTCGGCAACGCTGGTGGGGACCACGCTGTCTGGCTCGCGCATTGGCTTTGCGGCGGCGCGCGACGGGCTTTTCTTCAGCAGCATTGCAAAGGTCAGTCCACGCTTCGAGACCCCTGCCATCGCCTTGGTAGCGCAGTCAGGTATCGCTTCCCTGCTGATTTTCGCTGTTGGCCGTTTCCAGGCGCTGTTCTCGCTGGCGATCTTCGCGGAATGGATCACCTACGGTCTCGCCGTTAGCACCATCTTCGTTTTTCGCAAGCGCGACCGGGCCGCCGGGGTCGAACGCGCATTTTCAACACCCGGATACCCGGTGATCCCGATCCTTTTCATCCTTGCAGCGGTGGCGCTGACCGTGTTCCAACTGGTTGACGATCCACGCAACACGCTGCTTGGATGTCTCGTGATCCTGTGCGGTGTACCGCTGTTCTACCACTTTGAGCGGCGCGGCAAAGCTACCGGAAGATACCGGCTATAGCCTTATTGTCAGGCTCGTCGCTCAATGACCCTGCGGTATACGGCCAGGTATTCCGCAGCCGGCTGATCCCATGAGAAGTCCTGAATCATGCCACGCTTCATCATGGCCTGCCAGCAATCCTTCTGTCGGAAGTCGGCGAGCGCGCGACGAATTGCAGCCATAAAGTCTGACGGCTCATAGCCCTGGAACTTGTATCCGTTTCCCTGGCAGTCCGGCAGGTCCTGCACCGAGTCCTCCAGACCACCCGTCGAGCGCACCACCGGAACCGTGCCGTAACGCAAGCTGTACAGCTGATTCAGGCCTCCCGGTTCGTAGCGCGAAGGCATCAGGAAGAGGTCGCTGCCAGCTTCTACCTTGTGCCCGATCAGGTCGTCGTACCGTATGGCGACACGCACCTTGTCTGGAAATCGCCCGGCGATCTCTGTCAGAAGACGCTCGTAATACTCCTCACCCGTGCCGCACGCGATCAGAACGACGTCTTCCTGTACAAGGTCGTTGATGATGGAAGCCAGCAGGTCAAAGCCCTTTTGGGTCGCGAACCGCGAGACCATACCTAGGACGGCTGTATCGTCGCCTACGCTGTCGAGGTCGAACGCATGCAGCAGGTCTCGCCGGCATTCACGCTTCCCTGCGAGATTGTCCGGGGAGTAGTGCGCGGCAATCAGGCTGTCTCGCGCAGGGTCCCACTCGGTGTAGTCCACCCCGTTCAGGATGCCCTGCAGATCCTCGCTTCGGCTGCGCAGGGGATCTTCCAGACCCGCACCAAACTCGGGCGTCTGGATTTCAGTCGCGTACTGACGGCTGACGGTGGTCAGTGCGTCTGCGTAGATAATGCCTCCCTTTAGCAGGTTTACCTCACCGTACGCTTCCATTTTTGAGGGCGTGTACATCTCCCATGGAAGCAGCAGGCGCGGCATGATCCCTGCCGGGAAACGGCCCTGGTAACCCGCATTGTGGATGGTCAGGACACACGGCACCTTTCGCAACACTGGATCGAAATAGTACAGCGAGCGTAGATACACAGGGATGAGCGATGTGTGCCAGTCGTGCGCGTGGAAAACGTCGGGCACACCCAGCACCTTGGACGCTTCGATCACGGCACGGCTGAACAAACCGAAGCGCTCCCAATTGTCGGGGTAGTCGCCACCGGGCGTGGCATAGAAGCTCTCGCGATCGAACATTTCTGGGCAGTCGAGGAAATAGACCTGCACACCCGCGTGCACACTGCCGTCCAGCACGCGCACAAAGCGCTGGTACGTGGGGAACGGAATCGTGATGCTGGGCACAGTTACTGGCAAGTCCGGCAGATCACGCGCTACGGAGCGGTAGTACGGAAGGAAGGTGGTGACGCGGTGCCCCATGCGGACCAGAACGGGCGGCAGTGAGCCGACCACATCGGCGAGACCTCCGGTGCGGGCCCATGGCTTGCACTCCGACGCGGCAAAAACGATATGCATTCAAACTCCCAGTGCGTGTTCCGTTCGTGCCTTGGCACGCGCGCGCGACAGACACGATACCCTGATGGCAGGCACAACGTATCGGATGCAACCTCGCAAGCCAAAGCTCGGCCAAAACTTCCTGGTGGACGATTCCGCAAGGCAACGCATCGCGGACGCGCTTGGCGATGTATCGCAGCGTACCGTGGTTGAAATCGGCCCAGGGCATGGCGCCATCACAAACATTCTGGCAGAACGCGCCGGAAAACTAATCTGCATTGAGTTGGACAGAGCGCTGGCGGCAGAACTTCGCTTCCGATTTCGGAATCACGAGAACGTCGAGATCATCGAAGCGGACGTGCTGAAGACCGA
>JBPBPZ010000274.1:0-13227 GCA_050954525.1 Janthinobacterium lividum
GTTGCCGCGCTTCGCAGCGGCACGCCGGCCATCGAACTGAACCCGAACACCGGCAACAAACCGAACCAGGGCATCCCGTCGGACGCAAACACACTGGTCGTCGGCGTGTGGATGCTGCAGCCCGGTGAAGACGCCATCGTTGGCCGCCGCATCCGCGCCGCACTTACGAAACAAACCTAAGTATTTTTAGCCAGGAGAACGACCATGGAAAAGCAGACAACACGCAGGGGATTGCTGAAGAACGCCGCGGCCGCGGCAGCCGGAGTCACCGGTGTGGCAGCGCTTGCACCGGCAGAAGCCGAAGCGCAAAGCAGCATCGTGTGGGAAAAGAAGATCATCCGCCGCGCACCTGCTGCAGCCGCACCCGGCGAAAAGCAGACACCCACACCGGCCACACCGACCGCCGCCGCCAAGCCGCCGCTCTTTAACGGCATTGTCACCTTCGGCAACCTGGTGTTTATCGCGGGTATCGGCGCGCACTTCAAGGGCACCATTGAAGAACACACCAAGCACGTGCTCGACGAGATCGAAGAAAACCTGAAGCTGGCCGGTTCGTCCATGGAAAAGGTGTTGAAGGTCAATGTCTACCTGGCAGACCTGAAGTACTACGCCGGCATGAACTCCGTGTACCAGGGCCGCTTCGGTGCGGAACCCGGCGTCCGCACCACGGTCGCCGTCGCAGGTGTTCCCGGCGACTCCCTTGTCGAAATCGACTGCATCGCTTCGCTCTAAACCGTTCGTCCACACCCTGGAGTCCTGATGTCGTTAAGTACCCTGCGTCCGTCGCGCCGCGATCTTCTTAGGCAGGCTGGGCTTATCTCTGCCGCTGTTGCCATTGGCCCCATTGCCGCTGAAGCGGCAAGCATTGTCGAGCCGCAAGCAGCCGTCAAGCACCTCGTCGCGAAAGGCACGCCCAATGCCAATCTCTTCACGGAGATTGGCGTGCGTCCCATCCTCAACGCGCGCGGAACATACACCATCATTTCCGGTTCGCAGTCGCTGCCAGAGGTTAAGCAGGCCATGTTCGAGGCCTCGCAATACTATGTGCAGCTGGACGAGTTGATGGCCGCCGTGGGCAAGCAGATCGCGCAGCTGATGGGCGCGCCGGGTGCCATCGTGACCTGTGGTTGCGAGGCCGCCATCGCGCTGGCGACGGTCGCATGTATGTGCGGCACCGATCCCGAAAAGTCACAGGCCTTTCCGTACAAAAAGGCGAAGAGCCAGGTGCTCATTCCCGGCTACGCGCGCAACCAGTACGACTTCGCCACGCGCATGGCCGGTGCGGAAATTGTTACGGCCGACACCGATGACGATCTCCGCTCCAAACTAGGCGACCAGGTCGCGATGATCTACATCATCTCTGGCCCGCGTGCTTTTCAGGAGCCGCTGTCGATCAAGACCATCTGTGCTATCGCGAAGGAAAAGGGCGTGCCAGTGTTCGTGGACGCCGCAGCGGAAGAGCCGCTGGTGCCCAACATCCACCTGCAGGCAGGTGCCACGTTTGTCGGCTACTCCGGCGGCAAGTGCATGCGCGGGCCGCAGACCGCGGGCGTTCTCCTTGGACCGCCGGATCTTGTAAAGGCCGCTTTCTGGAACGCCGCGCCGCACCATAACTGGGGTCGCGCGTTGAAGGTGGGCAAGGAAGAAGCCATGGGCATGCTGGCCGCCGTGCGCATGTGGTATCAGCGCGACCATGGGGCAGAGCAGAAGCAGTGGCTGGCCTGGGACCAGCACATAGCCGACGCGCTCAAGGGCATTCCATCGCTCACCGCAAAGATCGAAATGCCGACGGATGATTTGTCGAACCGAGCGCCTACGGTGAGCATCGAGTGGGACGCCGCACAGGTCGGCATCACCGGAACGGAACTAGTGAAGCAGCTGAACGATGGCACGCCCCGCATCCTGGTCGCGGGTGGCGAAGGCAAACGCCCGGACAGCATGAAGTCATCCATCAGCGTGATGCCGTACATGATGCAGCCCGGTGATTACAAGGTGGTTGCGGACGCGCTATCAAAGCATCTTCGCAAACCCGGCACCTTCACCAATCCAGCCACGTCCAGCGCGCCGGACGCAAACATCGCGGGCACGTGGAACGTCACCATCGACTACAGCGTGGGCACCGGAAAGCAGCAACTGATCCTGACGCAGACCGGCACCACTGTCGCCGGCAACCAGGCGGGCGAGATCTTCCAGGCGGACATGCGGGGCAAGGTGCAGGGCGACCATGTGGAACTGCACAGCAGCATGCCGGCCAACGGGTCCACGATCAACTTCGCATTCACTGGCACAGTGTCCGGTGGAAACTACTCGGGCGACGTCAGCCTGGGTGAATATGGCACGGCAAAGTTCACGGCGGTAAGGGCATAAGGACCAGACATGAACCTACGGAAAGCGCTCCATCTCATCACCTTTGGCCTCACAGTATGCCTCTCCGCTACAGCGCAGGAAGAGGGTGGCCGCCAACCGACACTGCCGCCTAATCCGTTGCCGTACGACCTGCTGCTGATCCATGGGCATGTGCTCGACAGCAAGAACCACATGGATGCGGATGGCGACGTCGGGATCAAGGACGGCAAGATCGCAGCCGTTGCCGCGCACCTCGATCCCAAGGATGCTCTGAAAACGGTGGGCGTTAAAGGTTTCTACGTCACCCCAGGACTGATTGATATTCACGTCCACGTCTATGCGGGCACAGGCGAAAAGAACTCCTACGCGGGCGATCTTTCCCTGTACCCGGATGGCTTTACCCTGCGCAACGGCATTACCACCGTGGTTGACGCGGGCAGTTCCGGCTGGCGCAGCTTCGACGACTTCAACGACAAGATCATCAAGCGCAGCCGGACGCGCGTACTTGCAGAACTGAACATTGTTGGCGCGGGCATGCGCGGCGGCAAGTATGAACAGAATCTGGAAGACATGGACGGCAAGCTGACCGGCGACAAAGCCAAACAGTTTCCGGGTGTTGTGGTCGGCATCAAGAGTGCCCACTTTAACGGGCCGGAATGGAAGCCCTACGACCAAGCCGTGATCGCGGGAAACATTGCGAATATTCCGGTAATGATCGACTATGGCGCACGCCGGTCCGAGCGCCCGCTGCTTGATCTGGTGTCCACACACCTGCGTCCGGGCGATATTTACACGCACTGTTTTTCAGGCCTGCGTGGCGAGCAGAATCCGCAGACAGGCGGACCTTCCGAAGCCCTGCTAGTCATGAAGCGTCGCGGCATTTACTGCGATATCGGCCACGGCGGCGGCAGCTTCGCATGGACGGTTGCAGGGCCGATTATGAAGTCAGGCTACCTGCCCGATTCCATCTCGACTGACATCCATGTCGGGTCGATGAACAATGGCATGAAGGACCTGCTGAACGTGGCCGACAAGCTGATGCTGCTGGGCGAAAGCGTTCCACAGGTGATCCAGCAGATGACGTCAAACCCCGCACATGAGATCCGGCAGGAGCAGTACGGCAATCTTTCCATCGGAGCCATTGCGGACGTGGCGGTGTTCTCGGTCGAAACCGGGCGGTACGGCTTTGTCGACATGTACAACACCAAGCGATTCGGCACAAAGAAGCTCGTGTGTGAACTGACCGTCAAGGACGGCAAGGTGGTGTACGACTTGAACGGTATTTCCGCCGACATGTGGGACGCCACCAAACATTCCGGCGATGAGCGCCAGGCGCGCCGCTGGACAACGTTCAATGAACGTCCCTACAGCACCTCCGGGCAGCGATTCCCCGCATCGACACCCGTTGCAGCGCCAAATACTCCAGCCAAGCCAAACACAGTGGATCAAGCTTCGCCAAAAAAGTAAGCCGGTAGGCGCAGACCGTGATTACACGGTTAGCCCTGCCTTCTTTCAACTGGGATCCGCTGCTCTGCAGCGCTTTAGAGCAGCGGATTACCGGTCACTTGTACGCAGCCAAAGGCCCATGGGTCGCATGATGCGATGTATGTGAACTACGCGCGCGCGGGCCGGTCTAGGCCGTATCCATGGCTTGTAGTACCCAACAAGCCACACAAGTGAAGCAAGCTCCGCAAGCACAACCGGCCCTGCATAGCTTGCAACAAGCTGCGACAGTCCAACGCCGTACCTTAACGCGATGCATACGATGATCAGGCTGAGAAGGCCGCCTGCCCCGCGGAAACAGTTTGAGACGTGCAGTTCCTGGTACCCCGCAAAGGTCCGATTGGCAAGGCCCGCAGGTAGGGAACACAGCAGCAGGATGATCGTCAGTCCTACAGCTTTTCTTGTCTGCCCGCTCGCATCTTTGCTCGAAATGTGACACAAGGTGGGCCAGTCCACGTAGTTCCACAGCAGGAACGCGATGGTTCCCGTCAGCACGGTTACTGCACTCGCTACCCAGAAGGCACTGCTGAAATACTCTGCCGCTCGGTCTTGGTCGCCGTCCGCACAAGCTTCTGAAATCAGGTGGGTCAGGGTGTCCGGAACACCAGGGTTCAGTAGCAGAAAGACATTGACCGCGCCTGTGAGCAGAATCCACAAGCAGCAGTTCTCCCGGCCCAACGCATGCAGGACTGCTGGTACCAGATCGAGGCTGGCCAGCAGATTAAAACCCCGATTGATGGGGTGCAAGCAGACGGCACGGAGTACCTGGCGATGTGCAAGGCTTCTTCTCACTGTGCTGCCAGAAACCATTTTGCGCCTGCCTTTTCCAGTACACCAGGATCGTCTCCGCACGTTGCAAGTAAAGAGACTGCAAAAGACACGGCTTTATATGGACCCAGGGTTGTCTCCAGGAACACTCGCGTGTCGACCTGGTGAACGTCCATTCCACTCAGTTCTGCTTGGTTCTAAGAGCGTAGCGTCGCGCTCACGCTGCGGCAATGTGCGACGGCATGTCGGAGAAGTGAGCTTTGCCGATTCGGGACAGCAGACCGGTTCCGATTGTGGGGAAGCGCATGGCTGCTGCGGGACGCGTCACGGCCGAGTGCCGTGTTAGTTTGTGGGGGTAGAACGCATTGCCCGTCGCCAGTTCTGAAGGAGATCGACATGCCACCGGCCGCGCGCATGGCAGACCCCACAACCCACGGATCTCCGCTTGCACCGGGACCGGGCAGCGTCAACGTCATGATCGGCTTTATGCCTGCGTGGCGGGCCACCATAGACCAGCACGCCTGCCCGGCAGTTAGCATCACTGGACCCGACGGCGTGGGGTCCGTCATGATGGGCAGTCCAACTGTCTTCATCAATGGCATGATGGCCTGCCGCATGGGCGACATCGTGATCGAAAAGCCCGGCCTCGCCCTGGGACCGGCCAACCCCATCATCATGGGCTGTCCCACGGTCATGATTGGTGAGGTCGGCATGGGCGCAGTCATTGCACCCAGCGCTCCGGTTGTCGGGGGCGGCATGGTTGCGGTCAGCGCGGCGATACCGGGGCCCCCGGGTGCTGCTGCCCAGTCTCTGGCCAAGGCTTCGCAGCACGGCTCGGCCACGGTGCCGGTAAGCGATAACCCAGCCCTGCATCAGGCTGCTGGCGGCTCTTCCAAGGGCTAGCTGGCTTGCCGGATTCCACGAGAGAATAAGCAGCGATGCCACTGGTTCTGCGAATCGACTCAGGCTCTCGCAAGGGCGAACAAGTTCCGCTGCAGCCGGAAGTGCCTTTGAGCTTTGGCTGCACGGATCGCTCGGATGTGGTGCTTGCAGCGGACAGCTTTCTTTCGGGCGTCCACTTTCGGCTGCTTGTCGAAGGTGACACCTGCACCCTGCAAGACCTGAACAGCAGCAACGGCACCAGCCTGCGCGGGGCACACGTAACCGAGGCGAGCATCTATGCCGGTGACAGCTTTTCTGCCGGAGAGACGCTGTTTACGCTGCTCGACGCCGGCGCTATTAAGAAAGCGCATTCAGATGCGCCAAAGAAGCTGCTGCCTGCGTCCCGGCGTCGGCTGCTGGGCGAAATGCGAAGCGGCTTGCAACCGCTGTACGCCGTGCTGGACGGAGCGCGCGACCCTCGCATACTGAGCCTTTTGGTGCAGCACAAGTGCCAGTACGTCTGGTTGTTTCAGGAGGGCACGCCGACGGAACTTCTAAGCTTTGCGCCTTACCTTGTGGCACTGCCCGCAGAATC
The DNA here is from genome assembly GCA_050954525.1 of Janthinobacterium lividum. Taxonomy (GTDB): domain Bacteria; phylum Acidobacteriota; class Terriglobia; order Terriglobales; family Acidobacteriaceae; genus Terriglobus. Next base: position 6,095 of record JBPBPZ010000274.1, read on the forward strand.
GCCCATCATGGAGCCGCTGCTCGATCTCGGATGGGAGCAGGACTGGGGCATTTACCTCACCAGTTCAGCCGGACCAGCCAACCTGCTGCTGTCGCTGCGTCGCCTGCTGCTGGCCGACCAGCCCGACGGGCAACAGGTCTTTTTGCGCTTTTACGATCCGCGTGTGCTGCGTCCGCTGCTGGCGTCGTCGTCTCCGTGGCAATGGCCGTTCTTCTTTTCCGCGGTGCAGTCGTACCTGGTGCCGGGTGAAGAGCCGCAAACGGCGGTCGGCTTTTCGCAACGCGGCACGGAGGTTGATCAAAGCGAAATCCTGCTGTCAGAAAGCAGCCCGGTCAAGCGTCGGCCTGTGTACGCAGACCGTACCCAGCGTGCCTCGGCGCCACCTGCGCATGCTGCACATCGACTGGTACTTTCCGCGCAGCAGATAGACGCTCTAAAAGGCTGATGGTCTCTGCCTGGACGCGTCAAGGCAGAGACCGAGAGGTCTACCGCGTCTGAACACCAGTTCCGACCGCTACTTCTGCCGCAATCAGCTTGCCGTCTACCGGCTTTGCGTGAACCACGACGCGGTCGCCAGGCTTCACATCATGCACTGTGATCGCCTCAGAACCCTTCATCCACTTCGTTGCTTCGTTGACCAATACTGTTCTTGTGGTGCCGGCTACTGTTTTGACATCAAGGCTGCTGCTTGAAACCTTCGCGACGGTACCCATCACGTGTTCCATGCCATTGTGCGCATAGGCCAAGCTGGATGCAGCCAGCAGCAGAAGAAGTATGAGCAGACGCTTCATGCGGGTTCTCTCCATCAGTGGATAGGGCAACTACCATGCCCTGCTAAGCAGATTTACTTTGCAGCAGATCCAGTCTGCGTGCCGGAGCTGTTCAGAAAGTCTTCTTCCTGTTTTTCTTCCTGGAACTCCGATGGGCTTTTTGGATTCATGCGCTGCATGGCCTGTTCCTCCTGCGCAGTCAACGCAGGCAGGTGGCGAAGAAATGCAACCAGTTTCCAGCTTTCGTCTTCCATGCTGCGGTTCCCGCCGAACGCAGGCATGCCGGAGAGACGAATGCCGTTCTCGATGATGCTGAATAGTTCACCATCTGACTTATTCTGTGTGTCACCCAGGCGCATGTCTGGCGGTTTAGGATACATGCCTGCACCCAGCATGGTGTCGCCCGCCCCGTTGTTGCCGTGGCACACGGCGCAATGGTCCGCGTAGTGTGCCATGCCCTGCTGCAAATTCTCACTCGTGGCCGGCACAGGGTTTCGCTGCGTGCGGACATTTGCAGATGTTGCTGCGGCACGCGCAGCACTCGCCAGCAGCACTTCCACGCGACCGGGCTGTGCACGCGCGCTGAAGCCGTTCGCGCCGTGCAGCAGGTACAAGTACGCCGAGCCAGCCAGCAGCAAGCTAACAAGCACCACGCTGGCAGCCCACGTTACAAACTTCACGTAAATCCTTTCGTGTGCCGGCTGCAAAGCTGTCCAGGGCATCAAGGTTTTCGCAATTCTAAAACCTTCGTGGAACACCGAAGAGTACCCAACGCGGAGAAGTCGTGAGACTCCCTCCTTTGCATTAAACCTGGTGCAAATAGGCCTGAAGCGGACGAATCGTAATGACCCGGTTAACTCTCCGAACTAACCAATCTTTGAATTTCCATTGCGTTCCAGGCTAAAGCCGCGTAGGTTGTGAATATCTCATCATTTCTACACATCCTGCTGTTCGGGAAACCCGTTTGCGTGCTGTAAGCGCGCTGGGAAAAACCGCATCAGCAACGTATCGGATCGATCCATTCTTCCGCGTACTTGCTTCTGCGAAGAATTTGTACAAGCACTTAGGAGAGTACTTATGAGCATTCTCGCCAGGCCGTCTCGGCTCTCGCTTCTCGCTTCAGCCGTAGCCGTTTCCAGCATGGTCGCAGGCGCACAGACGTTTCGCGGAACCGTGTCAGGCAATGTAACGGATCCGTCGGGCGCCAGCGTGGCAGAGGCTGCTATCCAGCTTACAAATCCCGCGACCGGAACCACGATCAACGGCAAATCGAACAAGGCTGGCGACTATAACTTTCCGGAGCTGACCCCGGGCATTTATGACCTGACTGTTACCGCACCTGGGTTTGCGGCGCGCAAGTTCAGCAGCATCGACGTGCAGGTGACCAAGGTAGTCACCATGGATGTGCAGTTGAGTGTCGGATCTGAGAGCACGATCATCGACGTGACCGCCAGCGCTGCTTCCGTCGCGACCGACACGCAGACCAGCGCGCTGGTTGCGGTAATCGATTCGAAGTCCGTGCAAGAAATGCCCATGAACGGGCGCGACTTCACACGTATGACGAAGTTTGCGCCGGGCGTCAGTGCCCTTAGCAACTCGGTCAACGGTTCGCGTACGACCTCCATCAACTTCCAGGTGGACGGCGTCGACAACACGGATGCATGGTTAGGTATCGTGGCCTCTAATCAGGGAGGTATCGCCAGCGTTCCCGGCGGCTTGATCCCGATTGAGGCGATCGATCAGTTCTCCATGCAGGCTGCAGGCGATGCAGACCAGGGCCGTAACGCCGGTGCCAACTCCAACATGGTGCTTCGTTCGGGAACGAACAATCTCCACGGCGATGTTTTCTACTTCGACCGGAATGAGTTTTTCGCGGCGCTGAACCCGTTCCAAGCGCCCAACGCACGCAAGCAGCTCATCCGCAACCACCAGGGTGGTTTTACCCTTGGCGGACCGATCTGGCGGGATCACACGTTTCTGTTTGTTGCCGGTGAGATCCAGGTTGCAAAAGCGAACACGTCTGCCTCAGACACTGTGCTTTCCGACGCCTGGATTGCGCAGGGAACCAGTTTCCTGCAGGCATTTGGTAAGACGCCCAACCAGCTCAGCCTGAATCTCTACAAGACGCTGTACCCGGCCAACACGAAAGCCTTGCCGGCAACCATTGGCAACTATTCCGCGAACGGCACGGCGAATTACAACAGCTACAACGGCATCATCAAGCTGGATCACCACTTCAGCGATAAGCACTCGATTTCGCTGCGCTACCTGGGAACGACCGGTAAGCAGACCGCACCCACGGCGTCGCTGTACGCGGACTACTTTCAGACCGCGCCCATGCACATTCATAACGCATCCATCGTGGACACGTACATCCTGAACAGCAGAATGCTCAACCAGCTTTCGCTGGGTATGAACTACTTTCTGCAGACATTTAACGATGCAAATCAGAACTTCAATCCGGGTACCTCGGCCGGTCTGAACCTGGGGCTTGCCCAAGGCACCATCATTGCGGCTGGAGCGCCTTCCATCATATTCAGTGGAGGCGGCACCGGCACTGGCTTTGACCAGGTGGGCGCAACGCAGCCTTCGGGGCGTACCGACGTCACTGGCGACATTGCAGACTCGTTCCACTGGACGCTTGGCAAGCACTCGCTCAAGTTCGGAGGGGAGTACCGCCGCGGCAACGTGAACCAGCTGTACTTCTCCAGCGCACGCGGTACGTTCACGTTTGATGGTCAGCGCGGCACAGATGCAGGCAATGGCTGGTCCACTGGCTCTCAGGCTCCAAGTGCGAGGGCGACTGCCGCTTGCGCCACGCTGGGCATCGCCGACTGCTCACGCGCTACAGAGCTGGCTGACTTTCTCGTGGGTTCCCCAACAAACTCAGGTAGCTCTGGCGCACGTCTGCTGCAAGGCAATGCGCAGCGCGTTTGGATCCTGAACACGGAAGACTTCTGGGCGTCGGATAACTTCCAGGCCACCAAGAAGTTGAACGTCAGTGTTGGCCTCCGCTACACCGTCCCCGGTGTTGTAAATGCAGAGCGGAACGACATTTACAACTTCATCCCCGGCACTACGCCCGGCTTCCAGTTGGGAACGTACAACAACTTCTACGGAGCGGCTGCCCCGCGTGTCGGCTTCTCGTACTCGCCGCGAAACAGCGACACAACTGTGGTTCGCGGCCAGTACGGCATCTTCTACGACGTCCCGGGCATGGTTTCCATGGTCTCCGGATCGACGGGTAATGGTGGCGCAAACTACCTGCAGAACAATCCAGCGGGACCCGATGCTGCCGTCATCTACAACGCGACCAATGTGAACTGGCAGCCCAACGTAAACCCGTTCACTACAGCGAACCCGCCGCAGCTTGGCATCGCCAGTGTGAACAAGAACATCCAGATGGAATACTCCAGCGTGTACAGCTTTGGAGTGGAACAGCAGTTGTCCAAGACGACGCTATTCAGCCTTGGCTATGTGGGTTCGAACGCTCGTCATCTTCTTGTGTTGCGCGATCTCAATCAGCCAGCCGCAAACGGAACAGCGGTTGCATCGGTCCGTCCTTATACACAGATCGTGTTTCCGAACCAGAGCATTCTTACTGGTAAGGCACCGCTCGGCATCAACCAGCTGCAGTCAGGAGCCACGTCAAACTACAACTCCATGCAAGTAAGTCTGCGGCAGGCCGCGTGGAAGGGCCTGACGGGAACGGTGAATTACACCTGGAGCAAGTCGATGGACACGGTCTCGTCGCCGACCACGCCCATGAACAGCTACAACCTAAAGCAGGACTACGGCCCAAGCACGTTCGACAATCGCAACACGGTCACAGGCACCCTCTTCTACAGCGTGCCGCAGTTCGGCCACTTTGCTCCTCGTCTCACCAAGGGCTGGCAGACGAACGCTCTGCTCACTTACTCCAGCGGACAGCCTCTGAATCCACTGGTTTCTGGTGACCGCAGCGTGACCAACCAGTTGAAGGATCGTCCGAACGTGGTGAACACCCAGGTGTACCTTGGCGGAACGCAGATGCTGACCAGCACGCCCTACGTCAGCCCCACCAACACCGGCGGACGCACGTACCGCTTCCTTCAGGCGAACACAAGCAACCAGTACTTCACGGCCGCACCCATCGGTACCTACGGCAACGCACGTCGTGACGCGCTTTATGGTCCGAACTTCCGCACAGTGGACTTCTCGCTGTTCAAGCACACACCGATCACCGAGAAGATCATGACGGAGTTCCGCGCGGAAATCTTCAACATCTTCAACTTCAACAACTTTGCCCAACCCACAGTCACGGGCATCGGTGCCACGACGACCAGCGCTTCCTGGGGCCAGACCACGGCAACTCGGAACAATGCAAACTCCCCCGGCATTGGCCTTGGTGAACCTTTCAACATCCAGTTCGCCTTCAAGGTGAGCTTCTAGCACCCTGCATTAATCTGCAAGAGCAAGTTCCGCGGCATCCACGTCGATGCCGCGGAACTTCTTCTTGTTGAACATTTAACCCGTTTCGACTCGAGTTCAGATTTCGTCGATCAATCTTTTTGCCGGAGACCATGTCGAAACGGAGCCTTTGATTGAATCGTGACCTGAAATGCGTGGCTGTGAACATTGACCACTCCGTTCGCGAGGGGCTGGAACTGGTACAGGTATCCCAGTTCCACCTGGAAGTACTTGCCGACTTTCCAGCCGACGGCGCCATAGGTTCGGTTGCGATCCAGTGCGTTCGTCCCGCTATGTGGGCCGAAGTTAACAAAGGTCTCGTTGTACATGGAGCTGTAATCCGGACGCGCGCCGGCTGTGTTCCATCGGAAGGGAACGTCAGCCGTAAGTCTGTAGCGGGCGCGCTCGGCAAACTCCCAATCGGTCGTGCCTTGGCCGATAGTGGACACACCCTGAAACCGCTGTTCCGCGCGAAAGCGATGACTCAGTTGGACCGCCTGCTTTCCTGACCCGAGCAGCCTGTGCGTGAACTTGAACTCCTCAAGCACGCGATGTTCAGGCTGCGGTCCATTCGTACTCGCGTCACCCAGCGAACCACCTTCAAACGGGTAGTTGCGCAGGTAGGTGTACGCCACCAGCACAGACATGCCGTGCGGCAGCTTGTACCCCACGCCAGGCCGTACGAGTAGCTGTTCCCAGCGCTGGCCCATGCCCTGGCGGCGGAACTGTCCTTCCAGGTGAACGGAGAACTTCTCGCTCACGGGGTGATCGCCAAAGTACATATACCAGGCGGACCGTTCCGCCCCGCCGGAAGGATCAGCCGATTGTGCCCTGCATGAAAGACACATCACGCAGGGGAAGAAAACCCACATCATTTGGGAATAATGGCCGAGGCGTGTCATGGACGAACCAAATGGATTGCCCTGAGTGTTTCATCGCAACGGCCTTAGGCCGGTAGGAAGGGCACACGTGGGAACGTGTGCCCTTGGCAGCTTTTACAGCATTCGATGCACATACCTGAGCAGCCATCGGTCGTGTTGCAGCGGCATGGCACCATGCGGTGAAGCCCAGGAGCGGATCCTTCAACTTCGCTCAGAATGACGAATCGCACGTTGCGGACAGGCAGGGCTCATCTTATTTGGCTTGCTTTCGGTATCTGTCGGCCAGCGGCTTGTCTGCAAGTGCCTTGATGAACAAGCCGCCAACTACGCTGCGCGCCTGGAAGCCTGGCTGTTTGTTGCCCGTTTTGGTGTCGTACCAGTCCGTCATGGGGACGCGGCTGGTGGTTTCGTTCACCCACTTGTAGACCGGATCAATCAGTGTGTTGAAATCAGCTGCGCTGTCGGCCAGCGTTGCCGTCCACAGTTCCCAGTCCAGCTTGGTGTAGTCCTTGCGGCTATCCAGCGGCAGGCCGTAGGTATTCATTTTTGTCTTGTAGAACGCGATTTCGGAATCGCGGACGGACTTGGGAAATAAGTTGTAATCCAGCACCTTGTCCCACACCAGGTTGTACTTCTGGCTCCACGTGTTGGGGCTGTCATAGGCCAGCTTGTAGTGATCGCCCTCGCGATCCATCTCCATCCACTTCCTGGCGTAGGTGTGCGCGTCCGCGCTAAAGTTTTTTGCCTCAGCGTCATGGTGCAGCAGGCGGGCCAGGTCGGCGTAGGCCTCCATCGCATCAATAGCCTTCAGCGCCAGGTTGGCGTTATGCGTCACGTGTCCGGCGAAGTCGTCGGTAGTCAGCTGGTTCTCCGGATCCAGGCCATGCTCATGCAGAAAGTTGGCCCACCGGGTCAGCTCGGGCCAGTATTTCTGTGCAAGGTCGATGCCTGCATGATCCTTTTCCAGCCGCGCCAGAGCATCTACCAGGATGAGCATGTTACCGCTCTCTTCCACGGGCATCTGGTCTTCTTC
>JBPBPZ010000279.1:0-13223 GCA_050954525.1 Janthinobacterium lividum
TGGGTAGGCGCGTCAAAGATCTTGACGTCCAGCACCGTGGTCAAACCACCCAGTCCCTGCGCCCCGATACCAAGCGCATTCACCTTGCGATAAAGCACGACACGCAGCTCTTCAATCTTGCTGGAAGGGCCACGGGCTATTAACTCCTGCATGTCGATCGGATCCATCAGGCTCTGCTTCGCCAGCAGCATGGCCTTCTCTGCTGTGCCACCGATGCCGATGCCGAGCATGCCCGGCGGGCACCAACCCGCGCCCATCTGCGGCACCATCTTCACGACCCAGTCCACAACAGAATCAGATGGATTCAACATGGCAAATTTGGACTTGGCCTCGCTGCCCCCGCCCTTTGCGGCGACGGTAACATCCACTCCGTCGCCCATCACAAGTTCTGTCACGACGCATGCGGGCGTGTTGTCCTTGGTATTGCGCCGGCTAAAGGCCGGGTCCGCAAGCACGCTGGCGCGCAGGCGATTGTCGGGGTCGTTGTAGGCGCGGCGCACGCCTTCGTCACACATGCCCTGCAGGTCCATGGTGCGGTCAGTAAACTGCACGCCCATGCCGATCTTCAGGAAGATCGTGACAATGCCCGTGTCCTGGCAGATCGGCCGGTGGCCCTCGGCGCACATGCGGCTGTTAATCAGGATTTGCGCAATGGCGTCTTTGGCGGCAACGGACTCTTCCAGTTCATAGGCCCGCGATAAATTACGGATGTAGTCCGCCGGATGGTAGTAGCTGATGTACTGCAGCGCGTCGGCTACGCTGGTAATGAAGTCTTCCTGCCTGATCTCGGTCATCGCAAGTCCATTGTATTTGCAGCGAAGGACGGCTGTTTACAGGCTTAACCCAAGACCTAAGGACGTGGCTTTCGTTTGCGAGCCGCCTCAAACAGGTCTTCGATCGTAAGTTGCAGGTCTTTCCCGGGGACTGTCAGGATCCCAGCTTTGCGTTCGACCATGCTATCGCCCCGCATCACGTAGGCTGTCTCCGTTCCCGGGTCAAAGATCCAGACCTCCGGCACGCCCATGCGTATGTAGTCCATGCATCGCTGCTGCATCCGCATGACATCGTCGCGTGGCGAAAGCACTTCTACGCAGAGCATTGGTGGTTCCTGGATGATCCTGTCCGGGATGCGGTCTGCCGGAATAACGCACACGTCCGGTATACGAAAACGTGTGGCGCTCGTCTGGACCCGAGTTTCCTGCAGCGAATAGAAGCCACCTTCTTCTTCCAACGCCGTCAGCGCCAGCAGGATCATCTTCTGTAGGGTGGCGTGATCGACTTCACCCACGTTCCGCTCCTCCAACTCGCCGTCAACGTAATCCACGTCAGGGCGGAATACCGACTCCATGTAGGCGCTGACGGGTATGCGTGGAAGAGGAACTGCTGCGGATGATGCCATAACGCCTCTGGCCTAAAGCTGTTCGTCTACTCGATTTTCAGGTTACGGGTGATGTCGTCGCGAGTTTCGAACGAGGTCACAGCTTTGGTGGCGCTCTTCTTGTCGGAAGCCGTTGCCCAAATTTCGTACTCCACCGTGCGTGAAAGCTGCACAAAGCGGAACGAGCCCTTCTCATCGGCGGTCATGCTGCGGATCTTGCTGGACCGGTCATCCTTCAAGTAAACGGTTGCACCCTTGATCGGCACACCATCCTTGTCCTGCACCGTACCCTGCAACACACGTTGGGCTGGAGCTTTCGGAGTATTGTTGCTGCTGCCACCCAGACCACTCAGGTTCAGCTTGGTTTCGGGTCCACTGTTGCCGTTAGGACCAGTAACACCCTGCGCGTGAAGCGTTCCGCACATGCATGCGGAAGCAGCCAGAACGGCACCCGTCGCAAGCGAACGGCGCAAGGTTCGGAAGAGGGGCAGGTACATATCCATGACCATGAAAGACAGTGTAACTCTGCGCCACGGATGACTGGCAGAGGCATACGGACATCTGAACTGATCGAGGATCACCCATGAGCGGAACACGGCAGGAGAAAGATTCACTTGGCTTTGTCGACGTTCCAGCGGATGCTTTGTATGGAGCGCAAACAGTCCGGGCAGTCACGAACTTTCCCATCAGCGGCTTGCGTGCGAGCCCGTTCCTGATTCACGCCATCGCCATGGTCAAGCTGGCTGCCGCCCGCGCAAACGGCGATCTGCGCCTGATCACCGGCGAACAGGCCGGTGCCATTGTTCAGGCTGCGGAAGAGGTTCTGCAGGGGCAGCATCGGGAGCAGTTTGTCGTGGATGTCTTTCAGGCAGGCGCGGGTGTGTCGTTCCACATGAATGCCAACGAGGTGCTGGCCAACCGGGCAGAACAGATACTGGGCGGGCGCTTGGGCGAGTACAAGCTGGTCCACCCCAACGACCACGTGAACTATGGCCAGAGTACAAACGACGTATTTCCTACAGCCATGCGGCTTGGATCGTTGCTGTCGCTACGTGAGCTTTACCCGGTATTGACTTCGCTGGCTGAGAGCCTGGACAAGAAGGCGGCAAAGTTCGACGACATCCTGAAGTCCGGGCGCACGCACATGCAGGACGCCGTGCCGATTCGGCTTGGGCAGGAGTTTGCGGCATATGCCGTCGCTGTCCGACGTGCACACGCCGGGATCGAGGCCGCCTCGGAGTCGCTGTATGAGTTGGGTCTGGGGGGATCGGCTGTTGGGACCGGGATCAACACGCATCCGGAATATCGTGCGCTGGCCATTCGGTATCTGGCAGAGCTAAGTCAGGAAGCGTTGTTCCCTGCGGAAGATATGCGGTATGCCATGCAGTCCTGCGCTCCGATGGCAACCGTGTCCGCATCGCTGCGCACGCTTGCGCTGGAGGTGATCCGGATTTCTAACGACCTGCGGCTGTTGTCATCCGGTCCGAACACCGGGTTTCGTGAGATTGACCTGCCGGGTCTGCAGCCCGGTTCGTCCATCATGCCAGGCAAAGTCAATCCTGTTTTGCCAGAACTGGTCGCCATGGTCGGCTTTCAGGTCGTCGGCAACGATGCAGCCGTGGCCATGGCTGTGCAGGCCGGGCAGCTTGAACTGAACGTGATGATGCCGACCATGGCGCACAATGTGCTGCAATCGGCCAAAATCCTGACGAATGCACTCCGTGAGCTCGATCAGCACTGCATCCAGGGAATTACCGCGAACGGGGATCGGTGCGCCTTCTATGCGCAATCGACTGTGGCGTTAGCGACGGCCTTGAACCCCTACATCGGCTATGCTCGGGCTGCTCAGGTGGTCAAGGACTCTATTGCAACTGGCCGGTCCATCATCGCAATCGTGCGCGACGAAAAGCTGCTGACGGAAGAACAGATTGCAACCATTCTGGACGCACGCGCCATGACGGAACCCCGCCAGCCTCGCCTAGCCTGACCGTTACTTCTGGCGGCCCAGCCGATACACAACGCCGAACTGCACGCCAAGGTTGTTCTGCAGGGTGCCGCCGAAAGTTGTACCGAGGTACGTTGGCTGCACGCGAAACGCCAGGTTGTTGTAGATGTTGTAGTCGGCGATAAGGTTTACGGCGAAGGCGGGCTTGTAGTTGGAATCCGGCCACATACCCAAATCTTCCGAGCGCAGGCCCTTGGCATCGCCACCAAACTTGCTGAGCGCTACACCGCCGGTCGCAGACGCGCTAATCGAATACTTCTCTTTCGTGTAGAAGCGGTACTGCGGTCCGGCCATGAAGGTGTATTCGCTAATGTTCGGACCGAAGACATTGTTCTTTACAAACAGATTTGGAATGTTCGCTTTGCCGTACATGCCGCGCACATCGCCCACGATCGAGAGCTGCGGATTAAGGGCGTAGCCACCCGTCATGAAGAAGTTGATCTGGCTAATCTTCTGCAGGTACTGCCCCGTCCGGAAGCGTAGGAACCCGCCGCCACCCGCAATTTCATAGCGATGCGAGTAGGTGTCCAGAATGTTTCGCTGAACGCGTGCCTGGCGGTTTGCCCGGATGCGTCGGCTAACACCCGGCGCCGGTGTGCCAGACGGCGCAGCCTGTGCAAAGGCGCTTGCGGTTGCGATAAGCAGTGCGGCGGAAGACAAGATGGCGCGCGGCGCCGGTACGGTGAAACGGAACATCAACCAATACTCCTCAAGGACCCGCGAACTTGCTACGTTGAAACCTGCTTGGCAAGGTGACGCAAGGCTCTGCTGAATCGCGGCGAAACGCTGCCGGAGATACCTTCTCATTAGAACATCCGGGACGCCACACGTGTGCGAGCATCTCGCGGCGGCCGGTCGACGGTAAAGAAAGGCACCATGGCAAGAGGCTCCAGGCTCCCGGCAAAGCGATCCAGCCCACGGAGGCAGGGCAACACCGGCAGGGTTCTGCTTGGGCTGCTTAGCGGAGTAGGCCTAACGCTGCTGTGCCTGCTGGGTTACTTCTACTTCGGCAGGCCACCGGTGGCAGCAACAGACAAAGCCACCCTGTGGGAGCCGCTACTGTCGCCCATACCTCTACAAGCCAGGGTGCGCGCCGAAGCGAAGCCGGCTCCCTTCCCTGCCAGCGAAGAAGTGTTTGAAGCCGGCGCACACATCTATCGAGCGCAGTGCGCCGAGTGCCATGGAACTCCCGGCCACGAAGCTGCGCTTGGGCGTGCGATGGTGCCGCATGCGCAGCAATTCTTCGCTGCACGAGATCGCCGAACCACGGCTGCGCAGGCACCCGGCGAACTGTTCTGGAAGACTGCCTTTGGCATTCGTCGCAGCGGCATGCCCGCTTACAACCATTCGCTTTCGAACACGCAATTATGGCAGCTAAGCCTCTTGCTGCACAGTGCGGGTAGCGATCTGCCAAATCCCGTACAGGCGATCCTGACCGCGGGTGTGCCCGCGACTCAACCTACGGTTGTCCAACCGTAGGTTGTATCCAGAGGGTTATCGAGAGCTACCGAAGCGTATACGTCAGGCCCGTTGAAAAGGTGAAGCTGTTCTTCTGGTATCCCGGCGCTGGGTTATTAAGAAAGCTGTCAGCAGACGTCAAGTTCATGCTCAACCGCCGAAACAGCGGCACTGTGACCGTCAGGCTGCCGTTGGCCGCGTAAGCATTGAGGTTATTCCAGGCGGGCAGCACCGCACCCGTTTGCGTAAGGGTGATCTTCAGCGGTAACACCCGGCGATAGCTTTCGGAGAAAGTGGATCCGACCAGGTTCTGATTGCCGACGTAGTTGAAGAACTGTTGCTTCTCATAGTGGATGTCGGCCTTCAGGTCTAACTGGTGGACGGCTGATTGAAAAGCGGTGTACCCGACGCCGCTGCCGTAAATCTGCTGCAGATCCAGGCTTTGCGAGTAGTTATGGTCGAACGCTGTGGTGCCGAAGAGGTACAGGTTACGGCGGAGGTATTCATCGCGCTCTGCATCTGCGTGCAGGATGCTGGTCTTTGCCTCCACGTCATTCGTGGTTCCGGCGATGAAGCCCGGTGTCGTCAGCACGCCATAATTCTCCTGGAAGTTCAGCGTCGTCTTGTTCCTGGCGCGGAAATAAGCCACGGTCGGAACCTGTCGTGCAAGAGCGATCCCGCCAGTCACCGTGCCACCGTGGATGGTGGACTGCGCAAAGGTCGTCCCCAGGTTCACGCTGCCGTTCCAGCCGTCAAACGGTCCTGGCTTGTGCGCTAACTCCTTACGGAAGGTGGCTGCATCCACTACGTAGGCCACATCCTTGGCTTGAATGACAGATCCGGCAGCCTCTCCGCTTGATTCGACCGTGACGCCAGAGCTGGTCACGACGATCCTGCTCGGTTGAACGCTACGCGACACAGATACGGGATCGCCATGTTTCAGCACGGCAAAGGTGCCGGACGTCCGCAGTTCCTTGATCTTTGCCAAGGGCACGGTGATCTCGCCAGCCATGTCACTTTTGAAGACGACACTTCCACCTGCGCTGCGTTCCAACTGGCCCCTTAGTTGGTCGCCGTTCGTAAAGATCAATACATCCTTGTCAGCCGAAGGCACTGCGGGAGCCTGGGCCGCTGCTGTTGGTACGGCGGTACCTCCAAACCCAAAAAGGAGCAAACAAAAGGAAAAGCAAAGGATCGAAACACTGGCTCTGGCCTGGTATGGGCGGGACATGCCGTTAGCATAAAGGGGAGCTGAACCCTGAATGAAGAGCCTCGTCGCATTCCTGCTCCTGCAATTCCCGCGGGCGCTTCCCGCCATTCCCTTGCCGCCACCGGCGAGGATCTCGGCGGTGTTCTTCCATTTCTTCGAAATTGCGGCGATTTCCCTGGGAGCTCTGGGCGGCGCACTGGCACTTCGCCGCCAGCGCAAGTCGCCTTACGACGTGATCGGTCTGCTCGGCCTGGGACTTATCAGCGGCGTCGGTGGCGGTGTGGTCCGGGATGTTCTGCTGGCGGAAGGGCCCCCGCTCGCCTTGCAACATCCTTCTTACCTTGCGTATGCCTTGCTGGGGGCGGCGAGCGCAATCCTGTTCGGCCAAAGCGTCGGCCCCCGCATGCTTGCCTGCATGAACATCGTGGACGCGCTCGCGCTGGGGCTGTTTACCGTGGCCGGCAGCACACGCGCCATGAGCTTTCGCCTTGGCTTTCTGCCATGCCTAGTGCTGGGCGTCACCACAGCCGTTGGCGGTGGTGCACTGCGCGACCTGTTCAGCGGCAATGCTCCCGCAACCTTCAAAGAGGGTGAACTGTATGCCCTGGTGGCCACGGTTTCCGCAGCTACCTTTCTATCTGTACAGCGCCTGGGCGTGCCGGTAAATCGTGCCGCCATCATCGGCACGGTGGTTGGATTTGGGCTCCGCCTGCTTGCGATTCGCTATGGATGGCGGACCCGGGCCGTGGGCGTGCTTGAGTAACTCACGTAAGCGCTAACTTACAAGAAATAGTAAGTAGCGCTACCGCAGTCATGCTCAGATCCCGCGTTTCTTCTTAGAATCCTGCAATCTTTGCTTGCAAATCGTTTGTTGCTGCGCTTACTATTCGCATCGGTTCAGAACAGATTAAAACTTATAAATCTGCGCTGACCCCGCGGTAAATTTGCCGTGATCCGTATGTGCGAAAACAAGGCACAACGGGACTCTCTGGAGAGTATCAAGATGTCGTGGTATGCCTACTGCATCGCGGAAAGGGCTTCCTTTCCGGAGCTTCTTCGCCACCGTCGCCCCATGCCACTTATGGGGATCTCAGGTCTTTTTGGAAATCAAGCCTTTGTTTTTCCTGCCAGTGACTTAGCCGTGGTTGTCTCCGAACATAGTCCGGAAGATGACGCTCGAATGGACCAGCAGGCGCAGCGCGATCATGCGCGCGTCATTGCCGAGTGCTTTCAGCATTCCACGGTGCTGCCTTTCCGCTTCGGAACCCATTTTGAAGATGACGACGCACTTCGTCGCTCTGTCCGTTCCAATCACCGGCACTTCATCCACAATGTGGAGCGGTTGCGCGGCAAGGCAGAGATGCACTTAAAGGTGTTGATGGATGACACCTGCCCGGAAGATCGCAGAATTCTGCAGGGTGTCGGCAAGGAATATCTTGCGAGCCTGCGTGAAAATGCGAGCGCCCAACGCGACCGCCAATCCAAGGCGCGTGCGCTTTCCCTGCAGATGCACCGTATGTTCCTGCCAGACGCCGAAGAAATCACCTGCAAACGTGCCGGTGAAGGCAAAATGCTGTTGGACATAGCGCACCTGGTAGATAAAAAAGCGGTCGAGCGTTACCAGAACAAATATTCGTCTGCGACTGAATCCCTGAAGGACTGCCGTATGCAGCTTTCCGGCCCTTGGCCGCCCTACCACTTTGTGCACCGGCAACAGCCGGGGCACCACTCAGCCAACTAAGGTTGGCTCCTTAACAAACACAAAGCCCGCTCCTTGAGCGGGCTTTGTGTTTGTCTTTAGGCTGACTTACCGGCAGGGCGTAGTTGCTACAGCTAGATACCGTCCGCAGAAGGCGCGACCGCTACAGCATTCTTGCGCCGGTTCAGCACTGAGGTTTCTCGCGAACTGCGGCTAGCGTGGTTGATCTTGTCCCAGAAAGCAATAAAGTAATCCGCTGCGGAAAGGATCGAAACCAGAGTCATCCAGTAGATCGCAGTGACAGCGATCACATGAACGGGGACGAAGAACCAGCCTGCTTCACTACGCCAGCCTGGGCCGACCCACCAGGCGTGCCAGCCATGGTCAAGTATGGCTGCGACGACCGACACAATCTGGATAACTGTCTTCAGCTTGCCCAGATCGCTTGCGTCGATGGTGAAGCCTTCGGTGGCAGCAATGCCCCGCAGACCGGTGACAAGGAACTCGCGACCGATCACAAGTACCGCGATCCATGGCGGAACAATGCCCGGATTAAAGCTGATCAGGCAAATGTAGCCTGCAGTCACAAGCAGCTTGTCTGCCAGTGGATCCAGCAGCATGCCCATGGTGGTTACCTGGCCGCGACGACGAGCCAGGTAGCCGTCCAGGCCGTCTGTAATGGAGGCTGCTATGAAGAGTGCAGAAGCAAGAATCTCCTGCTCGTGTCCATGCACCGGAAAGCTGCTGGAAAGCAGCCAGATGAGCAACGGCACAGAAGCGATGCGGCTCACCGTCATGGAGTTGGGGAGATTCAAAGGCCACCTGACTGCCCGGCTGGGGTGCCGGAGCTGTCAAGCATCATTCTGCCACACGGCTGACCGAGGGTGCGGATCCGGCGAGTTGCTGACCAGCCCAGGTGTGCTGGTTCGGCCATCCAGATCGTTGCTGTTTGCGACCAAGCGGCGCGGCGTACTGCCGCACCGCATCAGGCGTAAATACCCCGCTGCCGGGTGGTGTACGCCACACGATCAATCGCAAGCATGTAGGCGGCAATGCGATTATTCACACCGTGCGACTCCGCATACCGAATCACGTCCGTGAAGCTGGTCATCATGATGCGGTCGAGCCGGTCATTGACCTCTTCTTCAGTCCAGAAATAGCCCATGCGATCCTGAACCCACTCAAAATAGCTGGCAGTGACGCCGCCCGCGTTGGCGAGAATGTCCGGCACCACAAAGACGCCGTTCCGCTCCAGGATGATGTCTGCTTCAGATGTGGTCGGACCATTTGCGCCCTCGACCAGGATGCGTGCTTTCACCCCACCGGCGTTGCGGCTGGTGATGACGTTTTCGTGCGCGGCCGGGATGAGGATCTCGCAAGCCGTGGTCATCAGCTCGTCGCTGTTGGCTTCATCGGCACCTGCAAAGCTGCGGATGGAGCCAGTCTTCTGGCGATGCTCGACGAGAGCAGGAATGTCGATGCCAGCCGCGTTGTAGAGGCCGCCATCCCACTCTGCAATGCCGATGACCTGGTAGCCCTTGCTCTGCAGCAGCAGTGCGGCATTGGAGCCTACGTTGCCAAAGCCCTGCACGATGACGCGGCAGTCTGCCGGCTGCATGCCCAGGTAGCGCAGCGCCTGGTCGCAGCTGATGGAGACGCCGCGGCCGGTGGCTGCCGAGCGGCCTCGCGAGCCACCCATGTTGATGGGCTTGCCCGTGACCACGCTCGTTACGGTCTGGCGCATGTGCATGCTGTACGTGTCCATGATCCAGGCCATGGTTTGCTCATTGGTATTAACGTCAGGCGCAGGAATGTCCTTCTCTGGTCCGAAGACATCGATCATCTCCGCGGTGTAACGGCGCGTCATGCGTTCCAGTTCACCCTGGCTCATCTTCTTGGGGTCACAGATGACGCCGCCCTTGGCTCCGCCAAAAGGTATGTTCACAATGGCGCACTTCCAGGTCATCCAGCTCGCCAGTGCGCGAACCTCGTCAAGAGATACGTCGGGCGCGTAGCGAATGCCGCCCTTGGCTGGCCCACGAGCTATGGAATGCTGCACGCGATAGCCGGTAAAGACCTCGATGCGGCCGTCATCCATCATGACGGGAAAGTGCACGATGATCTCTCGCGCAGGCTGCCGTAGAACCTTCCAGATGCCGGTATCCAGATCCAGCTTTCCCGCTGCGAAGTCAAAGCGCGCGGCTTGCGCTTCCCACGGATTTAACTCTTTTGCTACAGCGTGCTCCATCCCGGGTTCTGTCGTGCCTTGTTCCTGATCCAGTACTGCCATGCTGCTCGCCTTGCCTTTCGTACCGCCTGACCTCTGTGTCAGGACTACGTCATTGGACGCTGCGCGTACCTGCCGGATGCCGATCTGCAACCACCGGAGGCACTAGCCTCTAGGAGTCCTTGGCTTGCGCTGAGAGCGTCCTGCCTTAGTCGTCACACTCTTTATCGGCCAATGCTCGGCATTGCTGGCCTGCCTCACACAAGACCTTCTATGCACCGGAGCTTCAGTTCTGCTGTGCGGGCTGGGTAACAGCACTCACCGCTCCTACAATTCAGGGGTGACGTTTTCTCGCAAACAGCGTTTGCTCCTCGCCGCAATACCACCTTTGGCGGCCCTGCTTTTACGCGGGCTGGGCAGAACGCTCCGCTTTGAGGAACGCAACGCACAAGACGCGCGCCCTGCAGACCGTCACCCGGACGAGGCGGCGGTCTACGTGTTCTGGCACCGCGCGCTGCTGCTGGCGGCGTACCGCTACCGCGACCTGGGGATACGGATACTGATTTCCGCGTCGTTCGACGGTGAGCTGATTGCTCGTGTGGTTGAGCGACTTGGCTTCGTCGCGGTACGCGGCTCCAGCTCACGGGGAGGGGCCGCGGGTCTGCTAATGCTGACACGCGCGCGGCGGGCGGGTCACAAGGTTGCCATCACCGCAGATGGTCCGCGAGGGCCGATGTACGTTGCCAAACCAGGTGCAGCCGCCGTGGTGCAGCACACAGGCAGTGCTACCGGCTGCTTTCACCTGCATGCAGAGCAGGCATGGCTGCTGCGGTCGTGGGACCGGTTCATCCTTCCCAAGCCGTTCAGCAGGATAAGAGTGAGCTGGTCTGCTCCACTGCAAGTGGAGTCGGGAGAGGACGGAACGAAGCGGCTACAGGAAAGTCTGGATGAGGCAGTCGCACGCGCCGAGGCCTCCTGACTGTTCTCTAGAATAGAGGTGTGCGCGTTGACGACTTCGACTTTCACCTGCCGCCTGAACTGATTGCGCAGCGTCCGCCGGCAGAGCGTGACGGTGCGCGCATGCTGACAGTTGATCGGCAATCAGGAGCGCTGGCAGACAGGCACTTTCTCGAGTTCCCCTCCCTGCTGCGACCGGGCGATCTGTTGGTCATGAACGATAGCCGCGTGATCCCAGCAAGGCTGTTTGGCCGGCGGGCCGGTCTGCACACGCAGAGAAGTTCGCCTGCGCCTAGCGGCAGCGTCGAAGTCCTGCTGACCCAGCCACTCGGAAACGATACCTGGCGCGCTCTGGTGAAGCCGGGCCGCAAGGTGCCGGTGGGCGAGCGCATCTTCTTTGGTGACACGGCGGACGCATCATCTTCGCTGGTCGCGGACGTGGTGGAAGCGGGTGACTTCGGTGAACGGACCCTGCGCTTCCAGCCTGTTGCTGACTTCTTTGACGCACTCGAACGGCTCGGGCAGATACCGCTGCCGCCCTACATCCACCGCGACGTTTCCAGCGACGAAGACGACAGGGCCAGATACCAGACCGTGTACGCGGGCGAACGGGGATCTGCTGCAGCACCTACCGCAGGCTTACACTTCACGCCGGAAGTCCTGGCAGCGATCCGTGCCATGGGCGTCCACATAGCGCACGTTACCTTGCATGTCGGTCTGGGCACCTTTCAACCGGTGCGTGCCGCTGACCTGGCGAACATCCATTTGCACGAGGAAAGCTACGGCCTTCCGGCTGCAACGGCGATGGCGCTCCAATCCGCCCGCGCGGAGGGGCGCCGCATTGTCGCCGTGGGTACCACCACTACGCGCACGCTGGAGCATGTGGCCCAGACGCAACAGTTGCACCCGCACACGGGGACAACCAACATCTTTCTGCAGCCTGGACATCGATTCCAGCTGGTGGATGCCCTGCTGACCAACTTCCACCTGCCACAATCGACCCTGCTGATGCTGGTCAGCGCGTTCGCCGGGCGTGAGTCTGTGTTGCAGGCGTACCGGCACGCTGTAGACGAGCGGTATCGCTTCTTCTCCTATGGCGATTGCATGTTCCTAAGCTAGGCTGGACGTGCGCAGTGCTTCCGCGCGCTCTACAGCGTTTTCTCTTGGTTCTAAGCGCATTCGTAGTGTAAGGTCAGCTTCACCAAAGGCGAAGAAAAGGCGTAAACGATCTGCAACTGCGATGATGGCAGCTCGTCTTACCCTTCGTGACATGGTTTCTACGTCACAGTCGCTTCGCATAGGTGTTCATCAGAAAACACCATGGCATCACCCTTCACTCTTCCCTCAGCAAACCAGCGGGTAACTGCATCAGAGAAAGAGGACCTTCACCATGGCAAAGACAGTGGCAAAGAAGACAGCGGCGTCTAAACCGAAGTCGAACACCAAACAGGCATTTAGCGAGATGCCAAGGGTAGCATTGCCCGGCAGCAACCGGCCTGCCCTTGCAGGCAGCACGGCTGACACGCGCCTAAAAGCGCGGGCGCAAATTACGGTGTCGGTCATCGTGCGGCGCAAGCAATCCATACCGGCGTCGGCGATTGAAGGTGGCGTGCATCTGTCCCGCGCGCAATACCGCGCCTCACACGGAGCGGATCCTGAGGCGGTGAAAGCGGTAACGGCGTTTGCAAAAGAGTTTGGACTCTCTGCCGCGGCTGAGCCCGCGCGCCGCACCGTGTTTGTGACCGGCACAGTATCCGATCTGCAGACAGCATTCGGAGTCATGCTGTACCCACACACTGCGGACGGTCAGACGTTGCGGCTGCGCAGGGGTGACATCTGCCTGCCAGAGTCGTTGATTCCCTACGTGGAAGCGGTTCTGGGCCTGGACAATCGACCCCAGACAGTGCCTCATTTCCGTGTCGTGGAGCCGCGAGCGTCCAGCGCTTCGTTTACGCCCGTGCAGGTGGCGCAGTTGTACAAGTTCCCCACCGGCGGCGCAAAAGGGCAGACCATCGCCTTGATCGAACTGGGCGGGGGGTTCCGCGCGGCCGACATCACGGCGTACTTCAAGGCGTTAGGGGTTGCAGCGCCCAAAGTAACCGCCGTGCTGGTGGATAAAGCGAAAAACGCGCCCACCACGGCAGACGGTGCAGATGGCGAGGTAATGCTCGACATCGATGTAGCGGGAGGCGCAGCGCCCGGCGCAAACATCGCCGTGTATTTTGCCCCCAACACCGACCAGGGGTTCGTCGACGCGATTACAACTGCCATCCATGACACGGCAAACAA
>JBPBPZ010000040.1:0-13173 GCA_050954525.1 Janthinobacterium lividum
TGGCCCGGTTGAGGGACAGATCCACCGCCTAAAGCTGCTCAAACGCCAGATGTACGGCCGAGCCGGCTTCGACCTGCTCAAGCTCCGCGTCCTGCACGACGCCTAGTGTCTAGCTGAGAAAAGCTTCCGCGGACCCGCACGACTGCGTCACCAAATGTGAACCAGAACCCACATAATGTGAGAGATAACAGCCTGTCGTCAACGCTGACCGTGCTTGCGAACTACACCTGGTCAAAGGCCCTGGACGATGCGCGTACCCCTCTGGACACCTACAACCGCGGCATTGAGAAGTCCTACTCCAGCTTCCATGTTCCCAACCAGGCACATGTCAGCTTTGTCTACTCGTTGCCGTACGGGCACGACCGACGCTTCGGCAGGAGTAGCCCCAAGATCCTCAAGTCGGTGTTCGGTGATGGAACTTCAGCGCCATCGTGAACCTGCAAAGTGGCTTGCCGGTCAGCATCGCGCGTCCTGCGGTGCAGGTAGCGGGCAGCAGTGCGAGACTTTCAAACCCCACCACCAGCCGCTGGTTTGATACGTCGGTGTTCAGCCCAGCCGCGGCCTTCACCTTCGGCAATGTTGGACCATACCTGCGCGACGTGCAAACCCAACCCATACACAACGTAGACGCCGTACTGTCGAAGGACTTCGTCATCGTTCCAACCGAACACAAGGTGACCGGAACCTTGCGCGCAGAAGCTTACAACCTGACGAACACCGTTCAACTTGGCTTTCCCAATAACAACGTTACGTCAGCAAGCTTTGGCACCGTAACGTCCACGCTCAACAGCCCGCGCGACATGCAGTTTGCGTTCAAACTCCGCTTCTAAAGTCGTCCCTTGATTGCCGCGCATTGGATTTCCGACGTCCGCGCAGCAGCCTGGCAGACCCTGTACATAGCCACTAGTGAGCGCTCAGTTCATTACAAACGCGAACAGCTTATCGCCGGCCCCGACCAGCAGGTATTGATGACCGTCGAGTTCATACGTGATGGGACCATTCGACATGCCGACGCCGAGATTGACGTGCCAGAGAGGCTCCCCCGTGGCAGCGTTCAATGCAACAAGATTGTTGCTGGGGTCACCCGCGAAGACCAGGTTCCCTGCAGTGCTGAGAAGACCACTTTCGCCACCGGTCGTTTGCCACTTGTGGCTCCACTTGATCGCGCCTGTCCGATAGTCAAGAGCCTGCAGCATCTGCTGCGACGAAACTCCGATCCCGTGCCCTCCCCAACCCTCAGGCTTATTGCTGTCGTCATAGATGTAGAACATCGAGAACGAACGAGTGGCATTGACGTAGAAAAGGCCCGTCACAGGACTGTATGTGGAAGGTGCCCAGTTCACGCCACCCGATGAGTCAGGCGACACCAGCGCACCGGCGATCTGCGGCTCCTTCGCCGGGTTCGGTATAGGCTGACCCTTGGCATCCAGGCCCTTGGCCCAATTTGTTTTTATAAATTCTGAGCTGACAATGTTCTCTCCTGTCGCACGATCTAATACAAAGAACCAGCCGTTTCGACTTGCCTGCGCAAGAAGCTTGCGTTTGGTCCCCCTGATCTCGCCTTCAAACAGGACTGGTGTCTGAACGGCGTCCCAGTCGTGGGTGTCGTGGGGCGACGGCTGGAAGTACCAAGCCATTTTTCCCGTGTCCGCATTGAGCGCGACAATGGATTCCGTATAGAGGTTAGCGCCCGCACGTCCGGCAGCTGCAATTACCGGTTGCGGATTACCCGTGCCGATATAGAGCAGATTGAGTTCGGGATCGTAAGTAGGCGAGATCCATGTCATGCCTCCGCCGTGAGCCATGGCGTCTGCGTCCGGCCAGGTCTCGGAGCCCGGGTCTCCCGGATGCGGGACGACGGACCAGCGCCATTGCAGAGCACCGGTCCTGGGATCGTGCGCTTCCAGAAAGCCGGGGCGATCGAGGTCATCCCCACTCACCCCGGTAATCACATGATCCTTCACTACAAGGGGAGCCGCCGAAGCGTAATACATCTGGTCCAGATCGCAGATGGATTGGCTCCAGCGCTTTGTGCCGTTCGCTATGTTCAGGGCGACAAGGTTGCAGTCCGGAGTCTCGACATATAAGGTGTCACCCGAAATGCCAACGCCCCGGCTTGCAAGATGGATTCCACCCTTTGACGTCCACTCATAATGCCAGAGAGTTTTACTCGTACGTGCATCCAGTGCCCAGACGTGGTCAGGGACCGAGATGTAGATGACGCCATTCACAACCAGTGGCGTGCCGGCAAGCCGTCGAACCATGCCCTGACCTACGTTGGGCAGTTGATACAGCCAGGCCAGACTCAACGACTTGACGTTCTCCGCGTCAATTTGCTTCAGAGCACTGAAGCGGCGCCCCGAATAATCGCCGTTGTACGTTGGCCATGAGTCTGGCGTGGGATGCACCAGCGTTGCAGGGTCAAGAGCGCCACCCTGTTGCTGCGCGCTCATTGCCTGCATGGAAGAGGAGACAAGCGCGGCCAGAACGAGAGTTAGCAGGAACTTCATTGTAGCGTCTCCAGGTAGGCTACGACGTCGTGGATGTTTTTATCCGTATAGCTATCGAGAAGCATCTCGTGTTCTGCGTATGGATCGTGCTTCTCCACTCTCAGGCCCTGGACGCGCTTGAAGCTGAAATACCTGCCGCTTGCATCGCGAAGCGAGATGTCAAAGTCGTCGATGTAAAGGGGTTCACCGGTCACGCTGGTGCCCGACGGCGTGGTCACCGTTACTGTAAGCGCGTGTTGCGGACGGGAGGCTGTTCCCTGCTTTGTGATCGCGCGGTTCTGCGGGAACACGACTCTTTGCTGAAGGGCCGGAGGATCGTACCTGCTTGCGATATGTGCCAGATCACCAGATATGGAGTGGCACTTCGTGCAGCCGCCGGCGGCTTCGAAATACAGCTTCCCGGCCTTTACATCCCCTACCAGAACGTTCAGCACATTGTTGTACGGGCCGGTGCGAAGTGTGTCGCCAACTTGTTGATGCAGAAAGTGGGACAGATCGCTCACCTGTTCGCGGCTCAGATCGACAGGCTTTGACTTAGGGTGCCCCTCTGCAAGGAACGGTCCAAGAGTGCTGCCGTACCGATCGTGCAACACGGTTACGGACCGCACGAGGTCCGCCCCACGATTGCCCCCGCGTGCTCGGGTGCCATGGCAGGTGATGCATTGCGCAATGTAGACCGTCTTGCCACGGGCAGCAGCATCTGCATCCACCACTTGCTTGTCGGCTGCACCCGCCTGATCGATAAGGCTCGGCTTGCGAACAGTGTTCTTACGCTCGGCTACTACTGTTTCCTTGCCCTGGCCGCTCGCGAGAGGAAACGTGACCGCGAGGTATTCGACAATCTGATCAAACTCGTCGTCGTTGATCTTTGCCCCACGGGCCACCATGCTTGAAACGGTTGTGCCCCATTGCTGCTGGCTCATTCGCCGCCCAGCAAACATCTGCAAGGAATGGCAATTGGAGCAGACGCGCTGGACGGTGTCGCGATGTGAGCCGTCAGGCAACTGGACCTCGGTTGATTGCGCCATGCCTCCCTGCCCCGCTAGAGTCAACATCCCAAGAAGCGAAAGACAAGCCAGCCGCGTGACTCTACGCTGCTCTGAACGCGCTGTGCCGCTTGCAGCCCCCGGAGTACTAAGCTCCATGGTGCATGTCTCCCGCGAGGATTGTACTGAACCGTGCCCGCATGTCTTTCAGGTAAGCTTCGTCACCAGGCGGAAGCTCCAGCGTAGCCGTTCCCTGGTACCCGATGTCCCGCAGCGCCTGATACACCCCGGTCCAGTCGATGTCACCCTCACCTGGAGAAACCCAACGGACCACCGAGTCACCGCCATTGCGACCACGCACGAAAGCAAAATCCTTGATGTGCAGCTTGGCGATGCGCGGACCCAACGTACGAATCCAATCCTGCGGATAGCCATAGAGGACAACGTTTCCTACATCGAAGTAGGCGCGCACCCGGGCAGACTTATATTCGTCGATGTAGTTTGCAAACTCAATCGGACTCAGGAGGAACTTGTTCCAGACTTCCTCGATCGCCAGCGTGACGTTCAGTTCTTCAGCCAAGGGAATCAAAGAACGTATCGCCGTTTGGGAGCGAACGTAGGCGTCCTGGTACCCCGTCGCAGGATTGACCACTCCAGGCACGAGCAGAACCGTTGAAGCTCCCCACAGATGCGCGTTCCTGATCGACGTGCGCGCCCCCGCAAGACCCGTCTCTACCACTGCCGGATCCGCCGATGTGAACGGATACTTCCAGTGGTCCATGTTCATCACCGAATGGATTGGCAACCCAACCTTCTCAGAAGCATCCTTCATCGCCTCTGCCTGTGCCTGATTCGGCGTCGTGGGGCATTCGATCTGCTCGAATCCGCAATCCTTGGCCAGCTTGAACCGCTCCAGGGTCGAAAGGTTCACGGGAAGCATATTGTGTTCCACCGCCATACGAACAGGCAGGCGAGCTTTCGCTCCAGTCAATCGGGCGAGTTGCGCATTAGCTGAAGAGAGGCCGACCGTCACAGTACTTGCTGCACTTCGCAAAAAGCTTCTACGAGTGATCACAGGAAACCCCACGAGGATGCTTATCTATAGCAGTCAGGGGATTGTAAAGACAAGCTTTCACTTGAGCCGTCCGCTTACAAGCAAGCTCTACACGTCCTCAGAACTATGCAATGGTTCGGAAGGCGAGAAGGTAGTTGCTTAGTTTTCGTTCCTACGTTATGAATGAAAAACACGTCTGCAAAGCTTTTTCGTAGAGAGGTCATTCCATGTCCCGTCTCAACGCCCCTTCGCGTCTGTACGCTTCACTCTTCCCATCCACAAACGCCACGCTGCCTCTCCTGCTGCTGCTGGGTTCTACGGCTTTGAGCGCGGCGCAGTCTGTGAATGCGACGCTGCGCGGCACGGTCATGGACGCGACAGGCAGTGTTGTGGCCAACGCGCAGGTTGAGATTTACGAACCGCTGACCGGCCAGAAGGTACGCGAGACAACTTCGACCACGGCGGGCGATTTCGAAATTAGCGAATTGAAGCCAGGCACCTATGAACTTCGCTGCGGCTCGTCCGGCTTCAAGCAGTTTGTGGCTCAAAACATTGTTCTGGACAGCGGACAGATCCGCCGTATCAACCCGACTTTGGCCCTTGGCTCCGCGGCGGAAGAAGTAACAGTGTCCGCAGGAGCCGCTGTGATATCGACAGAGTCTGCATCGATCTCCGGCCTGTTCACCGCCAAGCAGCACGATGAGTCGCCACAGGTCACGATTTATCCCACAACATACGCGCTCCTGACGACGCTTTCAGGTGTGCAGGGTGGCAAAGGCAGCCCCATCGCAAACGGCCAGACACAACAGCAGCAGTCGCAAACGTTTGACGGCATCGCGAACGATCTTCAGGGCAACCAGAGCAACAATGCGTACTTCTTCGAACAGGTCTCTGCATCGCTCTTCAATGCGCCCGCGGAAAGCGCCGTTCCAGTGCAGATCAACCTGGTGACGAAGCGCGGTTCCAACGCGTTCCATGGCCGGGCGAGCTACCGCATCTACGATTCGGTCTTTAACGCGAAGGGCTACTTCGACACACGGAAGAGCCCGTATCTACAGCACGAGTGGGACCTTGAAGGTGGAAGCTACATCTGGCGCGACCGTACCTTTTTCTACGGCCAGTGGTTTGCGCAAAAGATCCCCCTGGGATATCAGACGCGCGCGAGCGTTCCCACTGCGGCGTGGCGCTCCGGCATTTTTTCCGGGACCATCGTTGATCCTCTAACCGGCTTGCCGTTCCCAAACAATACGATCCCTGCGGCTCGCATCAGTCCGGTATCCAAAGCATTCCAGGACAACTATCTTCCAGCACCGAACGTTGGCGCTGCGGGCAGTTCCGTCAACAACTATGCTTTTCAGTTCCCCTTCAACAGCGATCTCTACCGCGGCGACTGGCCTCTTGCCCGCATTGATCACCAGGTGACGAAGAGTAACTCGTTCTTTGCACGCTGGCTCATGCGTCAAACGCCCTACGTGCTCAACAACGGCCTTCCTGCACTGGTTTGGACCCGCAACCGACGGAACCAGCAATGGGCTGCCGGTGACACCCACGTCTTCACGCCGCAGGCTGTGAACGAATTTCGCTTCGGCTACTCCACGGATTACACGATCGACGGACAGACCAACGCAGGTGTAACGCCCTCTGACGGCGCGCTGGTGCTTGGAGCGACAGGGCTGCAGGGATCCAATCCCAGCAACAGTAAAGGCCAGGGCTTTCCAAGCATCTCCATCACCGGTCTAACCGCGTTGACCAACGTAGCGGGTGGAGTCAAGGCGAACAATCACATCACCACGTTTGTCGACAATTTCACCTGGCAGAAGGGCCGCCATGTGCTGAAGTTTGGAGGCTCTGCGGTGCACTTCAGCAACTACTACGGCTTTGTCAACGACTATGGCACATTTACCTTCGACGGATCCATTAGCAAGTCTGCCGCGGCAACTTCAGAGTCGGCGTATGCCGACTTCCTGCTTGGATTGCCGCGGCAAAGCCAGCGCACGAATCCCCTAGGAGCTCGCGAGCAGACTTTGAACGAGTACGGTTTCTTTGCGCAGGACTCGTTCAAGATGACGCCCAAGCTGAACGTTGACTATGGCGTTCGCTGGGATGTCTACGGAACTCCAACGGCAGCCGATCACCTGATGTACAACTTCGATCCTGCAACTGGAAGCGTCATCGTCGACCCTGCAGCTATAACGAAGGTGAGTCCTCTCTATCCCAAGAACATCAATGTTCAACCGGGCGATGTGCGTGCGCTGGTGGACAAGACCAATGTGGTCCCGCGTCTAGGTGCGGCCTACCAGTTGACCGGCAACTCCGTGGTGCGCGGTGGTTACGGCATCTACATTTCACGCTTCGGCTCTGCAGGAGCCTTCAACAACTTCCTTCCGATCAATCCACAGCTTGGTTCCACCGGACCGTTCTCCATCAGCGAGATCTACAACAATGCCGCCAATGGCAGCACCTTTTCCTTCCCCAACCCGTACCCATCGGCGGCCGCCGCGGTGGCACCCAGCCAGAGCATCGTCGGGTATCCGCGCCAGGTAAACCACGGACACATTCATCAGTTCAGCGCAACCTACGAAATCGAATTAAAGAAGATCGGCTTTCGAGCCTCGTATGTCGGGTCCAGGAGCACCGGACAGAACTACACGGTGAACATCGACAAGCCCACTCCGGGCACAAGTGCCTTTGCGTCCTCACGTAATCCGTACCCACAGTTTGTGGCGGCGACGGTGCTGCGCTTTGACGGCGGCGCAAACTATAACGGCCTGCAATTCGATGTGCGCCGTCGCGTTGGAGCGCTCACGTTCTCGGCGAATTATGCCCTATCCAGCAGCAAGGCGAATTATCTCAACACCGAGAATCCCTACAACCTGCTCAACCAGTATGCGAACGATGGGTTGACTCGCCGGCATTACAGTTCGGGCACCGTAACCTATGCTCTTCCGTTCGGACGCGGCAGACGCTTCCTGAATGGGGCCGGCGCCCTGACGGACCGCACTGTAGGTGGATGGTCGACTGTTGTTCTGACCTACCTGGGATCGGGCACCTACTTTTCACCGGCGTTCTCCGGTGCTGACCCTTCCAACACCAACACCCTGGGAGGACTGCCTGACCTGGTTGGCGACCCGAACAATGTTCCCGGTGGCCGGTCAAAAACAAATTGGTTCAACACCGCTGCGTTCGCCGTTCCTCAACAAGGTCGCTTTGGCAATGCGCTGCCGAATAGCCTCGTCGGCCAGAGTCTGTATCAGACCCATGTCTCACTCATTAAGACGACGACACTCACTGAGCGAGTCAAGTTCAATTTTGTCACGCAGATTTCGAACTTGTTCAATCATGCTCAGTTTCTCAATCCGAGCGGCAACATCAGTTCTGCCAGCGGCAACCAGTTCACCGGGCAAATAGGTACCTTCGATGCATACGAGGGCGCGAAGCCCAGGAACATCACCTTCGAAGGAGCCTTTGTCTTCTAAGCGGCTAAGCAAGTCACAGAAGTTGACACAGGAGAAAGCAGGATGTCCGAGACGAAACCTTCGCAGTTGATCGATACTTCGCGCCGTGACTTCCTGCGCATGGGAACGGCGACCACGCTGGGGCTTACGCTGGCAGCGCAGTTGCAGGCAGAAGCAGTGCCGGCTGCCAGCGCCGCCACGATGATCGACGTGCCGTTTGAAAGCAGGAGCGCCCGCATCGCGATCGTTGGCCTGGGTGGACGCGGCACGTCGCTGCTCAAGGACCTCCTGGCAACAGACGCTGAGATCGTCGGCCTGTGCCAGGTACCAGGTACACAACCGCATGCCTGTCACAGTGCATGAGCGTGGCTACGACAGATGGCTACTGCGCGAAGGCTCGCCACCGTTGCATCTACTGCGGCCGTTCCCCGCGACCGAGATGGCCATGACGCCCGTGAGCAAGGATGTCGGAAACTTCCGCAACGATCACCCGGAGCTGATGAACAGCAAGTGAGTGGACTAGCTGAACAACCGGCGAAGGATACTCCAAAGACTGATGCTGCTCCGTTGTACACGCGGTTCTAGGCGGCACGGCGAGGGTTTGTGGGCCATCCCCAACCCCGTGGTGCCCGCATCCCCAACTTTGCTGAAAGATACGTGTCGGCGAGGTCCTAGCGGCGATGCTCTTGCGGAGACTTGGCTGGCGGAGAATGGAACGCATGTTAGGGAGCACAGCGGATTCCTCAGCGATTCTTGTATCGCGTATCGTTGCGCGATACAATAATGTGTGATCAAATCGTTCTCGCATAAGGGTCTGCAGAAGTTCTTTAAAACGGGCTCGAAAGCGGGGATCGCTCCTGATCAGGCAAAGAGGCTGCGATTGCAGCTTGGAGCTCTAAACGCAGCAACGGCACCAGAGGACATGGCAGTTTTTAACTGGGGATTTCACCCCCTAAAGGGTGATCGCGCCGAGCATTTTGCGGTATCGGTGAACGGCAACTGGCGGCTTACCTTCAAGTTTGAGGGTGAGAACGCTATTTTGGTGGACTATAAGGATTATCACTAAGTGACGACCATGCAGATGCACAATCCACCGCACCCAGGCGAACTGGTCCGCGAGGCGTTGGCGGCTCAACCGGAGTTAGACATTACAAGGTTCGCCGCGAAGATGGGGGTATCGCGCGTGGCGCTGTCTCGTGTCCTCAATGGTAAGGCAGGCATTAGTGCTGAAATGGCCCTCAGTCTTGCGGAAGTTTTGGGAACATCGGCGGAGTTGTGGCTGAACCTTCAGGTGCAGCATGATCTTTGGCACGCCCGCCAGGTTCGCCGCGCTGCCCCCCGCACGGAAAGTGCTAATGGAGCTGGAGCAAAGAGAGCCTTGGGTCGGAAGCAACTCGCGACTGCGGGATAAGGCGACGCTGAGGCAAGTGCGCGGAGAGAACGTCCGTCAATGAGATTCGCGCTGGAAGGGCGATAGCCACCTAGAGAACGCATTATGAAAATGTTCCTTGATGTGCTTCATATGGCCCGCTTTCGTGTGAGTCGGACATCGGAAGGTCTTCGTTTTACGTTGGAGGGAGGAACTCCAGACTGGTTCGAAACACTACCATTCGAATGGCTGAAGGCACGGCTACCGAAATGGCCTGAGAAAGGCTTTCCTGATGAGCTACGCTTTCAGGCACATGTTGGACTGAACCTAAAATGGGGCGAATTGCTGGCGATTATTGCAATCTTTGTGAGCCTCGAAACGGCTGTAGTTTTCCGACAGCAGATCGCAGGCAGCCATTTGATCAACGGCTGGGCAAGATTCCACCGTTCGCAGGCAGGAGGGTTAGTAGCGGCAATGACTCTGCTCCTCGGTGTGGCGCTCGCTGTATGGAAGAGTACACAGCTGTTCGTGTACGGACTTTTCGAGATTGCCTTCGGCACATACTCGAGCTTTCAGGCAGTTGCACTTCTCTGGTCGGACGCAGGGGCTGGAAGATTTCTCGCCATTGGCTCCTCCCTCTATGTGATCTCCCGCGGTGTGGGTAACGTGTTGACAGCTTATGAGAGAGAAAAGGGCAAAGTTTTTATGCAGATGAAGGCAGGGAGTCGTGATTAGCTTTATCGTCAATGCTCTCGCGTCCAGCGCGAGAAGCAGTTTGGAGCAATTCTATGTGGCATGCCGCTTACCCCAACAGATTTAGCCCCCTGTGCAGCGCAATCTAATTACCTCAGCCAACGCGTAGAAACGGCAGTCAAGGCAAGCAGCTTGATAGTTGTTGCGATGGCGGCGGTGGGATTTCTGATCGTATCCCTGAACGACGGGCGATACGGTTTCTTCGCGATCAGCTTCGTACGTCCGCGGATGGTTGCTGCTGGATTTGGTTTTGCGGTGTTCCTCGTCATCCCGTCTTTGGCTGGCTGGACGGCTGCTGCGATGCCCGCGAGAACTGGATTGGGTGCCGTGAATGCGTTCATAGAAAGGTTTGGCTGGCTCGCCGTCCTAACAAATGTTGCTGTCCGAACGACAAACACGTTTCTGAAACCGCTCTCAGGAGCGACGATTGCACCCTCTCTGTTCTGGTCGCTAGGTCCCACGAGCCTGGCTGCTCTCTTCGTCATAGCGGTGACTCTGAGCGACCGCTATCTGCAGCCTTCGCCGATCCGTCAGCGACTGCTTGGGTTACTCGTGTCGCTTGAGCTTGCAACAATACTCGTTGTTTACTTCGGGCCGCTGTTTCCTCCGGAGCCGAACATTGCACACTGGATCCAGGGAATCGGAGTGCTGGTCTTCGTGCTCAGGCTGATCCCGAGGCAGCACCTCGCTTCACAATGGCGGATAGCCTCTAATCTGGTCTTCCCGTTGATTATTGTTTCCGTCTTCGCAAGATATGTTTACCCAAAAGTCGATTTCAGTTGGGGCGGTGGTGCTCCGATCCCTGTGACGATCACCTTCGTAAAGGATTTCACAGGGGACAGGCAGGATCGG
This sequence comes from Janthinobacterium lividum, assembly GCA_050954525.1. GTDB lineage: Bacteria > Acidobacteriota > Terriglobia > Terriglobales > Acidobacteriaceae > Terriglobus. The sequence continues at coordinate 10,980 of JBPBPZ010000040.1, forward strand.
CATGCGCTTCTGATTGATGAGAGCGATGCAGGCGGCTCTGTTGCATTAACTCTCGAAACGCGCAGTTTGGCTCGGGGTTGACATTCTTACGTTAAGCGGCGATGCCGAAGAGGGAGTTTACGAAGCGCACTTCGTTCTTTGCTCCGCGCTTGCAGGTGAGGCATTGGCCACGTCGAATCATGCGCATGACCTCGATGCCCTTGATGGTTGCCGTGGCAGACTTCATAGTCTGGAACCCTCGGGTGGGACGGATTACCTGCTTGAGAGCTCCGTGGTCCGCTTCGATAATGTTGTTCAGGTACTTCGACGTCCGATGTCTTGTGTTGCTGGAGAGCTTGCCTTCACGTTTGAGTCGATCAATGGCTTCTGGATAGGAACGCAGCTTGTCGGTGGTGATGGAGGAAGGTGGCCAGTCTCGCATCGTTGTCAGCGCTTTACTAAGAAAACGATGTGCTGCACGTGTGTTTCGGCGCTCCAGCAGCATAAAGTCGATCAGCACGCCGTGCTTGTCGACAGCACGGTACAGGTACTTCCAACGACCGCCGACCCTGATGTACGTCTCATCGACTCGCCACGACGTTGAACCATAGCCTTGGAAGCGGCGCGCCCGCTTCTCAAGCTCAGGCGCGTAACGATGAATCCACCGCATGATTGTGGATGGGGCCACTTCCACATCACGCTCCTGCATCATCTCGGCCAGATCCCGGTACGAGATCCCGTACTTGCAATACCAACGAACGCAAAGCAGAATGATCGCAACCGGGAAACGACGTCGCTTGAACATGAACCGATCCTAGCGCCCTCTGGCCAGAATGAGACTTAATGCAACAGAGCCGGCAAACCAGTCTTATCGATCACTGTCCGGTGCAGGTTGCCCGCCAAATTCTTCACCAAAAGGGAGAGAGGAACCTTCTTCGCTTCCATAACGGTAGCCTGGCCCCCCCTCACACTGAGACGGGTGCCCGCAACCTTCCCTGTGGCTCTCTCCTCCGGAGTCATTGCTATTGGGTTTAGTTTGAGGCCGCCTTTAGCAGGAGCCAGCGTGAAGATCGGTCCAGTGCGGATTTCAAGATGAGCTCTGATGTGAAAACGTTCGGCGAGGAGTTGCTGCATCATTTGAGCTCGTTGCTCGGGCTTTAAACTCCTCAACTGATCTGGTCTCAGTTCGGTCGACTTGCCTGTTACGTCCCAGTGCAAATCATCGGCCCATGAAGGTTCGCCGGTTACCTGATCAGATCGCAGATCCCATGCGTTTGAAATGACACTCCTTAGGTCTACATTCACTGCGCGGAATCCGTCTTCGTCACTACGCCAGCTCATGCTTCGATCGTCAGGATCGTGCGGCTTGACGCTAGAAACATCGTAGGTGGGTGTGGACGTCAGGTTCTGTGCTGCCAGGGAAGATAACGAGATCAGAGCGACAAGCGTAAAACAGAGCACATTGCGGCGAGGACTCATTGGTAGTTACCCCCAGTATTTACTGATACTCGACAGCCCTAGCTTAACCGCACCGTGCCTTCGTGCGCGGGGTTAAAACTATTCACCGCTGTACCTACGACAAAGCCGATTGGGTAGAGCGGATTAGCTTTGAAACTTCGGCTCCCAGGCTGTTATCCAACACTCGTTGGAGCGGGCCGAGGCACGTACGATAAAGGACGTTATCGAACGCAGCGAATCGCAAAAAAAAGGGCCCCTTTTCAAGGGCCTTCCAGTCTGTTGCTGTCTCCATACCAAGATATCAGTTGAAAGACCTCTGACGGCGAAGCCTACGTTCGCAGCTGTTCAGGGCTGCCGACTGGAAGAGGTGGTTTATGCCCTTTCTACTGCGTCAAATCAGGACGCCTTGAAGTACTAAAGTTTTGTGCAGAGCGGCCTGTGCCATGAGACGTTTGATTATGAGCTGATTCTTTCAGCCATATTGTTATCAAGATTGAGTAGAGCAGTCGCATGTGTGATATGGATTCGGCACACATGTGGAATCCCCGGCGTCATTTCTGTGCCTTAAGTTCGAGCTGATCTGCGCTTTCAACTAAGGAGATCTCCCCCATGATCAAGAAGCTTCTTCTCTCCGCAGCTATGACAGCAGCGACTGTAGTCACTGCGTCTGCCACTCCCATTACCGGATCCTTTAGCCTGGCTTCGTTCGGTGGAACGTACGTCGGCGGCAGCGCAACTGCAGCAACAGCAACCGGCA
>JBPBPZ010000204.1:0-13156 GCA_050954525.1 Janthinobacterium lividum
AAATAATCGTCAGCGCTGGGGTGGTTAACACTGTCCAGTCGTTCCGAAGCGGCACGACTGTCTGCAAGCCAGGCACCGGGTTGTAGCAGAAATGCAACTTGCCCGGGTGTTGCCGACTCAAATGCCTATCGCCAATACATAGCGTGACGATTCCGCTAAATCAAAGGATTTCATGCATCGTACATTGACCTTGCTGGCCACTCTGGCCATACCGGCAACATTCCACGCACAGACTGCGTCTGTTGCCCCGCTTCTGCTGGCCAGCGCCGACTTGAGCTCCGCTGTCTCACCTTCTGTGACGCTGCCCGACGCACCCAGCGCTGATGCCTCCTCTTCCTCAGCGGATGAGTTTGACGCGCAGGCAGGTGCCGCACCTTCTCCCAAGAACCCGAACAGCACGGTCGCCTCGAAGTACTCCGGCGTTATTCTGCCCGGTCAGGTGTCGCAGCCGCTTACAGCCGGCAACAAGGTAGTGTACGGGCTGGTTGATTCGTTCAGCTTGTTTTCCGGGATCGGTGTCGTGGCTTCTGCTGGCTACTCTCACCTGGTTGACTCTGCCCCTCACTACGGCACCAACTCCGAGGCATTCGGCAAGCGGGTGGGTGTCGCTGCGCTGCGTAACACCGTGCAGACGTTTACGACCGACGCCGTCTTTGCGCCAATCTTCCGTGACGATCCTCGCTACTACGCCCTGGGTGACCAGCATCGGTTTGTGAATCGCGTGGTTTATGCAGCAACCCGTGTACTCATCACCAGGACTGACTCTGGCCGACACACGATCAACGCCCCGCTGCTGCTTGGCTACGGCGTGGCTGCCGGGCTGAACAACCTGTACTACCCCGACCGGGATACGGGTGCCAAATCAACATTTACTAGCTACGCAGGGTCTCTGGGCGGTGCCATCATCGGCCTTGAGGTGAATGAGTTCGTCGACGATGCACTGCGTTTGGTGCACATCCGAAAGTAGCCAGTTCGCCACTTTGCGCCAAGGAGCCCGGGCAGTTTGCCGGGCTTTTACTTTGCCCTCGTTTGTTCTTCCCATTCACTGTGCTGTAATCACCGTCCGATGCTCCAGATGGCCGTCCGGCTGAACCGGCTGTGTCTGGAGCCCCATTCCCTGTAGGTTTTAAGAGGCGTAAGCGACTGTAACCGTACAGGTTCGCCCGGAACAAAAGAAGCCGTCGCGCGGCCTGGAACATCCTAATCTGGAAAGACACAGGCAATACCCGCACGGCAGAACTACTCAGGAGACAGCATGGCCAAGGCATCAAAACTCGCAGAAAAGTCCCTCACACTGGTCGCAAAGGCCGGATGGGCAGTGTTTGAGAAGCTGAACGCTTTCAGCCCGAACGCATCCTTCACGCCCAAGTGGTCGGACAAGCCACTGCTCAAGAGCTACCAGAAGGAAAAGCCTCCCCTTGGCTGGCCCCGTACGACAGACTCGCTCTGCCCCCGCTGTATCCCCGAGATTCGGCAGCAGATCGTAGACGGCAAGCTGCCGCACGAAATCCTGCTGAATGAGAAGGTTGGCGAGATCAAGGCGCAGATCATCGAGCGCGATGGCCAGATCCTGATGGTGAAAGACTGCCCGATCCACGGACATTTCGAAGACCTGATGTCGATCGATCCGCCGATGATGCAGCACCTGGAAGAGGTTTTCCCGGGACGCGATATTCGCGCGCACAACGACGAAAAGCTGCACAACCACGGCACCAGCACCGTGACGCACGGCCGCGGATCGGTTCTGACCATTGATCTGACGAACCGCTGCAACATGATGTGCGATCCCTGCTTCATGGACGCCAACCAGGTTGGCTTTGTCCACGAACTGACGTGGGACGAGATCAAGACCATGCTGGACAACGCTGTCCAGATCAAGCCCAAGCGCCAGATGAGCGTACAGTTCTCCGGCGGTGAGCCGACCCTGTCGCCCTACTTCCTGGATGCTGTCGCCTACGCCCGCAAGGTGGGTTACACCTCTGTGCAGGCTGCGACCAATGGCATCGAGTTCGCCAAGTCGAAGGAATTTGCCAAGGCCGCTGCGGAAGCCGGTCTGCGTTACGCCTACCTGCAGTTCGACGGTATCGGCAACGCGGCCAACAGCCACCGCAAGGTCGGCAACAGCTTCGACGTGAAGCTGCAGGCCATCCACAACCTGCATGAGGCAGGCGTGGACATCGTTCCCGTCACCTGCATCATCAATGGCATCAACAATGAGCAGGTTGGCCGCATCATCGAGTTCGCGCTCGACAACCCGAAGAAGATCAACTTCCTGTCGTTCCAGCCGGTGAGCTTTACGGGTCGCGACGAAGCTGTCTCCGACGAGCGCCGTATGGCGCAGCGCTACACCTTGAGCCACCTGGCACATGACGTCAAGACGCAGACCGGCCTGGGCGAGTCCACCCGCGATTGGTTCCCGATCTCGTTCATGTCGACTTTCTCTGACTGGGCCGATCTTGTACACGGACCGGATCACGATTGGGGCCAGCTCTCCTGCGGTTGCCACCCGAACTGCGGTATCGGCATGGCGCTGATGATCGATAAGGAAACCAAGGAAGCCGTTCCCGTCACAGCGTTCCTCAACGCCGATCGCCTGGCGAAGGATGTTGCAAAGGTGAACGATGCCGCCCGTGGCAAGTTCCTCTCGATCCTGGGTGTTTCGCTGGCGCTGCTGCGCAACTACGATCCGGCCAAGGCACCGACCCACTTCAGGATCAAGGATTTGCTGCTGAAGTTCGACAAGTGCTTCGGCGCGACCGGTCGCAACTATGGCAAGGTCACCGCTGACCGCACCATGGAAGACATCAAGATGCGCCGCGGCGATCGTTGGAACTTCCTGTTCATCGCCGGCATGTGGTTCCAGGATCTGTTCAACTACGACTTCCGTCGTACCGAGCAGTGCATCATCCCCTACGCCACGCAGGAAGGCGAAATCAGCTTCTGCGCATACAACACGGGCGTGGGTTGGCGCAACATCATCGAGAAGATGCACATGACTTCCAGCCTCACCAAGTGGTACGAGGAGCATGGTCGTCACGAAATCTTCGCAGGTGGCAAGAAGGTTTCTATCGAGAAGCAGGAGAAGTATGATCTGGTTCTGAATGATGCCCACGTCAACGCTGCGGCTAACGATACGTTCGATAAGAGCGGTATCGCCAAGAATTCCCGCGAAGAGAAAATCCGTGCACGCGATGCGAAGCTGAAGCAGGATGCGGAAAACTCCCGCATGGCCAAGCTGTACCGTAAGGAGATTCTCAAGGAGCAGGAACAGCCCGGTGGGTTTGTGGCGCTAGGCGAAATCGGCGGTCTGGGTTCCAGCCTGGGCGGCATCAAGCCCGCGGCACCGGTCAACAACACGGCTCAGGTCGTGACGATGATCGAAGACAAGGACCTGGTCGCAGGCGACTAAGTGAGTGAAACAGTCTAAACAACAAAGGCCACCCGAATGGGTGGCCTTTGTTGTTTGGCTCGTGCATAGGCGACGGTTCGGCTCCTCTGTCAATTGGCAAAGCAATCACGATAGCTGCATCTTTGCCGAAGAGGAGGAGGAGGGGCCTCGCTTCAATCGGGTCTTCCATTACAACGATGGGAAGTCGCAGAATGGCAGATCGCTGGACCGAAGAGTTGGTACTGAAGCGCACGGACGATCGCGCAGTTGGAACCTCCGTTTACATCGTCAAGGGTGAAGCGGCCATTCTTCGTCTGCAGGAGCTTCTTGTTCGGTTCAGCGAACGGTGTGGCAACGCCTCCAGCACCCTGCTCGATCTGCCCTATTTCCTGCAAAAGCCTGGCTTGCTGAAGCGTTCGCCTTGCCTCTTTCTGGTGGCAAACAGGTCCGGTGTTCCCGTTGAAACGTTGCTGCCGGAAGATCTAACCGGTTCGGCCCTTTTGCTGGAGTACCGCGTGTGGCGACTGGGAACGCGTGCCTATGCAACCAACGACCGGTCGGGTAGCGGCACGCTGCTGTCACAGCCGCAGGATAGGATGCGAGTCGCGGCGCTCATCTGCGGGCTGCTCCTGAACCGTGGTGCCAAGGTTGTGTTGATGTCGTTTGGAGATGCGCCAGTGCACGAGCAGTCACAGGGCAGCCCCGCTTTCCAGCGCAGAAACCGTTTCGTCTCGGGTGTTCGCTGGTCCATGCGTCGGCGCCAGGTGCCCGTCTATTTGTCGTTGCAACCCACCCTGGACGAGACGCTTGCCGGACTTGGGCAGAAGACACGCAGCAATATGCGGTATTACCGCCGACGCGCTGAGAAGGACCTGGGATGCGTTCTGGTCCCGCACGGGCAGGTGCAGCTGGATGAAGTGTTCCATTTCAACAAGGCGTGCATGTATCCGGTAAGCGACGACATCCTACGGTGGCGTTTGAAGGTTCTGGATGCACTTCACAGCCCCTTTGTCATGGGCCTGAAAGACCGGGACGGGCAGTGGCTCAGCGTATTGGGTGGTCGGCGTTTCGGAGACACAGCTGAAATTCTGTGGCAAATGAACCGCGACGGCTTTCCGTCACATTCCCTGGGCACGGTAATGCGGTCTTACTGCATCGAGGAGGAAGTAAAGCGAGCCTCCAGGCGTCTGCAGGTAGAAGGTGGTACCTATCACTCCATGCATCACTCGTTTGTACATGAGGAAGTGATCGACCTAGTCGTTACCGCGCCGGGAGCGACAAAGATTCTGCGCAGGCTGGTCGATCGCTTCATCCCTGCGGAGAACAGTCTCGCGCAGATGTTGAAACACGACGAACAGCAGTGGCACGACACCTGAAGCAACGTCCGGGCACGTCGTCAGGATCCTGAGTAGACGCGCAATACTATATCGGCCTGCTGGCTACCCATGTGTACGGTAGCGGCAACTGGGCGCACCGTAGAAAGCTTGTAAGGTGACCTATGCTTACTGAAGCTTGTATCACTGGCAACGCTTGTACTTCTTTAACGCCGACAAGGCCAATCATCTCTCCTATGTCGCAACTCTCAGCCCCCCGTTACGGGCATGGTCGGGCGATACCAATCTGATTCTTTGTCTGCACTTTTAAGGGCTTCCTCAAAGTGGGCAAACACTCCTCGCAAGGCGTTTTGAACGGGCGGCTCAGCCAGGGTTGCAATCAAAAGGGACAAAGCGAAACAACAGCAGGCTGAAAAGCATATTGCGGTGGTTTCTCCCGCGCCATGGGCCACTGCCAGTGCCAGAATCTGTAACCCAACGATTTGATGGATCAGGTACAAAGGATAGGTTGTTAGTGCAAGCATGCGTATCGCCTTGGCGGCAGGGTTCGACTTGCTGATGGTGAACTTCATGGAAGCGAATATGAAAACCAGGGCCGCTAAGAAAACTACCTGCGGCAGGAGGGCTGATTCCTTCGCATTGAGTGCCCTCAGGTAGAAGTCCGTTTTAAAGCCAATCTCTACCACACCGGCCACCGCAAAGCCGGCAATGGCCATAAAGCGCTTCATCGAAAAACCCTGGCGCGACACGATGTAGATCAGAACCCCCAGGGCAAAGAAGCATCCGTAGGGGACCATCGTGAGTTCCAGCTTTCTGCCCCAAAGGTGGTATGCCAAGGTTTCTTGAGCTAGCTTCCGGCCGACGATCCAATATGTGGCACTGACAACGCCGAGAACCAGAGCATAGCCTTCTAAATACCTAAATGTGTTGGTTGCAAGCAGCAGGAAGACAGTCAGATAGAACATCATTTCTATGCCGAGGGTCCAATAAGATGGGTCAGCATACGGGGGAAAAGGGAAAAGTATAAGCGAATTAATCCAGCCGTGAAGGATTTGCGTGTAAGTGAATATACCAGTCAGTGCTGCGACAAGCGAAGTAATCGAAGCGCAGATCCACACCGCGGGGTAGAGCCTTAAAATGCGACCCTTAAGGAAGGCATAGGCACTCACGCCGTTCGCCGAATACGCGATAACGATGCCGGAGATAACAAAAAATATCTCAACACGAGCGAGTCCAAACCAGATTGCATGCAACAAGAAAGCGGGAGGTGCAGGGTGTGGCTTCTTCTGAGCTACACAGAAATGAAAGCACATCACCATGACAGCCGCAGCGAATCTTAGAACATACAGCCCAAGTATCATCTGACGTGGTTTCGGCGGAGAAAGAGCCTCATCACGTTGGTAGCCTCGTAAACCAGCGCTGGAAGAATGAGTTACAAATTGCTGAAGCATCAACCTATAACTAAATCGTTCCCTTCCGCTTACCAACCTATGTTGCTGATGTGAACTGCCTACGCGGTTGCGACTGTGCCAAATTGGGAACGTGGTTTATAGGTGCCAGGCCACTTGCTTGATCAGTCGTCAGGAAATCGTGACATGGAGCGACCAGGCTACTTCTCGTGTCTGTGCTTGACTCAACCCTGCCGCAGTATGTCTTCTGCTCTGGCACATGACTTGCGGGGATGGGTTTGTGTAGGCTTCGCGTGAACCTGTTTTAATTCAGGCTATCCCGCTGTTGTGAAGGTCCAAGGTGCCCTATAGCGATATGTTGCAAGCTGTTTCAGTATGAAGCTGTGCGATGGAGCAGGTAGAAGCAGAGGTGTCGCGGGGTAGAGAGTAGCGGCCTGATCAGAGCATCGCTTCACAGTGCTGTAGCTGGCATCGTCTGAAAAGTGTTAGCGATACAGCTTAGGAAGGGTCTCCTTAAAAGTGACGCAATGTTCACTTCGACTAACGTATGCCAAAGGCATCATGCATGATTACGTCTATATGCGTGTTGTCTCTGGCGGGAAGTGGGTTACAGGCATGCGTTCGGTGAGACTGTTTTCTTCAGAAGGGCGAGAAGATAGGCCGGTTAGCACCCATCCACGGAGCAGATCAAAGCCAGCACCTGTACAAGCGCATAGACCCGTTTGCCGGCAACTCTCTGTGCATAACGGATGGTTCCAGGCAGCCGCGATGGGAGTTTGTTTGCGTTACCAAGAGGCTCGCAATGCTCTGTGGGCCTGTTTATGGACACTGGCACGGGCTACACCGTTGCACATTCAAAGCAGATTAGCCGCTTGGAGTGAGCCGCCAGGATGTGCATCCGGTTAGAAACCTGATTCGCTCTTCTTGAAGAAGTACGTTCAGCCATGACAATCCCGGTGTCTAGAGCGATACCGACTCCTTTCGACCAGCCGCTTGGTCAAACGAGTGGATCTGTCGACGCTTCCGGATTCAAGTGGGGTCAACATCAACCGTCGAGCACCACGCTCCTGTGCAGGTGCGACGCCTGGAAATGTTACGTGCACAGGCATAAGAGAAAACGTTTTCAACGTCACATAAGGAACTCGTGCTTGGAACCGATACCATTAATGTTCCATATTGTGCGATGGCGCCACACTCTTCTCAGCGGCGCTTCAGGCGGCATCTGTATGCCGTCGTTCGCTACCGAGCGCCGCTGAAAATCGCGCACTGCAACGCTACCGTGACAGTGTGAAAGTGGTGTGCATGTCTGCCTTTACAGAATCGCCGGCCCACAGGTCGTAGATGCCTGTTTCCGTGACCCATGTTCGGCTGCTGGCGCTCCAATAGGTAAGTTCGTTGGGCTGCAGTGTCAGCGTGATCGTGCGAGTCTGGTGCGGCTCCAGGGTGAGGCGCTGAAACGCTTTCATTTCGCGCGCCGGTCTGGATGCACTCCCGGCCCGCTGGTGAAGGTAGAGTTGCACAACGTCGTCCCCTGCTGTGTCAGAAGTGTTCTGCACATCCACGGATACCTGCAGCGATTGCCCCATGCGCAGCGTTTGCGAGGCAGCGTGCATGTTGGACAAGGCAAAGTTGGAGTAGCTTAGACCAAATCCAAAGGGGTACAGCGGAGCGCTGGATTCGTCCCAGTAGCGCGTGTTCGGTTCGGTAGGAATTTGCGTCAGGTTATCTGCGTAGTACAGCGGAACCTGGCCCACGTTACGGGGCCAGGTTACGGGCAGTTTGCCACCAGGATTTGCGTCGCCCGAGAGTAGATCCGCAACGGCGTTGCCACCTTCCGTCCCTGGGTACCAGACGTCCAGAATGGCAGGAACATGCTGGGACGCCCACGTGATGTCGAGCGGGCGTCCGTTCATCAGGACCAGCACCACGGGCTTACCCGTCGCCACGGCAGCCTCCAGCAAAGCCTGCTGCCTGCCGGGCAGGGCCAGGGACGCGCGCGAGGCTCGCTCGCCGCTCATGGTTTGGGCCTCGCCAAGTACCAGTACTGTCATGTCGGAGTCGCGCACCATCTGGATGGCCCGGTCGAACTCCGCCTGCTTCGCCTCATCGGTGGCCAGGGTTGGTTTTGGATCCGGAAACTGATCGTCAAAAATCGACTTTTGTTCACGCCAGATCTCAACGCCCCGGGTGCTGCGGATGTCGGTGGAAGGAAAGCGCTTCTTCAGACCTTCCAGCACGGTTACGGTGTCTTCCGGATGACCGGCAAGGCTCCACGAGCCCATGGTGTCTGCCTTTGCATCGGCCAGTGGTCCGATCACGGCCAGCGTGCGTGGTGCCTGTTTCATGGGCAGCAAACCACCCTCGTTGCGCAGCAGCACAGCCGTGCGTGTGGCTGCATGACGAGTTGCCGCGCGCTGTTCAGCGGAAAGGGTTTCGGCTGCATTACGTTGCAGGTCCGCATAGGGGTTCTTGAAGAGGCCCAGGCGGTACTTCGCCACCAATATCTCTCGGACAGCGGTATCGATCGTGGCCTGCGAAACTTCACCCTTCTGCACGGCCAGCGGCAGTTGTTCGCGGTATGTGTGGCTCGTCATCTCCATGGCGACACCGGCGTTTACGGCACGCACCGCAGCGTCATGATCGTCAGCAGCAAATCCGTGCGTCGTCAGGCTCTTGACGCTCTCCCAGTCACTCACCACGAAGCCGGGAAACTTCCATTGGTCGCGCAGCACATCGTGCAGCAGCCATCTGTTGCCCGTGGCGGGGACCGAGTTCAGGTCCATGTACGCGCTCATCAGTGAGCCAGCGCCAGCATTTACGGCGGCCTGGTACGGCTTCAGATACACGTTCCACAGTTGATCGTCCGACAGGTTGGCGGAGTCGTAATCGCGTCCGCCAACCGCCGCGCCGTACCCCGCAAAGTGCTTTACGCAAGCCAGCAGCGTGTCGGGGTCACTTAGGTTCCTGCCCTGAAATCCACGCACCTGCGCCTCCGCCATCCGAGAGCCCAGGTATGGATCTTCGCCGGCGCCTTCCATGATGCGTCCCCACCGTGGATCGCGGGCAATGTCCACCATGGGTGCAAAGGCCCAGCGGATGCCGAAGGAACTTGCCTCACGCGCGGCCATGCGCTGGGCCTTCTCGGCGGTATCCGGCTCCCATGACGCGGCCATGGCCAGCGGCACGGGATAGATCGTGCGGAAGCCATGAATCACGTCGAAGCCGATCAACAACGGGATGTGGAGACGTGACTCGTCCATTGCAATTTTCTGCATGCGGTTGATTTCGCGCGGATCCTTGATAAACAGCAGCGAGCCGACTTCACCCTTGCGAATGCGGTCTTCGACACCGGGGCCGTCAGGCGAATTCAAGGCGACCTGTGTCATCTGGCCCACCTTTTCTTCCAGCGTCATTTGCTTCAGCAACTTGTCAGCAAAGCGATAGGCGGCAGGGTCGATCGGCGCAGGTGACGTAGGTGGAGCAGCCTGTTGCGCGGTCGCGCCTGGCGTCAAGCCGCAGGAAACCAGCAGTGAACCGAGAACAGCAGCAGAGACGGAGCGAAGAGCATGAAGAGACAAGAGACACATCCTTAAAGTGCCGACCGCGCAGGTCGGCGGCCGTTCCAGGTGTAGGTGACAAGCGAATGCGCGGGCAGTGTGAGCGACGCCGTGCGCCCATGCCAGTTGAGTGCGACGGCCTGATCCGTGTCGCCCGTGTTGAATGCCAGCAGCGCCATGCTGCTGTCTGCGTTCTGGAATGCAACCTGCTGAATGCCGGTGCCGGTCAGCGTTGAGCCAACCCGCACGGCACCCGGATGCACATACTTGCTGGCATGCGCCAAGGCGTAGAAGTCACCGTTCCAGGTAATTGCTGAGGGCTGCTGTGAGGCATCGATGGTCAGCAAACCGCGGCACGTGCCACATCCACCCGCATGAGGATTGCCCTTGGGATCAAGCGCGATGCCCCACAACACGACCGCCTTCGCCCAGTGCTCCGTGGATTCGATGATGAGGTTTGCGGTCACCGTCAGCGGCGGCTGTTTCTGCCACGTGCCGCCGGAACATTCCGTCATCCAGATGCCCTTGGTTGGATCGGCATCGTGCATGCCATCCTGCGCGGTTGCGGCACCACCGTAGCAGTGCATCGCAGAACCTGCGGTGTAGGGACGAGCCTCCGGATCGGCAATTACCTGCATTGGGTATTCCGGATGATCCCAGTTGTGGTCGTAGGCGAGCACCTGTGTCCGCAGCCCCGCTGCCCGCATGGCCGGGCCAAGATCGCGGCCAATGAAGCGGCTCGCCTGATCGGCCTTCAGCAGCGTCCCGGGGTAATCCTTCGTTTCATTCAGCGGCTCGTTCTGAATCGTAAGGTACTGCGGCGTGATGCCTTCCTGCTGGAACGCCTGCAATGACCGCACAAGATACTTTGCATACGCTGGTTCGGCATCTTCACGCAGCATGCCGCCGTTCATCGTGGCTTTGGTCTTCATCCATGCCGGCATGCTCCACGGCGAGGCGATCAAGGTCATTTTCGGGTTGAGCTTCAGAGCTTCGCGCACGGTGGGAAACACGTCCGCTCGGTCTTTCTCAACGGAGAAGTGCTCCATCGCCACATCCTGCTCACCCGTGGGCATGTCGTCGTAGCTGTAGTGCGTGCGGGACAGATCAGTCGAGGCAATGGGCAGTCGCATGGCGCTTAGACCAATGCCCTGCGTCGGTGAAAACAGCCTCGTCATGACCTCTGTGCGCTGTTGCGCTGTCAGTTGATGCTGTAGCAGGTAGGCCGAACCTTCCACAAATGCCGCGCCAAAGCCATCGATTATTTGAAAGCGTTTGCTGCTGTCGATGTCGATGGAAATAGGAGCGGCGGAAGCCTTCTTCTGAAACTTCACGGCGGGCATGGGCACCATGGTCCGTGAAAGATCAACCGTGGTCTGCACGGCCTGAACGGTCTGCGCCGCGAGCGGCATTGCCAGCACAAGGGCAGAGGTAGACAACAACATCTGAGAACGGGTCACGCAGGTTCCTTACATGCATCAAGAAGCTAAGAAAAAGTTGGGCTGACCGCATCCGGCCAGCCCAGGTGGAGAAAGAGTATGTCGCGGCTTAGAAGTAGATCTTTGCTGCGAGCTGCACCACGCGTGGGCCGCCAGGTCCGCTGGGGCTGCGTACGCCGGTGGGCGTACCCCATGCGGTGTCCTTGGCGATAGACAGCGGTGTAAACGTGTTGTTGCCTGCGTTGTAGCTGGGCAGCGTCACGTTGGCACCGTAATCACGCGAGGAGAAGTTGGTGTGGTTCAGGATGTTGAAGAACTCTGCGCGCAGCTGGATGTAGCGGCCCTTCTCAGACCCGCCGTACGCAAAGTTCTTGAAGATCGAGTTATCCCAGGTGACCAGGGCATCGTTGCGGATGCTGCCCGGAGCGCCCTGCGTCGGTGCACCGATCGTCGGCAGGATCAGGTTGCCCAGTTGATCCACACCAACGTAGGCAGGCGGCGTTTTGCTGTACTGGCGCGCTCCGGTGAGCTGATTGGCAGGCGAGTACAGCGTGTTGCGAACGGGGTTACCGCTCTGGAAGTTTGCCAGGCCAGACATCTGGTAGCCGTCAGTCAGGTAAGCCAGGAATCGCGACGCACTGCCAAAGTGCTGCGCAATCTTTGGCAGGTCATACACGTAGTTGATCGACCCGATGTGGCGACGATCAAACCCGGCGGGACCATAGCTGTACAGGCGCGGATTGAACTTATCGACAAAGCTCTCGTCCGCTGTGGACGTCGTCATGGCCTTGGACCAGGTGTACACGCCGCCAAAGGTCAGGCCGCGCGAGAACCGGCGCTGCACGGAAAGCTGCAGCGAGTGGTAGTTGGAGGTACCGTCGAACTTGTAGTACTCCAACTGGTCGTAGCCCTTGTAGGGTGCCAGGTAGTTGGTCTGGTAGGCCTTGGAACCACTGAAGGAGTAGCCGGCAGCAGCGTACTCGGGTGGCAGGTTCGGCTCTACCATGGGCACAATGCCGTTGGCGTACTTCGACGGGTCCTGTGCGGCACGCGTCAGGGTGGTGCCGTACGGGATCTGGTTCAGATCGCGCGCGGTGACCTGGTGGCGTGACAGGGTACCGACGTAGGCCACATCCAGCGTGGTGCCGGGTGCAACTTCACGCTGGATACCGAGCGAGTAGCTGTACGTGGTCGGCACCTGGCCTGTGACGTCTGCACCGTAGATCCCGGAGAGTACGCCGGGGTTCGACTGCGCCGCGGTAGCAATGCCGGTGATGTTGCCGGTCGTGAGCGATGGCGTGGTGACCAGTGCCGGGTTGCCGAAAACGGTGTTGAACACCAGGTTGCCCTGCGAACGGTCATGCGAGATGCCGAAGCCGCCACGCAGAACGCCCTTGCGGTCGCCGATCGTGTCCCAGGAGAATCCGATGCGCGGCTCGTACATAATGCCCCGGCTGTTCCATCCACCCTTGGGCAACGTGCCGTTGGAGGCATAGGTCATGCCGTTCAGGCGATTGCCCGTACCGCCGACGATAGCGCCGCTGGTGGGGTCGATGGTGACCGCTGCTGCCGGATCGTAGGCTGACGGCGTAAACAGCGCAATCTGGTTCTTTGCGTCGTACTGCGGCGGAATGTAGACAAACCGAACGCCGTAATCCAGGGTGAAGCGCGGCGAGAGCTGCCACGTGTCCTGCGCGTAGAACTCAAACTGGTTGTAGCGGAAGTAGCCTGTTGGACGCGCGCTGCTCTGCGCAAAGCTGTTAAAAGAGCCCACCAGCGCCGAGGCAAAGGGCGAACCCTGGTTGCTGGACGACGATCCAGCCAGACAACCGGCTGCACTGGTGCAGGAGTTGCTGAAGCTGAACTGGCCATTGCTGTTGCCGTAGCTGATCTGGTCCTTGCGCGCACGCTGGTAGAAAGCACCGAACTTGAGGGTGTGGCTACGGTACGACCAGGACAGGTTGTCGTTCGCGTTGATGGTGGTGGTGGCCTGGTGCCAGGGCGTGGACCCAAGATAGCTGCTGGGGTA
>JBPBPZ010000228.1:0-13120 GCA_050954525.1 Janthinobacterium lividum
CGCTGACGATGCTCCTGATCACAGTATTCCGCATCCCGGGCGCGGCCAGCGGTGGCTTCTTTGCGCTGCTCGTCTCCCGCGACTCCCCACGTGCTTCTCTGCGCGGCGGCATCACCAGCGTTCTGTCGTACCTGGCCGGCCTGGTCTTTGTTCTTGGTGGCGCACTGTTGTTCGTGGATTACCCGCTTACCCATTTCCTCTGGGTGGTTTTAAGCTTCTTCGTAGCCTTCTTCAGCATCTCCGCGCTGTCCAACTACGGGGCGGCAACCGCCTTCGCCATCGCGATTGTTCTGTCCGTTCCCGTGTGGGACCAGCCCGGGCCGCAAGCCCTGCTCGTTATCGCGAACCTCTGGACCGCATCCAGCGTGGCACTTGCGATCACCGTGGCCATCTCCGTCGAGTATGTCTTCGGGCTCTTCGATACGCGCGATGAACTTACCGAGGGTATGACCCAGCGGCTTGATGCCGTTCACTCTCTTCTTGTCCAGGCTGCGCACTCGGCCGATCGCCGCGCCGCCCGCGATCGCGTCAAGACGTTGGCCACCGTTGGCGTATCACGCCTGCGCCGACTTGCGTTGTCTGACGCTGGCTCGTCGGATACAAACCGGCTCAGCACTACAGTCGCGCTTGTCGGCCGTCTCGTTGATATCGTCGCCCCGTTTCGCGGGTTTCATACGTTCACGCCGCAACAGGGTGAGCGCCTGCAGGTTCTAGCGGATCAGGTCGCCGCGCTTCGACACAAGCTTCGCCATCCCTCGTCACCTCCGGTCAACCCGCTCTCTCCGACCTCGGACGGCCCGCTCCTGATCCTCAGCCTTGAACAGACCTTGGATCTGCTTCGCCTAAGTCTTTCCTCAGACACCGGCATTGACCCTTTAGGCAATGCCGGCGTCCTGGATCCCTCGCTTCCAGCGGAACCGCCTCTATTCAAGCAGGACGCCTTCACCAATTCTGAGCATCTCCACTTTGCTCTGCGCGGCTGCATGGCTTCCGTTCTCTGCTACTTCATCCTGAACGCCACGTTCTGGCCTGGTCTCAGCACATCGCTGTTCACCTGCGTGGTCACCGCGCTTTCCAGCATTGGAACATCCCGTCAGAAGCAGCTTCTGCGAACCTCTGGAGCCATTTGCGGAGGCCTCATCCTCGGCCTCGGATCGCAGGTCCTGATCCTGCCCATGCTGGACACCGTTTCCGGCTTCACCGTAATGTTCGTGGCCGTCACCCTTGTTGCAGCGTGGTTCCTTACCTCAAGCCCGCGCCTCTCATACTTTGGTACGCAGATGGCACTGGCTTTCTACCTAATCCAGCTGCGCGGCCCGTTTCCGCAGACGAACCTCGCCATCGCTCGCGATAACGTCATGGGTATCCTGCTCGGCTTGGTGGCAATGTACCTGGTGTTCGAAACGCTCGGTTCAAAGCCCGCCGTGCAGGTGATGCGCGAGCTTTTCGCGGAGAACTTACGCCTCATGGCGCAAGTCGCCAAGCCTTGGCGTGATGGTCGCTCCATTGACTTTAAGAGGCTTCGTACACAACGCGAGCGCATAAGCCAGAACTTCGCCGCAGTGAATTCCCAGGCAGATGCTGTTCTTTTTGAGATTGGCCGCGATCGCTCCCGTTACCTTGCACAGCGCGAACGCCTGCTTACAGTGCAGCCCGAACTGCGATCACTATTCCTGATGCAGGTAGCGCTTCTGCAGTACCGTCTGCAGGTCATGCCTACAGAGCTGCCGCCTGCAGTTCTGCCGGCGGCCTACCGCTTCGACGACGAACTCTCGAACCTGCTTCAGGCCATGGCTCGTGCCTTCGGCGCAAGGTCTGCCGCCTACGACACGGCCCCAGCCTATGCGGCTTACCGGGGATTAAAAGAGGCCATCGAGCACAGCTACGACCAGCCGCCGACGCGCTCCCGCGCCGTCCTGGCGCTCTCCGCGCAAATCCTCGACCTGTCCTCGCGGCTGCTTGGGGAGATCGCCTCCGCGCCCATCTAGTCGGTCTATGCGGGTACTATCCTCTTGAAGCTTGCGCGACTAACAGGATCAACCATGTTTCCTGCATCTCGTCACAGCTCTGAATGCCAAACGGGAACACGGGATGGATCCGTGTTCCCGTTTGCACGAGCGATAACGCAAGTTACGCCTGCTTCTAGAACGTGAGTTTTAGTGCAAGCTCGATCTGACGCTCTGTGGAGTTGGTTCCATTGATGAGTCCGAACGTGGTGGAAGAACTGCTCGCGTCCGGCGGAGCCAAGCTTACCGTGTTCAGCACGTTATAGAAGTTCGCTCTGAACTGCAGATTGGAACCCTCGGTAATTGCGAATGCTTTGCTCAGGTTCGCATCCACATTTTTGTAGCTTGGTGCCCGCTCAGAACCAACAGACGCAGTACCAAAGCCGTTCGTGCTCTCCTGCCCATAAGCGCAGACACCGTTATCAGAAAGTCCACACACTGTGGCTGATGGGTCGGTACCGAACCAATGGTCCACGGAGCGGTTCGTGATGTGAAGGGCCCGGTAGCGATTACCACGATTTGCCCGCTGGTTGACGTTGTAGTTGCCTGGAGAACTGATGGTGATTGGGAAGCCGGTATGTAGGATGGAAGTTACCCCAAGCTTCCAGCCACCGACCGCCTCGTCTACAACACGGTTCATATGAGAGCCGAACAGACGACCCCGACCAAACGGCAGCTCGTAGTAGCCTCCGAAGGTAAAAATGTGCGTCGCGTCGAAGAACGCTGGACCATAGTCGGCCGAGCCATTGTAGGCATCCTGCCAATAGGCCGACTGCGACGCAGTGCCCGAACCACCGTAGTAGCCAAGGTTGTTGGTTAGGCCCTTTGAGTAGGTGTAGTTCGTAAGAAACTCAAGCCCGTTCGTTAACCGGCGTCGGCCGCTCACCTGCAATGAGTTGTAATTCATCATCGAACGTGATTCCGTGTAGCTTACCTGAGATACAAGCGTCAATCCTGGCAGGCTGCTTACAGGCCGAGCGCACGTTAAGCAGTGCTGTTGATTGGGATCGCGCGGATCCACCAGGTGATTGCCGCTCTGTCCCAGGTATGCGATGCCAAGCGAGGTGTTCCTGTCGAGCTGCGTCTCTGTGGACAGGTTGAACTGCTGAATGAGCGCTGGGCGAAGTTTTGGGTCCCAGGCGCGAATGTTTCCTGAGAACGTCGACGTGTTTGTAGGTAAGGGGAAGCCATTCTGAGCAGCGAAGTAGTTAGAGCCGCTACGAGTGCCTGCAGCATTCGAGAAGAACGGCGGGTTCAGAGTCAGGCGGAGGTTTGCACCCGTGCCTTCCAGGAAATTCGTAATGCCGTAGCCACCACGAAGTGAGAACTTTCCGTTGAAGACCTCTGGAGCGTATGCAAAGCCGACACGCGGCATGTAGCCGTACCAATAGCTGTTGTAAAGCGCACGGCTGGCACCGTTCTGGCCGGCAATGGTAACCGCACCTGTGGTGATGTCGACGTTCGATTCTTTGTTGTGCGACTCGTAAAGAGGCTGGTCATACTCCCAGCGCAGTCCCAGGTTGATCGTCAGGTTCGGAGTAACCTTCCAGTCATCCTGGAAGTAAAGCGCATCGCGCCACTGGCGCTGGCCCCACTTTGCAGTGTAAGAACCCTGTCCAAATGCGGCTGACTGATTCGTAAGAAAGTCGCCAAATGCGTCCCCGGTTGCCGTGCCGTCATAGTCAAAATGACCCAGGACGCCATCGTTGCCAGAGTAGTTACGGTTGGACTGGTAACGAATGGCTGTGACACCGAACTTAAGCGAGTGCCGTCCGCGCTGCCAGCTTACCGCGTCGCCGTAAGTGAAGGCGTTCGTCAGGCTGTCGTTCTGCACACCCTCTGAGCCGATTTTGGAGAGGCTGTAGTTCTGAATGTTGAGTGCCGAAATGCCCGGCGCGATCTGCGTGCCAGGAATGCCGAGAGCTGAGTTACCACCCAGTCCAATTAGGCCGCTCGGATCGGACACAAGGTTGATAAAGCGTCCGCGGCTAAATCCCGCACGAGCTTCGTTCACAATGTTCTGCGAAATGACATGAGTCCAGTTCACAGAAAAGCCGGTGTACGGGCTGACGTTCGCCGTTCCAAGAGAGATCGGGAGCGCCACGCGGCTGTCGCCATCGTTTTCACGCCCGATAGTAAACCGGCCGGACAAGTTATCTTTGGCGGTCAACTTGCCATCGACCTTGATATCACCCTGATTGTTGGTCGTTGCATTCGAGTGGGTGCCCACGTGATTGTTCACATAGACATTTGCGGGAACATTCACGTTCGGCAGTGGATACAGTTCCGGGTGCGAGAACAGGTACCGCGCAGCGGGATTGCTGATGGTGTACTGCACACCGGTCGGGGAGATACCCTGCCGCATGGCCAAGGTCGCGACACTGTCGAATTGTGTCGTGTTGTTGTGCTGCCGCGCACCCTGATAATCGACGAAGAAAAACAGGCGATCCTTAATGACGGGTCCGCCCAGCGTGCCACCAAAGATGCTGCGGTTCAGGTCCGGCACAGGACCGCGCGACGCAAGATCCGGCGTATGTTTGTTGGCCCAACTGTTGGCGTTCAGCTTTGTGTTTTCAAGAAACCAGAACGCATTGCCATGGAGGCTATTGGTGCCGCTCTTGGTAACCATCACCACCTGGCCGCCGTTTGCGTTGCCGTACTCAGCCGTCGCATTGCCGCTGATGATGTGCAACTCGCCAATCGCGTCCACGTTAGGGCTGTAGTTGATGTAGTTATCGATCGCGTCGTTGATGTCTACACCATCAAGAGTGTAGTTATTCGACTGCTCGCGGTTGCCGTTTACAAAGAAGCCGCTGTTGTAGGTAGGCCTGCCGACATTGTTAGCGTTCGCGGGCGCGGTTGCGACGGCACCGGCAACCAATGTGGTCAGAGAGGAGAAGTTGCGCGCCTGCAGCGGCAATTCAGTGGCCTGTGCGGCAGTGATCGTTGCGCCGGTTGTTGGGTCTTCGGTGTTGATAATCGGGGCGGTATCTGTGACGGTGATCGTCTGGACGTCGCTACCGGTAGACACCTTGACGTCAATGCGTGCTTCCTGCTGCACTTCCAGGCCGAACTCCGCTGTTGTCTGCCTTGAGAACCCAGAGGCCTCCGTGGTCACTTTATATCGACCGATCTGGAGGAAGCGAATGTTGTAAATGCCCTGCGAATTCGTCTGTGTAGGCGTGGAGACACCTGTCTGGACGTTGGTTGCCGTAACGGTCGCATTGGGGACCACCGCGCCCGTTGGGTCTGTCACAGTACCGGTCACACTGCCGGTGATCGTCTGTGCGAGCAATGAGCTGGTGGCGTATACAAACAGTGGTGCGACAACCAAAAGACGCTTCATTCGGGCGTGCTCCTGCGACTAAAGAGGTTTCGTTAATTTACGAGAACTTGTACTGAGGCTGTGAGCCTGTTTATACAGCGAACAGTTCATCGAGGCAACGATATTGACGCTCTACAAGTTGTCTCCGCATGAAATAGAACTTCCTCAAAGGGTTTACTTCGACCGGAGTTTTCTTTACCATTAGTTCTTCGCGATTTGAGCGCTTTTGATGGCCAGCGCTCAGCGACCAACGTGAACTTCGTTGCCCTGGCCGGTGTCTTTGTGATGTCCGATTGCACTCTTCGCCACACCTCTTTTCGCACCGGCGGCGCACGCGCATGAACTCAGTGCAGCTCACCGCCCTGATGCGACAGACTGATCTATGTGCGCGCATCCGGCAGAATGCGAATGGCTACGATGCTCACGTTGTCAGGCGCACCTGCAGCAAGAGTTCGCTGCAGCAGTGCCTGCGTAAACGTGTCCAGCTCGGTACCGACACGGGCCAGCTCTTCCGCCAGCGCCCCAAACGGCACGGTAGCCCAGAGCCCGTCAGAGCAAAGCAGCAGCAGATCGTTTGGCTGCAGTTCGAGCGTGGCGACATCCATTTGTGCGTCCTGCTGGCCAAGGCTCCGCGTCAGAATGTGGCCGCTGGGATGGTTCTTTGCCTCCTCAGCGCTCAAGACACCCTCTGAGACCATCCGCTGAACCACGGAGTGATCCGTGGTTACCAGCTGCACCGCTCCCGCCCGGCACAGATAGATGCGCGAATCCCCGATATGGCCGATGCCCACCGACGTTGCTGTGAGAAACACTACAGCCGCGGTGGTGGCCATGGCGGCAAGCGACGGCTGCGACTGCCTGGCTGCTTCTATCCGGTGCGTGACCAACGCGGTGGCGCGCTGCAGAGCCGCTGCGGGGGCTTCACCCGGTGTCTGAGGGCGGAAGATGCTCAGGTTTGCATAGGTCTCCACTGCGAGCTCGGCAGCGGCAGCACCACCGGCTTCACCGCCCACGCCGTCGGCAACCACGAACACTTCGCCAAACGGACCGATCGCATGTCCGATGCGGTCCTGGTTGTCACGCCGGGCGCAACCCACATCGCAGCGCGCGCTCCAAACTGTCTTCCAACAGGTTGTCGGCGCAGTAACATCCAGGTCACCAGTGGTGAACATCGGTTCGTCGCTCATGGTTTACCCCGTAGCGGTTGCACTCTACAGCACATCGCGCATCCGCAGAAAGCCCAGCACGCATGCGATCAGGATCGCAGCCATACCTGCAAGGATCGAAACCGAAACAGCGTAACTGAAGCGCAGCGTTTCGCCAGGCAGCGCCGCGCTGGGGCGAGCTGCATCGTTCTCCGTCACAACGCCTTCCGGCACCTGGATGGTGGCGGCATCCACACCCTTGCCCCCACCGGGACATGCATCCCAGTTGTCAGGACCCGGCAGCGATCCGCAGACGTGACCGCGCGCTTCGTCAATCAGGTTGCGTTCAAAGGCCCAGCGCGATGGAGCCAGGTAGCTCATGACGTGCGCGGGCAGTGGCATCTTGTACGCTGCGCGAATGCCGCCGCCCAGCGTAATCACCGGCAGCAGCACCACGGGCAGCAGCGCAATCGCTGTCTCAGTCGTACTGCTGCGAGCAGAAATCGCCAGCCCAAGGGCAGCACCGACCAGCGACGCAACAATCAGAATGCCTGCCTCTCGCGGGTAATTGCCGCGCAGGTCACAGGCAAAGTACACGATTGTAAGCAGCGTCAAGCATTGGAACACGCACAGACCGCACAGCACGGCAAACTTCGAAAACACGTACGACGGCAGCTTCAGATTCACCATGCGTTCGCGTTGAAAGACGGACCATTCGCCCACAATGTCGCGCGCCGCGTTGTTGCAACCAAACCAGATGGCCGCCACCACCAGCAGAAACTCAATGCCGGTCAGGTTTGCGCTTAGCGCGGTAAAGTCCTGTTGCGCACGCAACGCAGGTGTTCCAGCAACGACCGTGCCCAGCGCCGCCGGTTCCGTGGAACGGCCAAACACCAGGGCGATCAGCACGGCAAACAATGGTGCCTGCGCCAGCGTGATGACCAGCTGAGCACGATCGCGTGTACGCAGCACCACGTTGCGGCGCAGCAGCGTAGCCCACTGCACCAGACTCCACCGTCGCGTGGTTCCACCAGCGCTGCCTGTGCCCGTGCCCTGCACCTTGCCTGCGCGGTCTTCCACAAAGAGCTTGCGATAGCGTGACCGGTTGTACGCACCCACCCAGTCAGCGGTCGGCTTTTTCGACAGGCCCGTCAGCAGCATTTCCGGATTCAACAGGTTCTTGTCATCAATTTCCAGAGCGGGCGGATGAAAGAATTCCACCGAGTCAGGAAAGGCAGGACCGAAGAACGCCAGCGAGCCGCAGCCGCCGCGGTCGCGCGAAATCATGATCAGGTTGTCGAACTTTCGATATACGGCGATGCTTGGCTGGTGAATGGTGGTGATGATGGTTTTGCCTTCGCGCGCCAGACGTTGCAGCAGGTCGATTACGCCTTCGGCATCGTAGGACGACAGCCCCGAGGTGGGTTCATCCAGAAACAGCACGGGAGTGTCCGTAATCAGCTCCATGGCGATGTTGACGCGTTTGCGCTGACCACCGCTTAGAACTTTCTTTTCCGGCGAGCCGATCAGCGTGTCCTTCTTGTCACGAATGCCAAGCTCTTCCAGAATGTTGTCGATGCGTTTCTCAATCTCGCCATCGTGGAGGTCGGTGCGCAGCTTGGTGGAGAAGTACAGCGCCTCGCGCACGGTGAGTTGCGAGTGGACAATGTCGTCCTGCGGCACATAGCCCATCTGCTGGCGGTACAGATCGAAGGATTGATATAAGTCCACGCCGTTGAATAGGACGCGGCCCTGCGCGGGCGGCGTGTAGCCGTTCAACGCCTTTAAGAAGGTGGTCTTGCCTGCACCGGCGGGGCCCATCAGCGCGACCATCTCCGACGGGTACACGGTGAGCGAGATGGGGTCCAGCAGTCGCTTGCCATTCACGTCCACGCAAACGCCTTCCGCTGCAATGGAGACATTGCCCTTGTATTCACGGCGCTGCAGCTTGCCTTCGGCATCCAGGCGAAATTGAAAGCTGCCCAGGCCAATCACCTGCCCTGCCTTTAGGTCTGTGGGCGAGGTGATGCGGACGCCATCGACAAAGGTGCCATTGCGCGAGCCAAGATCTTCGACACTCACCCTGTTGCCGGATCGTGTAATGCGCGCATGTCGCCACGACAGCAGCGGGTCGTCAAGCGGCTCTTCGCATTTGGGATCGCGACCTATGACGACACTGCCTGCAATCTGGCTGGCTGCCACAGGCTCGACAGGCTGGTAGCTATCAGAACCCAGCGCCATGCCAGAGGTCTCAAGCAGGCGGCCCGCCGTCATCTTCAGCGAACCGAAGTAGACCGTGTCGTCCAGCTTCAGGGGCGTTCTTGAAATACGGTTGCCGAAGCGGTGAAGAGAAGTGCCGTTGGACGACTGCAAGTCTTCCAGCACCAACTGCTCGCCGTCCTGCAGAATGCGCGCATGCTTCCAGCTCACAATTGGAAAGTCGAGCACCACGTCCGAGTCAGGAGCGCGGCCAATGGTGATGGAGTGCTTCAGCACTTTTGTGTCAGGCATGTTGCCCCCTTTGTGCGTGTGGCAGTTGGCAGATCAGAACTAGGGCGTAAAGGTTGCAACGTCATCGACCTTGGCCGGTTTGCTGCCGCTAAAGGTGGCAGTCGCTGTCTTGTCATCGACCTCGGTGATCTTTGCGGTGCCCAGCGTTTCGTACATCACCTTCAGCACCGCGCCTGTCTTGTCCTTGATGGTCTTGCCGGTACGTGATATCTGCAGAACATCGCCTACCCGAGCACCGGCCTTCATGCCTGCGTCAAGTACGAGCGTGTTGTTATCCGCGTCGACTATCGTGCTTTTGTATGCGGTGCGTGCGACGGCAATCGTCTCTGTGAACGCGGGTGAAGCATTCAGCAGCGCTGCCGTGGAACGGATTGCTTTCAGCGTGGCTTCATTCAGCACGGGGCTGCCCATCTGCTGGTTATTGGCGCCAGAGTTGACCTGCAGCTCTAGATTTTCTGCAGCGCCTTCGCCCTGCGCATTGGCAATGACAACACCGGTATTTACGTCTATTAAACGCGCGCTCAGCACGACGGAAACTTTGGTTTGCATGCGGTGCGGCTGGTCACCACTCCCTCGATTTGCAAGCGCCCAGACCTTGCTGCCGGCCGTTTCTTTACTGGAGCCCACGAACTGAGTGACGGAGCCGATCAGTATGGCATCCACGCCGACAATCTTGCCGATACGTGCCGCCGTGGTGTTATCGAGCCGGTCGCTGTTCGACAGGTTCTGCTCCTTCAGCACACGGTCCAGTGCGGAGCGTTCCACCACCTGCACCTTGCCTGCACCGGCAATCTCGTTCACCATCAGGTTTGAGAGTGTCAGGCCCAGGTCGTCACGCACGCCCAGTTTCTGTGCAGTCTGCTGGGCGTCGGCACCGGTCTCAAAACTCAGGACCGCAACCCGCTTCTTGCGCTGCCCGTGCAGCGTGGGCAACAGCAGCAGCGAACACACAAACATCCACACCGTAAACCTTGCAGCAAAGCCCGCCTGTTTCGACCATGTACGCTTCATCGCCAACCGATCCTTTCGTGCCTTTACCTGCCTAGAAAACTTTCCAGTTCGCCTGCTGCTGCCTGGGCCTGAGCGGCAAACTTGCCTGCACGGTCCGCATCTCCGGCAGACCAGGCCTGCTTTGCCTTGGCCAGGCTGGTGTTCATGCTGCTTTGCTTACCGGCAATGTCGCCGCGCATGGACACGCCGTCTTTCTGCATGCTGCGTTGCATGGTGTTCAAGCTGTTGTTGATAGGGACCGCGCGACTTTCAAGGTTGTCGATCTGCAGCTCTTCCGCGTCGAGCTTCCCTTTCAACTCGGCGCTAACCGCTGGCTGGATTGGAGCGGCGACAGGAGCGCCAGTGGGGCTGACCGGTGGGTTGGAAATCTTCGCTGTTGCAGAGAGCGTGCTCTCAGGCGCTTTGCGTTCCGTCCGGTTCGTGGGCAACGGCAATTTTGCGGCGGGTATTGGGTGTCCGCCGGGTACAGGTAGCGGCTGCGGGCTTGTGCCGGTCGGGATTGCAGTTGCAACCGGCTGCACAGCAGCTGCGGTAACGGCCGCGACATCGGATTTCGTCGCAGAGCTGGCATGGCGGTGCGTCGAGACCAGTGGAAGAATCAGCGCGGCTCCCATTCCCATTGCCGCCGCACTGTACGCAACAGGATGACGAGCCAACCCATTCTTGCGCACGGCCAGCGACATGGGTGGGGCAGCTCCATACGCCGGTACACCGCTGACCTGCGTCACCGAACGTTCTGTGTAGGCACCCCGCGCGATCGTGCCAGCGGAAGCGCTGTCGGTACTGCTGTTGCCACCAAAGCCGCCCCCACCTGACAGCAGCGTTGCAGGAGCACGGAGGCCTTCTACAACCGTGGCGGGCCGCGACGGGGCAACGGTACCGGACTGCTGCAGCAGATGGATGGATTCGCGAACGGCGGAGGCTGTCTGGAACCGTTCCGCAGGATCCTTTGCCAGAAGTCGCAGCACAATTTGGTTCAACGCCGCCGGAACATTCGGCACCACCTCGATGGGAGGTCGCGGAGCCTGGTGGATGTGCGCCGCCATAACCTCGTAATCGCTCGAGCCGCGAAATGGCTGCTGGCCCGTGACGGTTTCGTACAGCAGGATGCCCATGGAATACAGGTCCGAACGGTTATCGATCTGCTTGCCTGCAATCTGTTCCGGCGACATGTAAGTGACCGTGCCAACGGTCGCACCCGTCTGCGTCAATGCGCGGTCGCCATCGTTCCGGGCGATGCCAAAGTCCATCAGCTTCACGGTGCCTTCGGCCGTCAGCATAATGTTGGAAGGCTTGATGTCGCGATGCACAATGCCTTTGCTGTGCGCATAGCTCAGGGCGGCCAGGGCCTGGTCAAAGTAGTCCAGGGCATCCGCAAGCGGCAGGGTGCGACTGTCCAGCAGGTCTGACAGGGTATTCCCATCAACAAACTCCATCACCATCACGAGGCGGTTCTCGATGGTCTGCGCTGTGCAAAGCGTGGCGATGTTGGGATGGTGCAGGCTTGCCACCATTCGGATCTCACGCTGAAAGCGTTCGCCCACGTCGCGGTGGTCTGATAGCGACGGCAGCAGGATCTTCATGGCCTCAACGCGGTCTGAAAGCAGGTTGCGCACGCGGTATACCTGGCCCATGCCACCTGCGCCAAGCACGCCAAGAATTTCGTAATCGCCGATGCGGTCATTCAAACTGTCAGCCATGTGCAGTACTCCGTCGAGCAAACAAATCGTGGTGCGCTTTCAGAAAGCAGGGCAAATTCCTCGGGTACCTGGCCCATGCTTACGGGCGTGGGCCAGGGTCCGCTAAGCGTCGGAACCAAGTTGCAGCGATGAAGCAATCGAAGCATTTGAAAGCATCCCCACGCCCGCAACAGGCGAGGGGTCTGGTGAGCTGGTGCGTTTGGTTGCGGGCAGAATGTCACCCAGTGGAACAACGGTTCGTTCGCCCACCACCATGCCGACAACGCCGTTGTCAGCCAGCAGGGGCGAACCAAAGGCTCTCTCGTCCACGGGGCGAGGTAGATGTACGCCCACCTGAAGTCTTTCCGAACCCAGCGGCAGGACTGTTAGTTCCGTGTTGTCCGGCAGCCCTCTTGCGCCTTCGGGGCGAGACCATCGCAGAAGACTGAGCGTGCGTTCGGCTGCATCAGTGGAAGCACTGCGCAGGGGCAATCCGGTAGCCGCCGGAAATTGCAGCAGCGCAAAGTTCTGGGTCGATTCGCGCTCTCGCAGAGACACGCTGCCACCACCTGGCAGCAGCAGGCGGCTTGTGGGTGGCTGCCCCGCCTGCCCCACCTGGAAGTCACCACGTTTCCGGCTCCAGCTGCTGGACTGCACGCCACCCGTGCAGGGAAACACGGTCGTCTCAATGGAAGCGCGGTCCAACTGGACTGCTCCTGAGGCAAGCATCGCTGCCGTCCCAAGCGCGTAGGTCCATGGCTCCAGGATTTCGGCAGGCACCAGCAGCTGTGTGGCATCAACCCAGAAGCCGAGGCGCACACAGGATTTCTCAAATGCTCCACCCCTGCCGGTCAGGCGGTAAGTGGTCTGCACATAGGCCATGGAGTCACGGCTGCGCAACACTGCTGGATCCGGGCGGACCACGACGCGAACACCCGCCACGCGATCGACTACGGACGCGGTGAGGCCAAGTGCCTTGCCTGCAAGCGACAGCACAGAGATGCCCAGCTGGGTGGGCGTGTCCACGGCATCTTCGGCAATGGCAACGGTTTGATCCAGAGGAAGTGCAGCAATCGGATTTCGGTCGCGTATCGCTAACCTGCCCAGCAGGGTTAGCTGCAGGTCCGCTCGAACTTCGCCAGTCACGCGCACGCGGTGTGCCGCTAGCATCGTGTCCATGGCTTCCGGCGACGGGAAGTCGCTGTAGTACGCAGACAGCGTGGCGCGGGGCAGAGCATACGGAACCCCACTTTGTAGGGAGAAGCGGCCGAGCAGCGGCTCCATGTAGAGAGGCGTGTCGCCACGGAGGCAGAGTCCGTTGCAGCGAAGCCGCTGCAGGGTCACCGCTGAGGCTGGGGTTATCTCCAGCGATGCGGAAAGTTCAGCCCGGTCGGACAAGAGGCGTTCCAGACGAATGTCCTGCAGTGTGATGGACACGGCGGG
>JBPBPZ010000001.1:0-12915 GCA_050954525.1 Janthinobacterium lividum
CGACTTCAGCCCAGGCGTTTACCAGCAGGTCGACGCCTTTTTTGAAATGGATGCGGCCAAGGAAAAGCACCAGCCGCTTGCCCTGAGCCTGCGGAAACTCCCGGAGAAACTGTGCCGGGTCGGCCTCAGGATTCGCCTCGACCCCGTTCGGAATGACGGCGATCGGTCCACCGCATCCGAACCTTCGGTAATCCCCTGCTTCGGCCCGCGTCAGCGCGTGCATACAGGCAGCGCCACGAACATTGCGCCGCTCAAACAAGGCCGCGTACACACTTTTCTTCAGGCGCTTGTTGGCCAACGCCCAGCGTTCGAGCATGCCGTGTGCAGAGATCACATACGGAATGCTGGCTTTGCGTGCGGCAGATGCGGCCACAAGTGTGCTGCTTTCCCAAAGGCCGTGAATGTGGACGCCGCTGTTCGCTGCAATTGCAGCGTGAAATCGAGCTTTAAGATCGCTGTCGCGAAGCCAGGGCGAACGCGACAACGGCCATAGAGAGAGTCCCGGTACGTCCTGTGCAGAGGCCGCGTCCGTCTCGTCCGGCGAGCAGAATGCCGCGATTCGAGCGTCGATCTGCTCGTGAGCGAGTTGCCGGGCCAGCCGGGGAACCACGGCCGTCAAGCCGCCATAGATCGGATCGAGATGGGGCAGGACCTGCAGCCACTGCATGGACGCCTCAGGCTTAGCAGCGTAGACGCTGCCCATGGCCGGACTCGCCAGATCAGGCGCTGCCACGGGAAACCTCGTTAAGCGAGACGCTCTTGCGCGTTTTGCCGGACTTTCCACTTTCAGCGGCATCCGCAATGTCGGCGATGCCCTGGCCAAAGTTTTGCGGCGAAAAGACAGCGATCCGTGCCAGAGAACGTTCGCCCAGCCGTTCCCGCTCACTCTCCGAAAGTGCGGAGATCTCGTGAAGACAGCGGGCCAGGTCGAACTCCTTTGCGGGATCGAAGACGAAGCCGTTCTCGCCATGCCGCACCAGGTCTTCTGCGCAGCCGCAACGGCTGGAAACGATGACCGGGAGCGATGCCGCCATGGCTTCATTGACAACCAGGCCCCACGGCTCGCGCGTGCTGGGAAGGACAAATGCCTTGGCAAACGCATACACCGGCAACAGTTCCCGCGCGCTGCGATGGCCTAGGAAGCGAACATGCTCGCCAAACGCGCTTTCCTGCGCCAGCTGCTTCAGGGCGTCACATTGCGGACCGTCACCCGCCAGCAATAACGACCATTTACCACCCGCGGCGCGGTAGGCCAGCCATGCGTGCAGCAGGCCCACGACATTCTTTTCTTCGGAAAGGCGACCCACAAACAGAAAGTAGTCCTCTGGCAAGGCGGCGTTGGCCGGCTTGCCAGCTTTGCGCAGTTCTGCCACGTCCTCCTGGATTTTTGCGTTCCCCACCACGTCGTAATAGTGCGCGATGCGATTTTGCGGGAAATTCAACTGGTGCAGATAGCGGTCGTGCGCCGATCCGCCGGTCACGGCCCAGTCGAACAGGGTTCGTATCAGCTTGGACTTGAGGGTCTCCCGCCAGCCTTTTCGGACGTGGTCGGTTGCCGTGGTCTCGGTCATCAGAACACTGGCGCGGTGCCGGAACTTGCACCAGAGCGCAGCCGCAACCGCAGGCAGCGTGTAGTACCCGGGCACCAGCACAACGGACGGGTTGAGGCGGTTCAGACGCTCGACGAGAGCGATGGACAGGCTGAGTTTGCCCGTCTCGTGCCAGCTATCGTGCGGCCGCAGCGTCTCAATGGGCAGCCCCTCTGGCAAACCGGCGCGGAAGTTGTAGCCCTTGTGTACGCCAACGCCACCCACCAGTTCCAGCCCAAAGACCTCCCCGTTGGTGCCCAGGGCAGACTGCAGGCCGCGGAAGCGCGCCAGGTGGTAGGCGTACCAGTCGATCCAGATCACTGCCACGCGACAGGCTGTAAGTTCGCCACCCGTCTGTTTCGATTCCAATGCCATGCTTACCTCGGTAGAAGATGAAGTCACCATCTACGAAATTGCTGCAAACTCTCGTTTGCGGGAACGTACACCCACCGGGCCGCGGTTTTCGCGTGGCCGGTACTGGCGTGCGTAACGCCATATCAGCCAGCCGGGGATCGACAGCAGGAGCGATCGGAAGATGACCGCTTCCATGGTCTGCATGACCATGTAAATCGAAATGGCGTTGAGTACGATCAACTGGCTGACCCAGGGCCCGCCCTCTGTCACGCTTTTGCGCCACACCCATCCGTACAACCAGCCCAGCCCACCCATCAGCGGTACGGCAAACCACCACACTTCAACCCAGAGGTCTGCCACAATTCCAGGGGCTGAACCATCTGCGCCCTTCCATCCCAGCGTGTCGCCAAACCCTTCACCCGTACCGGCGTTGTGCAGCAGTTCCGGCACACCAAAATCTTCGTACTTCGTCGGCCATATAGCACTTGGTATCGGCCGAATCAGGATTTGCGCCAGATACCGGCGCATCCAGAAATAGTGGTCGCGTCGTTCGGAACTCAGAACAGTACCGGCGCCGTAGATCCACTCATTTCCTGTATCGGACGATTCGACAATGTTGCTTACGTCCGTCTTCATGTCGAAGTTGGAACCGATGTAGATCGACCCGCGATTCGTTACCAGGAACAGCACCAGCCATCCCAGGCAGACGCCCGCAACACCCAGGGCAACAATGGGCGGACGCTTCTTGCGATTTACAAACCAGCTCATGAAACTGAACATCGCAAGTTCAAACGTTGGTCCGCGCCGTGCCATAAGGAGTGCGGCGGCAAGCCAGGGCAGGCCAAAGATCAGCATCATGCTGTAGGCAGGCCAGCGCGGGCCACCGGCGCTGCGCGACAGCATGGCCATGCTGACACCCAGCAGCAGAAGGATGCTGCCGTCGCGAATGTAGCCGCTGCTGTCCCAACCGCCCGAGTAGGAAGAGCTGTAGGCGTTGACGAAGCCGCCCACGTTGACGATGGTCACGGCCCAGCACGTGAGGCCGACAGAACCCGCGAGCGCCCCGCCGATCAGCAGTCGGCGGCACACTTCGCGGGAAAGACGCATGCGAATGTTCCTGCGCGGCACCGAACGCACACCCACCGACAGGCAACAACCCACAAACGCCAGCACGCCAAGCAGATTCAGGCTGGCAATGTACAGCATCTGACGGCTGTCGAAGAAGCGGAGAAGGCCGCCGTTCATGTACAGCTTCCACGGCATCCACGTGTACAGAAAGATCATCATGGGGCCGATGTAGACCAGCGGGTGGAAGATGTCGCCGCTGCCGTCGAGCACGCAGATCACGCCAATGGCGGCAATGGCTGCCGTGATCAGCAGAAGTACAAGAAACATTACGCAACCTCCGTCGGCGCGACATGGGCGGCCTGCAGATACGCCTGCACGGCCTGGTTGACACCTTCATGAAAGCGCGACCAGGGAAAGCGCTCGGCACAGGCGCGGGCTGCAGAGCGCATGTGCAACAGCTCATCGCGATGCGCCATGGCCCAACCGATACGGTCTGCGAGCTGGTCCGGGCGGCGTGGATCGACCACGAAGCCCTCGCGGCCCTCTTCAATCAAGTCGGGCGCGGCGGTGTGCGTGGTGGCCAGAATGGGCAAGCCGCAGGCCAGGGCTTCCAGCAGAACCTGTCCGAAACCTTCTGCAATCGAAGGCAAAACAAACAGGTCAGCTTCCTGGTAGGCAACGATCAGATCGTCTGCGCTAACGGACGGACGGATCTTCACACGGTCACCCGCCTGCTGGAACAGGTCCAGACCGTCGAGCACCCTGCCGCACACCGTCAGTTCAAGACGGGCATCGGGCAGCAGGGCAAGCGCCTGCAAAAGGTACTTGATGCCTTTGCGCTGGTTGATGCGACCGACAAACAAGAGCTTTAGCGGTGCCGACACGGACCGCTCACGCTGCAGATCCGGATGGAAGCGCTGGAGATCGATGCCGTACGGCACCACGCGCACGGTGTCCGCAGGTGTGCCGTGGTCAACCAGGCTTTTGCGGGTAAACGAGGACGCCGCAAGAGAACGCGCAGGCATCGTGGTTTCGTCGACCAGCCGCTGAAAGTCCTCGGGTGGCAGGTTCAGCTCCCATTCCTGGCCCAGCGACGCGGCACAGTCTGGGTGGGCCTTGATTTCGGCCTGCAGAATGTCGCGCATGGTCTCCGGATGAGGATGCATCTGGAACAGCATCCCGGGACGCCCCGCAGCCTGAAATGCAGCGTATCCGTAATAGCTGTAGCTAAGCAGATCGGCACCGGTACGCTTGGCAATGCGGCCCGCAAGGCGGCCGAGCGTGCCATCAGCGCGACGGGTGAACCAGCGGCGAACTGGATACGGAATAGCGCGCGCCTTGTCCAGCAGAAAACCCGCCACCCCGGCACGCAGGCAGGTTCGCACCTGCGAGGGCGGCAGGCCAGGCGCACTGCGTTGCCGAAGCACCGAGAGCACCCGGGCAGGCAGACGCTGTGCCAGCCATCGGCGGAACGGCGTTTCCTCTGACCAGAAGAAGTCTGTCACCAGGCAATGCAGCAAACCTGCCTGCGACAGTCCCAGTGCGACCTGGTAGCGGTCTCGCGCACCACTGTGCACCACCACAACCTTGGAGGGCGAAAGGTGAGCCGCTCGCGTGGTCTGCAGACGATTTGCCTCGTGAAGCGGCATGGGGGTAGCTGGTGTCATTACGCCACTCCCCCGCGTCCTCGCGAGAACAGCTTGCCGGTCATGCCGCCAAAGCGCTGTTTCAAGGCAGCCAGCATTTCGCGCGAGGGCAGCCAGTCGTTGTGCTTTCCAAGGCGATAAAGCCAAGCGGCTGCGATGGCCGTAACTGCAATCATCAAACCGGTCGCCTGCAGCTGCAGATCAAGCCGGTTGGCCCGCAGCAGCGCCAAAGCTGCCAGCAGAACGATCGACATGGTGCTGACGGCAAATAGCTGGATCATGCCCGATGGCAGGCGGTCGCGACGTTGCAGAACAACCAGCACCATGACCGCGATAAGGATGTGCGCCGCCATAAAGATGCCCATGGCACCAGCGGCACTGCCACCCTTCAGCATCAGGAAGGTTCCCACAGCGGCGGTAAACACGGCCCAAACCGTATTCAGAATTGCGGTGAAGCGGATAGAGACCACGCTTAGCCGGGCTGACGGCGGTGCGTTACCCATCTGGATCACGGCAACACCAACCGCGACACTTACTACCAGTGCCGCCGATTCGTACTGCCTGCCGTACATCAACCGGAGTAAGAGCGGAGCAACAATCGCCGTCAGGGCAGCCACCAGCAGCGACACGGAAGTGGCCGCAAACGTACAAAGCGCCATCACGCGGCGAGACACGGTATCGCCATCTTCACCGGGAGACGCCATCACGGCAAAGCTGCCTTCCGTCAACAGCGAAGGAACAAGGCCGATCAGGTTGCGCAGCTGGCTTGCAATGGAGAAAAAGCTGATCTGCACCAGGCTGGGATCGCCGCGCGCCACGAGCGCGGTTACCCACCAACCGGCCAGATTCGCACTTACCAGCCCGGACAGCTGGATAAGGCCGTAGCTCCAGACTTCGCGGAGCAGGGGCAAGAAGCCGATCGTTGGAACGGCGCCGGCCGGCGGCATGAGGCGCAAACGTACAGCCAGCGCACAGCAGACCGCGACCGACGTCAGCGTGATGACACCGTGCGAGATGACCATGGCAGCAGGCCGATGGGTCAGCGCCATGGCTGGCAGCACCGCCAGCATGGCCGCGCCAACCAGTATGGAAAGTGCCGCCAGGGCCACAAGCCTGCGCTGTCCCACAAAAAAGCCACGGGCGCATTCCAACAGAACCATGCCAGCAGCAGTGATTCCGGCCCACTGCAGCAGGCCGATCAGGTCTGGCTTGTGCAGCAGGCGGGCAATGGGACCGGCACCCAGGGTTAGCGCAAGTGCCGCCAGCGCTGCCGAAAGCAGCGAAATGGTCGCCATGACCTGCGCAAAAATGCGGTAGTTGCCGCCGCTGTAGGGATACTTCCCAGAGAAGCGGGTCGCCGTCGTCCCTATTCCACCGGCGGCGTAGGTCGAGATGTTGTTCGCCGTTGTGATGCCGAGCGAGTACGCACCAAACACCGATGCACCCGCCATTCTGGCGGCCAGCACGTTGGCCAGAAAGCTGGCACCGCGTTCTACAAAGACCGCGGCACCCAGCGTGGATGTACCCTGCACCACGTGCTTTGCTACATCTGAGGGCAGCGCGGCGGACGCCGGCGCATGCTCCAGCGTGCTGTCCGCCAGCTGCGGGTCGTCCAGCACCTCAGGCGACATCACGACGCCTTCGCTCCCAGATCGTCCTTGCCGGCACCGTAGTAGTCGTAGTAGCCGTTGTAGTACTTCCGCTGACCTTCACGGCTTGGGTCGAAGTCATTCAGAATGCTGCCTGTGATCTCCACGCGATCGCGTTCCAGCATACGGCGCGCTGTTACGGCGTTGGACCGCTTGGTGACACCGGAACGGAACACCAGGATGACCTGGCTGGTTTGCGCCGCCAGGATGCGTGCATCGGCAATGTGCAGCATGGGTGGCGAGTCAACCAGGACTACGTCAAAGCGCTCTGCAAGGTCGTCCAGCAGTATCCGCAATTCCGGCGAATGGAGCAGGTCCGAGATCGATCCCTTGCCAGACCCAGCCGGAATGACCGACAGATTTTCGTAGGCTGTGGGCTTGCAGACGAGGTCCATCTTGCCCTCGTAAGCGGATACGCCGTCGCGCAGCAGGTCGCGAAGACCTCGGCTGTTATCGACCGATAGCACATCGTGCAGGCGGGGCTTCCGCATATCGCCGTCCACCAGGACAACCCGCAGCTTCGATTTGCTGAGAGCAATGCCCAAGTTTGTGGTGACAGTCGTCTTGCCCTCGCCCGCGTTGGGCGATGACACCACAAAGGTGCGGCTGTGCTTGTCGGGCCTGGCCAGCAGCAAGGACAGTGTTGTGCTGCGGTAGGATTCCGCAACCAGCGCGTCTTCTGACCATGTTTCTTCGGTTCGCTCGGCCTGAGTGTCTGTGGCTTTGCCGTTGAACTTGACCATGGCGTTCTGCACGGGCGAGATCAACTTGGTCCCGACACTGGTTCGGCTGCTCTGCGCGGCGGTTGCAGGGATGACGCCAAGTTCCTCGATACGCACAAAGCGCGACACATCACCCGGCAGGCGAAGACGCGGGATCTGGCGCTCCAGAAGGAATGCGGTCACGATGCCGATTACTACACCGATGAGCGCGAACACACCCGCAGTGACCAGACGACGAGGATAGACGGCGAAGGTTGGGGGCTTGGCCTTGTCCACCACGCGAATGGTAGAAGCAGGCATAGCGGAGGCGAATCCAGCTTCCTTTGCGCGCTGCAGAAGCGTCTGGTAGAGCTGCTGTTCTGCCTGCACATCGCGGCGCAGCAGGTCAATTTCGGAACTCTTCTGCAGGTCCGACGAAACACTGCCCTGGATCTTCTGGTAGCTCAGGCTCAGCAGGTCTTCACGGTGCTTGGCTGCCTGGTACGCCTCCTGCAGCTTGCTGGTGCCGATCGCCTTTTCGCGCTGCATGTTCTGCTGCACTTCGGTGATCTGTGAACGCAGCTTGATGACCTTGGGATTCGCTTCGGTAAGCGGTGGAACCAAGGCTGCTACCTGCGCCTGCAACTCCGCCAAGCGCAGCTTGGAAGCCGAGTAGGCGGAAGTGTCCGGAGATCCGTCCACACCTCCACTCTGTACTTCGGCAAGTTCCGCCTGCTTCTCCATGCGGTCAGCTTCGGCACGCACGAGTTCGGTCTGCATCTGCTTCAAGCGTTCTTCGCCAATGCTGTCAGTCTGTGGGCTCAGCATCAGGCCGTTGCCACCAGTTGCAGCTTCCAGGCGGCGCTGCGACTCCTCCGCCTTCTGGCGCACGTCGGCAGCCTGCCGTACCAGCCAGTCGCTGATATGTTTCGCCTGGCTGCCACGGCTTTCCATGTCTGCGGTCTGAAATTCGGTAGTCAGGGTATTGCAGTAGTCTGCCGCGAAATTTGGATCCCACGAGTCGCAGGTCACTTCCACCAGCTGCGAAATTCCCATGGGCTTGATCTTGACGCCGTCTGCAGTCTCATCCAGCAGCTTGTCGAAAGAGATTTTTTGCCCTGACGGAAGATGCAGCTGACGCTGAATCTTTGACAGCATGTCGCCCGGCTCAACCTGGCTGGCGTGATCCGTTGCGCTCAGTTGCAGCTTGACCCGGTCAGCGAGAGACTCGCTTCCAAGCAGCTTCATCTGCGTCTGCACCACGGCATCGCTGGGCAGGGCGGCGGTCGGTGTCACGGATCGGTTATCCATGAACTCGCTGTTCATGGATTGAATCTCAAGCGATGTCCGTGTCTCGTAAACCGGCTGCGTGGTCAGGTGAAACAGCAGGCTGAGCACGAGACCGAGGCACGCCAGACCCGCGATGAGCCAGCGATGACGCATGCAGATGCGGTAGTACTCAGACACCATGCCCGGGCGTTCGTGGTCGTCATGGTCGTGCGGGTCCTCGAAGGATGGGGACAGACGGAAGTCGTCATCGAAACGACCCTCTGCGGGCCGCAGCGCACGTTCCCTCTCCCGGCCGGTTCTAGCCAAATGATCTTGCAAGACAAATCTCCTGGGAAAACAATGCTGAAAACGAGATCAGCGATAAATCAAAATGCCAGTGGAAACCTGCAGGATGGCCTCTGCAGCACGCCGCGCGCCGGACTTTGCGGCACTGTTCGGCACAAAAAGAATGTCGTCAGCAAACAACTGCGGATCCGCCTGCTTGCCAGAGAGCACCTTCGAGATGTCGACAGGAATCTCCTGCCGCTTCTCTCCCTTGACGCTGGACGGTCGCAGAATCTTCGCGTTCTGACTCTTCGCGTTTGGTGCAAGACCTTCCGCCAGCGCAATAGCCTCAATCACCGACAGGCTGCCACCCGACCGCAGCGGGAACCCGCCGGAACGGTGTACATCGCCCACCACGTAGATGATGCTGCCCTTGGGGATGGAAATCACGTCGCCCGGACGCAGAAGGATGTTGTTCTGCGGAGACTTCTCTGCCACCAGGTCGTCAAGCGACAAGGACGCCCGCGAGAACGCAGATCCGGGTTCTGACGTTACACCCGGCAGGGGCAACACACCCCACCGAGCTTCGCGCGTCACAATGACCTGCGGGCCTGCATCCGGCTTGGCGCCGCCAGCCCGCGTGATGGCAGCCAGCAGCGTCAGCGGACCCGTCAATTCCTGCACGGAAGGCGTGTTCACATCGCCGATGACGGAGACAAGCTGATTCTGGCTGCTGACCAGCTGGATCGAGACCTGTGGATTGGTGATGTACTTCGAGAAGCTGTTTGCGAGGACTGCACGCAGCACCGGGAGGCTGGA
Organism: Janthinobacterium lividum; assembly: GCA_050954525.1. Lineage (GTDB taxonomy): Bacteria > Acidobacteriota > Terriglobia > Terriglobales > Acidobacteriaceae > Terriglobus. Next base: position 9,381 of record JBPBPZ010000001.1, read on the forward strand.
ACCGCTTGCCTGTACCGCACCGATCAGCGGGAGGTCGACTGTGCCATCTTCCGCTACACGGACTGCCCGGCTGGTCACTTCTTCCAGATCAGCGACACTGATTAAGAGTTGATCCCCAACGCCGATCTTCGATGACTGAGAACTGCCCTGGTTACCGGAGTCCGGCGTTTGCGCTGTCGTGGCGCGACCGCTGTTCACAGTCTGTGCATGCTGCACGCCGCACAGCACTACAGCCAGGCTGAAACAACCGAATTGTCGCCTAAGTTGCATTTTCATATTCTAATCTGCACGTCTTCTTACCTCGTGACTATGTCGGATAGCAGGACAGAGCAACGCGGACTTTCATTTCGCTTCTGAACTAACAACTTGCAAAGGTCATGAAGCTGTACCCGGACTGGCCTGGGCGGTGAGACAGGGGGCTGTTCAGCATCACTGATCATAACAACGTCCCATCGCCTGTTTTGGATGGAAAAGCGGCGAAATGTGTACGTTAAGTCGCGCCCTCTACCCTGCTTTTGCACTGCTCTTCTTCGTCTTGCCTGCTGCGGCGTGGGGACAGCTTTTCAGGTCTGGCCCTTCAGGCTTGCGAACACTCTGCCGCTCTGTACGATGTATCGGCAAGTTACTCCCAAGCGCCACATGGTTACTCGTGGTTACTCTGCAGACTGGCCCACTGCAACACTCAACCTGTAAGTAGCCGTGCCAAGCCGCGCACACTCTTCCTTCAAGACACGGACGCTGCTAGGAAGTCGCAGCAAACGGGCGCAAACTGGCGCAGAGACATGGAACACCGCTCATCCTTGTGACTCAACTCTGACAATCCACGGTCCCGGATGTGAATCAAACAGGTGTGGTTATACACGGCTGCAGACGCGAGAGCGATTGCATTTCTCATCAGGAACAAAATGAACTTCGCTGGTAGTCCATCCAGCCTCACCAGCTGCAAAGGAATCTATGTCGCACCTTTTCTGCACGAAAGCGCGTAAGGCGTTCACAGCAGCTTCCCTGGCCACAGTATTCGTGGCCTCGGCAGCGGCACAACGGGTCTCAACCGATTTCGACCACAAGGCCAACTTCCAGCAGTACCACACCTTTAGCCTCTACAAGGTTCAGGCTTCAAGCCCCCTAGTGGAACAGCGTCTGCGTGACGCCCTGGTGCACGATCTTTCCGCGCGCGGCCTCGAGATGGTTTCGCAGGGCGGCGATCTGGCCGTGACTGCCATTGGTTCCCGCAAGGATCAACAGGAATACAACACCTTTTACCAGGGCCTGGGTGGCGGTGGGTACGGCTGGGGCGGCCGCGGATTTGGCGGCTTTGGAGGCCGGTTTGGTGGCGGCTTCGGCAACGACGGGCTCGCAAACACTCAGGTGATCAACGTTCCCGTGGGTTCACTCGTGGTCGATGTATACGACGGGTCGAAACATCAGCTGCTGTTCCGCGGTGTGGCCAGCGACACACTCTCCAGCAAAGAAGAAAAGAACACTAAAAAGCTGCAGAAATCTGTCAGCAAGATTTTCGACAAGTATCCTAGCGGGAATGCGCGCTAATTCATGAAGACGGGCACATGCGGTACAGGTGTGTCCTTCTTTGCTCCGGGCAGCAAGCTTTCGCCCGGGTTGTAATCTCTCCGACATCTAAAGTACGAGACTGGGCGGGGCAAGTGCGAAGGAAGCTGGTTGCCGCTCTGTGGCAGAGATTGGCTCCATGGCATGGCGAACATTTGAGCGGCTGTCCCCCCGGGAAGCATTTACCGTACGGGGAGGACAGGGCTTGGCTAAGCGTCCGCCGAGGGGCGCTAATGGGATGTGTAGGGAATCGGCAGTATGCCTTTCTGCTCCTGTTTGCGGCGATCTGCGCATCTCCTCGGTCGGCACGTGCTGACGTTGGTCTAATCGTAGAAACGCCGACCGGACTTCTTGGCTTTCTCAGCAATGTGGGCCATGTTTCGGTGTGGATATCGCACGGCTGCCTCGATCCGCTCGGAACAATCTTTTTCTGTGAAAACTCGGCAGGTCTGGTTCTAACCAGTACGGCCTACTGGCCCAATCCCGGCGCTGCGGCCATACCGGCAGAGCTGTTCTTTCTGGGAACGCAACGTGGAATAGAAGGCCGCGACCGTGCTGCCTGGGTAGCTACCGTTGGGGAGACCTACCCAAACGTGCAGCCCGAAGTGGGGGCCAAGTACATGGGCCGTGCCTGGCTCCGAAGCCTCCGTGTACTGAAGTTTGCGACTTCAGCAGAGGAAGACCGAAGGGTACTGGCAGAAATCAACGAGTCGCAGCGGTCTTACCGGTACAGCTACAGCCAGCGCAACTGCGCCTTCTACGCACAATCCATCCTGCAGCATTACTTTGGCCAGGGGTTCCATTCCAACCGCTTTCTTGAACTTGGCATCGATACGCCACGCGCGTTGGAGCGGGCTCTTCAGCACCGACTCAAGCAGCAGTCCATTGAGTACAGGACCATCCACTTCAAGGGACGTCTGCGCCATGCCTGGAGGCAGCCTCCTCGCAACATCTGCGAGTCTGCCGTGCTGGATCCGAAGTACGCGGTTCCGCTCCTCATGTATCAGCCCTATCTCTACGTCGGGTTTGCTGGATGCTACGCAGCGATACGCATTTCCACAGAGGTGAGAGACCGCCACGCCTCGCTGGCAGTTGCCAGTCCCATGCGTTTTGCGTCTGAGACTCCCCAGGATTCGCAGTTGCAGGCATACGAACTGCTTACGGGCAAGTCAGCGCTTCAGTTCAATGCTTTGGAAAGCAGTACCCGTGCCGAAGCGATCCATCCCGTGGAGCAGCCAATGAATGCCCTGCGGGGGCAACCGTAGGGTCAGGGGCGTTTGCTCCACGTCGCAGGTTCTTTTGTCCATGGCGTACAAAGCGAGCCGTTAGACACGTTTCTCGCCCGACGCTGCCTGGAAGGGCAGGAACAGCTGAAAAACCGTTCCACGGCCTTCCCGGCTTCGAACCCGGAGGTGGCCGTGGTGCCTGCGAACAATCTCGCTGCTGATCCAAAGTCCCAGGCCAGTGCCTGAAATCCCCTTAGTCGTGTAGAAAGCCTTGTAGATGCTTCCGATCGTCTCCTTCGCCATGCCCTTGCCTGTGTCTGCCACCGTGATGATGATGCCGTGTGCGTCGGTCCGCCAATAAGTGGATTCGTGGGTACGGATCAACAGGCGTCCGCCCGTACCTCGCATCGCATCGATCGCATTTGTGATCAGGTTGGTGAGTACCTGCCGCATCTCGCTGGCAAGGCAAACAATATGCAGGGAGGAACGTTCACGCATCTCTGCCTGAATATGGTAGTTGCTGAAACGCGGGCCGTAGAGGTCAATAATGGGCGCAAGCAGGGCAGAACAGGTGATCGCCTCCGGGCCTGTCGATTGCTTGTAGAAACGCAGCGACTGCGCCGTGATCAGCTTGACGCGCCGCAGTTCCTCATCCGCCTGGCTAAGATACTTTTGTGCCTCTTCGTTCTCCGAAGTTTTGGGCATGGACTGCTCCGCCAGGTAGACGAGGTTCATCACGGCTT
>JBPBPZ010000017.1:0-12914 GCA_050954525.1 Janthinobacterium lividum
ACACAGGGCAAAAGATACTGGTTTTGTTCGCCCACTTTGACCCGCATGGCAGGGTAGATGAGTACGTTGAGTACTATCTGCAACAACTGCACGCTGTTGGCGCAACCATCATCTTTGTATCTGGCTCGCCGGAACTTGACCCAGCTTCAACCAAAAGAATCGCCTCTCTCTGCGAGGCGATCTACACGCGAAAAACATTAGCCCTGGATTTCGGATCCTGGCATCTTGCCTGGGCACTTCTCAAGAGTAAAGGGTGGTCTCTCAAGAATTTTGATCGGTTTGTGCTCGCAAACGATAGCGTGTATGGGCCTCTATTCGACCTGCGCGAAATGTTCGCCGAATTCAACGGAGCCGACATGTACGGCGCGCTTGAGAGTTGCCAGTTCTACCCGCATCTTCAATCCTTTTTCCTGTGTTGGGATCTAAACGAACGGACCCGTCGCTTTCTTGAACACTTCTGGACCAGTTTCAGGTACATCACCGATAAGGAAAAGCTGATAATGAAGTACGAGATCGGGATTTCGCGGCAGGCACGGCAACAAAACCTGATCTTAAAGGCTTATGTTTCTTCTGATGCAGCGGCGCAAGCCGCACGAAGTGCTGAAGACCACCGTTTTGCATCTGTATTTAAGCAGTCCGAGGTAAATTACTCGCTGTACTTCTGGGATGGACTGATAGAAAAATTCCATTTTCCATTCTTAAAAACCAGTCTTCCTCGAAACAATCTCTTCAACGATCAAAAGGTGGAAGAGGTTGGCAACTTTATAACGGAACACGCCCAATATCCTTATGAGTTGATCGCGAGTAACCTTCGACGTTTCCGCCTTGATGCGAAAGACACGGCAGTTCCTAGCAAAGCATCCTCTGTGAAGTAGTCGGTTCAGCATCAGTGGCGTGTTCCTGTCACGCACAGAGTATTTCTATCTGCTAAACGCAGATACATTCAAGTAACGGTTTGATCTTCTCACATCTACTAAGTCCAAAAAAACGCATAAGGACTTTGTGAAGTCGAGTAAAAGCTGCCATTTGTACATAGCCTGTACTGGTGGGATCCTGCATCTCGTGGGCTGTACCTTAGTGATAAGGCAGTGCATGCCTGCTCCTCTTATGGAGGCTCCAGCTGCGGTGCATACCCTGGCGGCTGCGGCTGATTCTCAAATAGCTACTGCAGCGAAGCTCTGCTCGTGCTACTTGTTTCGTGTTCGGGGGCACTACCTAGATGAATCGCCTAGCATAATGGATTAACATCATTCGCCTATGTAATTTGGCGCAGTGCTATGAGTGTTGTCACAAGTTCAAAAGCTACCAGCAAGCTACTTGAGGTAGTCAAAGGGAGGTAGAAAGATGGACATGCCTACCATCGAGATATTGCTCGCCACCTACAACGGCGAACAATTTTTAGAAGAACAGATAGATTCGCTATTGGAGCAGACGTATCAAAATATCATGATCGTTGCTCGAGATGATGGATCACAAGACAGCACTCGAGAAATCCTGCAACTCTACGCTGAGAAACAGCCGGGTAAATTCACCGTGCTCCCCGCTAGTCAACCTACAGGTGCACCTCAGCTAAATTTCCTTCATTTGATGCAGGCATCTTCGGCAAGCTTCATTATGTTTTCGGACCAGGATGATGTCTGGGATGTCGACAAGGTAGCCGTAAGCATAAAGCAAATGAAAAACATGATTTCGACACATGGTAACGATAAGCCGTTACTGGTGTTTAGCGACCTCATGGTGGTTGATGAGGATTTGAGTGTCATCTCTCCAAGCTTCTGGAAGGACACACACCTTCGACCAAATGCAGTGCAAGACCTTTCATCACTGCTGCGCCAGAATGTCGTGACGGGAAACACGATGCTGATCAATCGTCCGCTACTCAATCTCGCACTCTCGATGACATCAGACTCGATAATGCACGATTGGTGGATTGCGCTCGCCGCCAACAGCTTTGGACACGCATCCTACTTGGCTCGTACAACAACAAAGTACCGACAGCATTCATCAAATGCAATAGGCGCAGGGGAAAAGACCGCGCCGCACACGCTTCTCCCAAGATTCGAGGATCGAGCAGGCTGGGCAAAAGAATGGGCCCACGTTTACACGATGGCTGCCGCGTTCCTTCGAGCATATGGCACGATGTTGCCTCTTGCTAAAAGCTCTGTGTTTCAAGATGTGATCCGTTGCACGGAGAGTCGAAGCAGTGTTGAGCGCCTGTTCCGAATGGCAAAGCGTCAATACTTTCGCTATGGTTTGAGAGCTAATGTGGCAATGCTTCTCCATCTATGGAAGAACGATTTCGTCAAGGAGGCGATAATGATTTCACGTGCAAGGTCAGGTCCTAAAGCCCGGTCCTACCAAGAGTCGAGACACGCGTTGGGGCAGGCTTATGAAACCCAAGAGCTTCTATAATGACTTGAGAACTTTCGCCGTTTCTTCCAAATGGGCGTAACCGAAGTGGCGATCCGGTTCGAGGTGAGCACCTTCCGCCCACTCATTCCAGGCGTTGACGAAGACGATTCGTTCCTCAGCTCTCTTGCTACGCAGCACGTATTCGCAGGTGTCTTTTAACCAGGCGGCGTACTTCTTTGGAGTTGCACCTAGGAAGACCTGGCCCTTGGATCCTTTGCGTGCGGTGTTGTCCCAACTTGGGCAGACGCCCGGTAGGAAGGGAAAGTCCTCAGGTCGGTAAGAGATGCTGTATTTCACCATCTCGTCGTACGAGCAAAGGATACCGCCACGTTTGAAGTGAAACTTGCTCAACTTACGTAGGCCCCTGCGAAGGGGAGTCGAGGTCCCGCTCCCTCGTGGAGGAAGGGCGGCCGCACCATCAAAGCTGTACTCGCGAGGATTTACCGTGGCATGTTCTTGCGACATAACCAGGTAAGGATCGCCTAGACCCACGCGAAGAAAGTGTGCTCTCCACCGCGCCAGGGTCGCCTTGGCATCGGGCAGGGCTGCGGGTCGATAGATCATGATGAGTGGTCGGCCATCAATGCGGATGTACCTCGGATCTCGCAGCAGTGGCTCAAGCGATTTTGCTAGAGCAAGGTCGTCGTCAGGAGAGTGGTTCTGCGCGACGATAATCTCTTTGTCTTTACCGTCCCACCTCTTGGTCCAGTTTTCGTTCGCCCAGTTAATGCAGAACGGAAGATCGATCGTAGGATCCGCAAGAAGAGCATTGATCGGTGCGTCCAGCAGTGGCTTGCCATTGAACCAGTAATGATGGAAGCAGAACCCATAGATGCCATACTTCTTCGCCATCTCACTCTGCCGGCGCAGAACTTCGGGAGATCGCAAATCGTAGAAGCCCAACTCGGCGGGGAGATGCGGCTGATAATGTCCTGAAAAGGTCGGTGTCGCCTTGGTTACGTTTGTCCATTCAGTAAAACCCTTGCCCCACGCGCGATCGTTCTCAGGGATTGGATGGAACTGGGGCAGGTAATAAGCGATAAGCCGAACCTTAGGTGCACCGCCGGCATAGCCTTCTCCCTCTGGTTGGAAGTCTGGGCCCGGTTCCGTGTTCCTACGGTGCTCGCTCATCAGAGACATGTGGTCTGCTTTCTTGGTCGTGATGCCACTTAGATTGGACCGGCCTAGTTCCCTCCGGCTCTATCTTCTTAAACGATGTTTACTACTTTCCCGCTAGGCGCCGCGTGACCATGGCGCGCGCACGTTTTGCCTTGTGCAGCAGGTCCCAACGCGCTTGTGTCCAACGCTCAGACATTGATGCCGCGCCATAGCTGTCGGGTAGGCCTTCTAACATCGGTCGTGCCCATCGGCTGAAGTTGGTTTCACGCGCACGCAGCGTAGCGACCGTTACACCTTTGATAAAAGGCCACGCTTCGCTTTCCCACAGATGGTTTGCGTAAACGCCCTCAAGGCTGATGGGATCATTGGAATCAAAAATCCAACGAATGTGCTCCGGTGTCCACAGCGGCCAAAAGAACGCTTTGTGGTCAAGCACTGTGATGTCTTGTGGGTTTTCCTGCGCGAGCCGAGCGGGCAACAAAACGGAGTGTTCGTTCCAGAACTCGTCCCGGCCAGTGCTGCGGAAAGAATGGTACTGATCAATCCAGCGCATGATAAAGGGAGCATTCGGCTCAGCAAGGATGATCGCGTTGGCCATTCGCGGGTCATCCCCTACGCCTTCCCGCCCTAGCACGGTGGATTCATTAAGAAGGTCATCAAAGCTTCGCTGAACCAGGACGTCCGCATCGAGGTAAATGCCCCCTACCTGCGCCAGTTTCTGCAAACGGACCACATCGGCTCTATGCGCAACATGGTTCAGTGGCCGACCGAATATCTCTCGTGGAGCCTCGATCTTTACTGGACTTACAAGCTTACGGCTAAGTTCCCACCATGGACCACTCGGTTCGTACTCGTGGTAAAAGAACACTTGATCCGGCGCAATTCGTCTTACCGCACTCTCCAGACACACGTGGTGGAGCATGCTCCAGGGTTTACCACCAAAGTCCTTCGCTAATCCAAATGTGTAATGGAGGATCTTGGGGATACGACTCACGTTGTGTTCTCCTATAGCGGCTTGTATCAGCGACTATGTACTCAACCAGGTGTGGCGCGCCGGTGTGGTCATCCTGTCGTGCCCGGTGTTGGTTAAAGCGGCTTTGGCAATCCATTATTGCGCCATGAAGTCCTTCGCTGAAGAATCGGAAAACGCCCACGAAGTTTGCTGCGCCAGTTGCGGCTGCTGAGCGTTGACAAAGCAAGATAACCGATGGCAGAAATGCTCATTTTGCCCCGACTCATCGCCTCTTTTACAAGAAAGGTGCATGCAGCTACTGGCGTGGGCGAGCTTCTTGCTTCTGGAATGCAAAGCATGGCGATGTAAAAGGGAACTGCTTTCCTGGTGAGCAGGGAGGGATTATCGAGGTACCACTGATATCTTCCTCTCCACTCCGTATGCGTACTCAGGCGATCCTTACTCGTCTCACAATGGTAAATGGTAAGCGGTTCCGCAACCCAGTGAGGGTGGAAAAGCCCGGCTTGCTGTCCCCTTAGTAGCCAATCTGCATCTTCGTGGCGACGCAAACCTTTGGTGAACGGAAAGGCCAACATAAGGGACGTCTTTACAAGAAATGTAGAAGGGAGAAGAAGAATCTTGTTGCAGTAAAATGATTCGCTCCAATGCTCACCGGCAGCCGGAAAGAACTTGGGACGTAGCCGGATCTCAGCCCCTGTGCGCTCTTCAAATCGGGAGGCGGAGAAATTTGTCTGGTTTCCAGAACGTAAGACTTCCTGCATTTGAATTGAGAGTTTCGTAGGAACCCACTCGTCATCATCGTCAAGAAAAGCAAGCCATTCGCCCTTGCTTTCTCGTGCGCCTGCGTTCCTAGCCTCTCCCAGTCCTACGTTCTGCGGCAGAACGACAACCCGCGCACGAGGGTCTGAAAGGGCAGACAGTCGCGTCGCAGTTGCATTGTCCGGGCCATCCACAATAATGATCAGCTCGAGGTTGGTATAGGTCTGCTCAAGGACTGTCTCAATTGCCCGTACCACGATGTCAGGCCGGTTCAGCGTGGTGATGATCGCACTTACCAGCGGTGTTTGCTGCTCGACTGGCATGTCTGTCCTCTCGAAAGCCCTGAACTTCATTCAACCTATGCTCTGCCCACAGTGCGTTCTGTCAGAACATTGAGGGGTAAGCAAACAACTTGAAGGCTGGCCGTGTCTGCTAGAAGCCAGATGCCGGGTTGTAGTACAGACCTACGTTGAGGAGGCGGAGCGTGCCGGTAAGCTTCGCGAACTTGCTGGTGGTCACAATAATGATGTCACCGTCGTGTATCGCTGGCATTGTTGTCATTGCGTTCTTCTTGACCAAGTGCTTGAAGTCGAAGACGGTGGCATTTCCATACTCAGACTTCGGACCCAACGGTCGAACCAGGACAACACTCTTCTGTGCGGAGAGGGCAGTGAAGCCGCCCGATACACCGAGTGCTTCTGCCATGGTCGTGACGCCATGGATCTCGTAGCGTCCTGGTCGACCTACTTCGCCCATGACGGTAAATTGCTGCCGTACGAAGTCTGTCACGGACACAGATACTTCCGGATCTCGCAACCGCTTGGCTGCCTCCGCTGTAATTACCTGCTGAGCCTGCTCTGCACTTAGTCCGTCTACGTGGACGTGTCCAAGCAGGCGCAAATCAACGGAGCCATCCGGCAGAATCGTAAGGCTCTGGTTGTACTCGGGCGTAAGTCGGTAGAAGACCGAAATCGTGTCTCCGGTTTGCAGGCGGTAAGCGGCTGAGGCCTGTATAGGAGTTGGCGGCGCGGCTTGTGTTTGCGCAAGTACATGGCCGGTGCTCAAGAGCGCAAGAAGGAGACAAAGGATCACGCGGCAACGTCCGGAATAAAGACGCTGCCGCATAGAGGTCCCGTGCTGGTCGTTATACATATCTACCTTTGCTGTGCCTTGGTTTGAAGTAGGATCCAGTTCCGAGCAGCTTATGCGGGTTGCAGGAGGTACGCCGGACGGAAAATTTCCACCAGAACGCATACGGCGACACTCAAGAAGACAGCGGCCAAGAAGCTGAAACCGAGAATCAGATTCCGATGCGACGAGACGGGCAACACGGATTCTGTCGGCTCCTGCGTCACCACCACGTTGCTTATCTTGTTCTTGTCAAGACCTTCGGAAATGCGAGCATTCTCCTCACGCTGCACATAGTTGTTGTAACTGTCTTTCGCGTTGTCTACATCGCTCACCAGCAGACGGTACTGACCCGACACATCCGTCAGGTGATTAACCGCTGACCGGTTTGCAAGAATCTGCGATTTCAGCACGCTGATCCTTGCTTGCAAGCCCGCCAGCTGCACAGTGCGGGTGGCTACACCGCTCTGAATGTTCTGCGTAATGGGATTGGTGTCTGTCGTTGCTTCATTCGAGACGAGCGAACCAGCATCATGCAGTTCGCTTTTTACTTTTTCGATCTCGCTATTGGTTTCTTTCACCAACGGATCATCATCACGAAACTTGCTTATCTGCTGAATGCGCCGAGCTTCCAGATCAGCAAGTGTGGTCGATAAATGATCGATCACCGATTGGTAAGGAACGCTTCTACGTGTTGTGTCAATACGCGAAGGAAGACTGTTGGTGACAGCGTTCGACTTGCCGATCTCTGTTGCTAGTTCTGCGGCCTGGGCCTGGGCCTGCTGAAGTGAAACATCCTGGTCAGAGATGATTTTCGTCAGCTGGGTAACCTGCTGGTCTAGATTGGCCGTGCCCTGTCGATTGCTGAAGTCGGCGAATGCACGCTGCTTCTGTTCGAACTCGCTCCGGTAATGCTGCATTTCTCCCTGGAAGAAGCGGAAGCCTCCCGGTGTACTCTGGGCACGCAGATGGGCGTCGAGATAGCTGCCTTCAATCGTCCGCAGGACAGATGCTGCGAGCAGAGGTGAAGTAGCTGAATACTGCACTTCGATGATGTTCGCTTTACGCACCGGAGAAACATTCAAGTCGCCGGCCAGTTTGCGCGTGGCGGCGTCTACGCCCTGAATAGACCCACCATCCGAGCTGGAAGGGTCCAGATGGTTCTTGATCACCGTATCCTTAAGCAAGTCATAACTCGTCAATAGCTGAACTTCTGAGTTGACCTGCTCTTCGCTGACCTGTCCCACGGATCCGCCGTCGGCCCGTTGTGCGGTCGCCCGAAGATCGGTGGGCGTCGCGCGTATCAGGATCCTCATCGCTGACGTGTACTTTGCAGGCCTGAGATAACTGACCAGACATCCAAGTCCGAAGACAAGCACGAAGACTGTAAGTGCCAGTCCGCGGCGCTTCCGGATTATGTTCAGCAACTTCTTCGAATCGCTAGCAATGCTCATTTAGGTAGACACTCTAAACGCTAACACGGTGTAATCCCTCGATGCCCACGCGGCCCGCAAAAAGGCTGTAAATTGGGCGCACAGAGCTTTCTCGCACGCAGGGCGAACGTTAGAGAAGTGTAGTGACGAATGCCTTCTGTGATGACAGGAAAGATTGTCATCGTTCCGGTAATTCTTGCGGGCGATGGGCCGGAACAATCTACCCGAAACACGGCTGCAGCAGCTTGTTGCTGCACTTGAGGATGCCCTCGCGCTCAGATCTTGATTGAAGAGCACTGAACTATGCTTCGAGAGGTGATTCCGGTACCAGTCTGGGAGTTGCCGGAGGCCTTGCCCTGTCATTTCCATGGCTCAGCGCGGATTAGAGACGCAGCGGGCGAAAGATGCTTTACTCTCTATTCATCAACAAAAGCTGACCTGCAAGGAAGAGCTGCCCTCTGGCTCATCCGCGTTTGCAACAGGAATCGGGATTCCCGACGCCCTGTTCTTGAGCGGTACCCATGCAAGGACGATCAAGCCTTTTTTGATGTTGTGTACGCGAGGAGTCAAGCGATGACGAACCATTCCAGAAGTGGCAAGCGCGGTAGCATGCGCATGGCAGCGGCATTCACACGTAATACGGCGCGGATCGGGATAATGACGGCCTTTGCGGCAGCCCCGCTCATGGGCCAGAACACAACGGCAGACGTCGTGGGAACGGTGACGGACGCGACCGGCGCGGTAATACCCGGTGCAAAGGTTGAACTGGTCGATACCAACACGCATGACACGCGTACAGTGCAGTCCGGCTCTTCTGGCGAATACACTTTCACGCTGCTCAAGCCCAGCAATTACTCGCTTACGGCGACAGCGCCAGGCTTCAAGACGTTCCAGATCTCCTCATTCAGCATCGCCGCTGGTGACCGCGCGCGTGAAGACGCACACCTGGCAGCCGGAGCAGAGGGCGAGACAGTAACAGTCGAGGCGACCACGCCCGCGCTGCGCACCGATTCCTCTGCATTGATCACGACTGTGACCGAGCGGGCAACGCAGGAGCTGCCGCTGAATGGTCGTAACTTCATCAACCTGGTGCAGGTCACACCCGGCGCGACCGAGGGCCTGAACAACGGCCTGGCAAGCGGCAACCGCCCCGACGATCGCCGCCAGACCTCATCGGTTTCGGTCAACGGCCAGGCCGACATGATGAACAACCAGACCATCGACGGCATTGATAACAATGAGCGCGTCATCGGTTCCATCGGTCTGCGTCCTGCAGTTGACTCCATTCAAGAAGTCAGTGTGCAGACCAACGTCTTCACGGCGGAGGTCGGTCGCGCGGCGGGCGCCATCATCAACGTCATCACTAAGTCTGGTACCAACAGCTTTCACGGCACGGCGTTTGAGTTCTTCCGCAATGACAAACTGAATGCCAACCCGTTCAAGTTCGGCGCCAACATTCCCAAGCCAAAGTTTCGCCAGAACCAGTTCGGCGGCAGCCTGGGCGGGCCCATCCTCAAGGACCGCACGTTCTTCTTTGCGGACTATGAAGGCCTGAACATCGTTCGTAATCAGAACCCCACAACGACCACTGTGCCCACGCTGTTTGAGCGGCAGAACCCGGGCAACTTCAGCGACAATCCGGCAGCAGGCGCAAATGTGGCGGCTGCTGCCGTGGACCGCATCGGCCAGCAGTACTTCAACCTGTTTCCGCTGCCAACGAACAACTCGCTTTCCGGCAATTACGTTGGCGCGCGTGCTGACTCGCAGTTCAACAAGACGGCGGATGGCCGCCTGGATCACCGCTTTGGCAATGGCGACCTGTTCTACCTGCGCTACGGCTACAACGCGGTGGATACAACCATCGGCAGCCTGTTTCCTGCTGTAAATACCGCGGCGGGTTCCATCCTGCCCGGCGGCAACCTGGGCAGCTACCCCGGTCCGGCCGTTACGCGCGCGCACCAGGCGCAGTTGAACTACATCCACACCTTTACGCCGAACGTCCTTTTGGAGTTGAAGGCGGGCTATACCCTGCTGGACAACGCCCAGTTCCCGTTGAATTTTGGCAACAACATCAATTCCAAGTTTGGACAGCCCAACATCAATGTGGACGGCCGCACGGCAGAGCTTTCCGCGGTGACGGTCAGCCAGGGCCTCGCACCCACGCTGGGTAACCGGCCCCCCATCATCTATCACGAGAACACCTGGCAGTATGAGGCCATTGTTAACTACATCCACGGCCGGCAGACCATCAAGGTTGGCGCAGGCCTCATCCGCCGCCAGGATGCGACCACGCAGACTGACACGGCCAATGGCAACTGGTCCTTTGACACGTTCTCCAAGCTGCTCTCCGGTGACTACACCTCGGGCGGCCGTAATGCCATCCTGTACACGCCGCGTAATCGCACGTGGGAGCCGCACGGCTTCATCCAGGATGACATTCACGCCAGCCAGAACCTCACGTTGAATATCGGTGTGCGGTACGACCTGTTTACGCCCTACACCGAGGTCAACAACATTCTGTCGAACTTCGACATCCGGTATGGCACGATCCTGGTGGCGGGCCGCAACACGGGTTCGCACGGCGGCATCCAGTTCGATTACGGCAACGTGGCACCGCGCTTCGGATTCGCGTACACGCCCGCGGAAAAGACGGTCATCCGCGGCGGCTTTGGCCTGACCTTCACACCGGAAAACACCACCTCGGGTTCCGCCCTAGTCAACCAGCCGTTCACCGCCACGTGGGGTGCTTACACGCCAGCACAGGCGCAAACACAGGCCACAAACATCGGCCTGGCCAATCCGGCACAGTACCTCAAGTTTGCTGGCGGCCTGCCCTTCCCCGGACCCAACAGCTTCACCAATCCCAGCGGCAGCATCACTGCGGCGCTGGATCCAAACTTCAAATCGACTTACATCGAGCAGTTCAACTTAACGCTGGAGCGTGAGGTCGCCGGTTTTGTCGGCAGCCTGTCGTACGTGGGTGAACTGGGTCGGCGTAATGGCTACTATCTGTCCGACTACAACACCATCCCGTTGAATCAGGCGATTAACTCCTACACGGCAACGGACACCGTCAATCCAACGACCGGTGTTGTCACTCCGAGGGGGCAGTTCGACACCCGGAACAACCAGCCCACTACGAACAGCGCGTTTAACTCGCTGCGCCGCTTCAACGCCACGGCGCCCCTGGTCACCAGCGTGCCGCTGTACCGCAGTAATGGTTCCAGCAGCTACCACGCTCTGCAGGCTGTGTTGAAGCGCCGCTTCAGCAAGGGTCTGGATATGCAGGTCGCCTACACGCTCTCGCGCCTGCTGGACAACGCAGAGTCGATCAGCAACAACGGTGGCAACGGCTTCGGTGCTTCCGCCGAGTTGATCAACCAGATCGAATACGGCAACGGCAACCTGGACAACCGTCACCGCGTGACCAGCACCTTTGTGTACGCTCTGCCGTTTGGCCAGAATCTGCGTGGCTTCGCTGGCATCCTGGGCAAAGGCTGGCAGGCAAACGGCCTGGTGGTCTGGGCCACCGGTATGCCCTTTTCCGTCACCAACGTGACCAACCGCAGCGGTACGCGGCCCACAGCTGGCAACAGCGATCGCCCCAATATGATCGCCAGCGGCAAGGTCAACCATCCCACCATCGGTCGCTGGTTTGACACGTCTGCCTTCCAGTTCCAGCCAGCGGGTACCATCGGCAACCAGCACCGCAACCAGCTCTACGGCCCCGGCCTGCAGCGCGTGGATCTGTCGTTGTTCAAGAACTTCGACCTCGGCGAACGCCTGAAGCTTGAGTTCCGCACGGAAGCCTTCAACGTGTTGAACACGGCCCAGTTCGTGAACCCGAATGCGTCGCTGAACCTGGCCTCAGCCGGCGGTGCGCCGGTCTCCACCTTCGGCACCATCACCTCCACGGCTAATGCCTACAACCCGCGCATCATCCAGTTCGCGGCAAAGTTGAAGTTCTAAAGACGTTGGAAACCAGACTTCGCAGGCGGCCCCATACGGGTCGCCTGTTGTTTTTGGTCAGCAGGGAAACTAGCTGAACGAAAACGCCCGGCACACCCTTCTTCAGACGAAGCAGTGAGCGCAAACGGGCTTATGATTCGGTATCGAAGCGGACAAAGTTCAACATGCATGGCCCGACCCTGGCGGCCGGCACTGACGCATTGTATGTAGGAGTGGTGGCCAGAGACGGGATCGAACCGCCGACGCCGGCCTTTTCAGGGCCGCGCTCTACCACTGAGCTATCTGGCCTTGGGAGAGTTTGCCCGGCAGATGCCATGGCTGCGGTCCCTTGGTGCCGCGTGCTGTTCGTGGAACAACTTCCCGAGTATAGCAACCGTTCGTCGAAGCGCCAACCCCATACCTACATAAAGCAGTCTGCGCTGACCTTTAAGCATGCTCACATTTCGGATCGTTGCACAATGCGGAGTTCCGCTATGCTTAGATTTCTCGATCGGATCTGCCGCCGTGCCGCAGATCCCAATTCCGCAGGAGATTGCTACAACCATGGTGTGGATGCACAAGGCTGCATGTTTCTTCCTGCTGGCGGGCTTGTCTTCGATACATGCCCGCGCACAAAATCCGACAGTAATTGCGGGCAACAACGAGAGCCGCACGGCGGCGCACATGGAGCAACTGCGAGCGAACCCGCCCGCTCTCCACGCCTTTCTGTTGCAGATGCCCAAAGGCGGCGACCTGCACATGCACCTGTCCGGTGCGATCTACGCTGAGACGTTCCTGCAGGACGCAGCAGAGGACAACCTGTGCGTCGATCCTGTGAAGCTGGTACTGCTGCCCAACCGGGGCCTCACCAAGAGTCTGCCGCCACAGCCCGTCTGCGTGGAAGACACGGTACCCGCTGCAAACGCGCTCCGGAACCAGAAGCTGTATGACGCCCTGATCGACAGCTTCTCCATGCGGGCTTTCGTTCCAAGCGCCGGGTGGAGCGGGCACGACCAGTTCTTCGCTACGTTCTCACGCTTCGGTGGCATTGCGAAAAGCCACGGCGGTGAATGGGTCGACGAGGTAGCTACGCGCGCTGCGGCGCAGAATGAGCAATACCTAGAATTAATGCACACGCCAGA
>JBPBPZ010000288.1:0-12891 GCA_050954525.1 Janthinobacterium lividum
GCGAGGGCGGTGGTCAGCGTGGCGGGATCCATGGCTCCGAGGCGGTAGTAGACCACCGGGATTGCCTTGCCGCCGTTGAAGGCCGGGTCGCCGAAGATGCCTACATCCTCTGATCCCATGGTGCGCTCCGCGTCCACCACGTGGGCCTTCCCCAGCGCGGCTTCGAGCGCGGTGCGGACGGTCGCGGTCAGCGCGGGATCATTCACCTGCGGCGGCGTGGACTCGTTCTCGAGCACCTTGACCTCAGCCGCCTTGCCTGCGGGCAGACCCGCCGACGTGGAGATGCCGGCGGCCATGGCGCGCAGGCCGTCGAGCGTGACCTGCCGGGCGTGCGCGGAGAAGGCGCGGGCGGTCAGTTCCAGCTTGACCTCGTCCGGGATGATGTTGCGCTTGGTGCCTCCCTCAATGCGGCCCACCGTGATGACGGCGGGGTCCTGCGGGTCCTGCTCGCGCGAGACGATGGTCTGGATTTGCGTAATGTAGAGCGCGGCCAGCGTGATGGGGTCGCGGCCCAGGTTAGGGTACGCACCGTGGCCCCCGATGCCGCGAATGACGACGTCGATGGAAGTGGAGCTGGCCATCATGGGACCGGCGAACAGGCCCACCTTGCCCGCGGCGATGCTGTTGGTGTCGTGCTGGCCAACGATGGCGTCGGGCGTACCGAAGCGCTGGTACAGGCCGTCGGCCAGCATGGCCTTGGCACCGTCGATGGTTTCCTCAGAAGGCTGCGCGACGATCATCACGGTGCCGTGCCACTTGCTCTTGTCCGCCGCCAGCGCGCGCGCCGTGCCGATGAGCGCTGTCGTATGCACGTCGTGCCCGCAGGCCTGCATTACGCCGACCGTCTGCCCTGCAGCGTTCTTCGTCTTAACGGTGGAGGCGTAGGGCAGGCCGGTTTCTTCGGTGACGGGCAGCGCGTCCATGTCGCCGCGCACCAGCACGGTGCGGCCGGGGCCGTTCTTCAGGATGCCCACCACACCAAAGGCCTGCGAGCCGTCTGGATAGCGCCCCACGCGCTCCGCCACGGTGTAGCCCGCCTGCCGCAGCGCCGCGGCGACGATGCCGGCGGTGCGCTCCTCGTGGTGCGACAGTTCCGGGTGCGCGTGCAGGTCCTTGTAGGTATCCTCCAGCGACGGCGTTTGGGCGTGGGCACTCAACGGCAGCAGAAGTGCAGAGGCAAACAGGAGCGAGCGGATGGGCATGGATGGCCTCGTCAAATGGTAGAAGGGTGTGGCAACAGGGTATCGTGCCAGCCAAACCGAGCGATGGCCCGTGTTTCGATGAGACATGGGATAGAGGTCAGATCCGGCCCGGAAAACCCGCGTCTCAAAAGCGAGACGTTGGGCACCCTGGTATTGCCGGGTCAGTTAGTGGCGAATCGATGGGTACAGGCTATATCGTGACAAGGTTGACATCGCGGCGGTCGGGGCCGCAAGCAGGAGAGAATAGATGCAGCTTCCCAAGTACTCCCTCGGCATGGGCGATCGCTTTGCCCACCAGGCCAAGGCCCAGCTACAGGCGTGCGTGCTGGCTGCCGAAGCGGGTGTGGACATCGCCCCGGTCTGGAACAAGTCGAACCGCGAGCACCTGATCATCGGCTCGGAACCCAACGGCACGCGCGCTGCGGCAGACGCGGCAGTGAAAGAACTGGGCTGGACGGCACCCTACTTTCTGGACGCCGACCACATTAATTTGGGCACGTATGAGCGGTTCGTTGCGCCGTGCGACTTCTTCACCATTGACGTGGCAGACAACATCGGCCAGAAGAGCGACCCGGCAGAGATTGCAAAGTTCGTCGATCGCCACCCGGAGCTGATCGGCAGCATCTCCATTCCCGGCGTCGCGGAGCCGTTCGAGATCGACAAGCCCTTTGTGGAGAAGACGGCGAAGCAGTTCCTCGCCGCGGTGCAGCACGCCGCCGAGATCTACCGCACCATCGCGGCTAAAAAGGGCGCGGAGAGTTTTGTCGCTGAGATCAGCATGGACGAGACGGACAGCCCGCAGACACCGCCGGAACTGCTGATCATCCTGGCCGCGGTGGCGGACGAGAAGCTGCCCATCCAGACCATCGCGCCCAAGTTCACCGGCCGCCTCAACAAGGGTGTGGACTACGTGGGCGACGTCCAGCAGTTTGCGAAGGAGTTCCGCGACGACCTCGCCACCATTGCCTACGCGATCGGGAAGTACGGCCTGCCCGCGAACCTGAAGCTGAGCGTGCATTCCGGGTCGGACAAGTTCTCCATCTACCAATCCATCCGCGAGGCTCTTCGTGACACCGGCGCAGGCGTGCACGTGAAGACTGCCGGAACCACTTGGCTGGAGGAGCTGATCGGCCTTGCGGAAGCAGGCGGTGACGGCCTCGCACTTGCCAAGGAGGTCTATGCCGAAGCCTTTGCCCATGCCGACGAACTGTGTGCGCCGTACGCGACCGTAATTCATATCGACCGTTCGAAGCTACCGCTGCCTGAGACCGTACAGAACTGGACAAGCGATCAGTACATCCGCGCGCTGCGTCACGATGATGCCGATTCGGAATACAACCCGAACCTGCGCCAGTTGCTGCACGTCGGCTTCAAAGTGGCTGCGAAGATGGGCACTCGCTACACCGATGCCCTCGAGGCAAATGAAGAAGTCGTCGCACGCAACGTGACCGGCAATCTTTTTGAGCGCCACATCAAGCCCTTGTTTCTCGCGTAACGAACACCTGTCGGAGCTAAACTAATCCCGTGCCCTGGTTCAAGCTTGAAGCCCCTCACGTATCCGATGCGCAGATCAAAGAGGCCTGCGACCGCCTTCTGACAGAAGCCCGCACGCGCATCAACAAGGACCTGAAGCGTGTACTGCTGTTACCGCCTGACCTGACGCGCGCCCACTCCGGCGCGGGCTGGATCACGGAGTACATCTACAACGCGCTGCCTGACGCGCATGTCGAGGTGATCCCCACGCTGGGCCAGCACATTCCGCACACCGAGGCGGAAAACAAGTGGATGTTCGGCTCCATTCCAGAGGAGCGCATCTTCCCGCACGACTGGCGCAACGGATGCACACACGTCGCGACCATTCCTGCGTCGCTGGTGAAGGAAACGACTGGCGGCGTGGCCGACTGGGACATTCCCGTCGATCTGAATTCGAAGCTGATGGATGAGCAGTGGGACCTGATCATCAACGTGGGCCACGTGGTGCCGCACGAAGTGCTGGGCTTTGCGAACCACAATAAGAACTACTACATCGGTCTGGGCGGCAAGGACACCATCTGCGCCTCGCACATTGCGGCCGCCGTGTACGGCATTGAGAACAACCTGGGCTGCCTGGTGACGCCGCTGCGCGCCTGCTACAACTGGAGCGAAGACGAGCACCTGAAGCACCTGCCCGACGTGTACCTGCAGATCGTGATGCAGCGCGACCCGGAGAACAAGCTGGTGACCAGCGGCATTTATGTGGGCGACGATCTCGAAACCTATCTCGAAGCAGCACGCCGCAGTAAGGAACAGAACATCATCCTGTTCGACAAGCCTGTGAAGAAGGTCGTCGCCGTGATGCAGCCGGACGAGTTCCGCGCGACATGGGTGGCCAACAAGGCCGTCTACCGCACCCGCATGGCCATTGCCGACGGCGGCGAGTTGCTCATTATCGCTCCCGGTGTGGAGCGCTTCGGCGAGCAGCCCGAGGTAGACGCGCTCATACGCAAGTATGGCTACAAGGGCACGCCGCGCACACTCGCCTTGTACAAGACAGAAGCCGACATGCAGGAGATTCCGCACGGCGTGGCCCACCTGATCCATGGCTCGAGCGAAGGCCGCTTCACCATCACGTACGCGCCGGGCAAACTCACGCAGGAAGAAATCGAGCAGGTTGGCTATGGCTATGCCGATTGCAACGCAGTGCAGGCGCGCTACAACCCCGCGGTGATGCACGAGGGTTGGAACACCATGCCTGACGGCGAAGAAGTGTTCTACATCAGCACACCGTCTGCGGGCCTTTGGGCCACGCGTGAGAAGCTGGACAATCCATCGCGCAAGGACCTTTCGCGCGAGCAGATTGCTGCGGGCGACGTGGTCTAACTACTGCCTTTAATTAATCCGTCATCCTGAGCGGAGCGAAGGATCCCGAGGTAGTTCGCAGCGGTACAACCGTGTGCAGCTTCTAGCCAGGAAGATTCGGGCTGATTGCGCTGGCACGGATTCGAGGGATCTTCGCTTGCTCAGGACGACGGGCTTGTGCGGTGTACCTGTAGCCCGAGGAAGGGAGGGGTCATGCAAAACGATCTGAGCGCACGGCGTGAAGCCCTTCACGTGGAATTACATCGCTACGACCACCTCGCCGTCGCCTACTCCGGTGGAGTGGACTCCGCGTATCTGGCGTGGGAGGCGCATGAAGTGCTCGGTGAGCGCATGATCGCCGTCATCGCAGATTCGCCTAGCCTGCCGCGCACGCACCTCGCCTTCGCCGTCGATTTCGCCGAGCAGCACGGCATCCCGCTGCGCGTGGTGCAAACCGCAGAAATGGAGCGCGAAGAGTATCGGCGCAACGACGGCGCGCGCTGCTTTCACTGCAAGGGCGAACTGTTCCGCACCATGGCCGGTGTGCTGCAGGAGCTGAACATGACCACCATGGCCTATGGTCGCAATCGCGACGACAGCGGCGACTTTCGCCCCGGCCAGCGCGCCGCGCAGCAGCACCACGCCGTCGCTCCGCTGAACGATGCGGGGCTGGGCAAGGCTGAGATCCGCGCGCTGGCGCTGGCGGCGGGCCTCAGCGTGTGGGATCGCCCCGCGTCGGCCTGCCTTTCGTCACGGCTGGAGTATGGTCGCCCTGTGACGGCGGCAGCCCTGAGGCAGGTGGAAGACGCGGAAGAAGCTCTGCTGGCGCTCGGCTTTCGGCAGCTTCGCGTGCGGCATCACGGCGAAGTGGCGCGCATTGAGATTGAGCGCGGTGAACTCACCAAGGCCCTGTCGCTCGACATGCTGGACCGCATCACCTCGGCAGTAAAGGGTGCGGGGTTTACCTACGTTTCACTGGACACTGAGGGCTATCGCAGCGGCAGCATGAACGCCCTGCTGCCCGTGTCGTCGCTGCTGCCTGCCGCCGTGGAACCCCATGCAGCGTGACGCGCTGCTGGCCCTGCTGGATGAGTTGCAGGCGGGCAAACACACCTCGGAACAAGTAGCGGACCGGTTGGCTTCGCTGCCCTTTGAAGACCTTGGCTTCGCCAATGTAGACCACCATCGCTCCCTGCGGTCTGGCATGCCGGAGGTCGTGTTTGCAGCGGGCAAAACGCCTGAGCAGACAGCGATCATCCTCAGCCGCATTCACGCCAGCGGTGTTCCCGCACTAGCCACTCGCGCTGACGCAGCCGCCTTCGCAGCCACACAGAAACTCGTGCCGGACGCCAGGTTCCACGAGGCGGCGCGCTGCATCACCTGCGGCGAACCCGCTGCAAGAAAAGGTGGCCGAGTCGCCGTGGTCTGCGCCGGAACCAGCGATCTGCCCGTTGCGGAAGAAGCCGCACTGACGGCGGAGTTCTTCGGCGCGGAGGTCACGCGTTTCACCGACGTCGGGGTCGCCGGTCTGCACCGTTTGCTGGCGCGCCTGCCTGCGATACGCGAAGCAGATGCGGTGATCGTCTGCGCGGGCATGGAAGGGGCGCTGCCGAGCGTGGTTGGCGGTCTTGTGGCCGTGCCGGTCATCGCCGTGCCCACCAGCGTTGGCTATGGTGCTGCATTTGGTGGCGTTACCGCTCTGCTGGGCATGTTGAACAGTTGCTCGCCCAATGTCACGGTGGTCAACATCGACAACGGCTTCGGTGCGGGCTACGTAGCCACGCTGTACGCATCGCGAC
This sequence comes from Janthinobacterium lividum, assembly GCA_050954525.1. Lineage (GTDB taxonomy): Bacteria > Acidobacteriota > Terriglobia > Terriglobales > Acidobacteriaceae > Terriglobus. Next base: position 5,840 of record JBPBPZ010000288.1, read on the forward strand.
CGGCGCGGTAAGGTTAGCTGCGTGAGGCAGCCGATTCCAAAATCATCTGACAAGCCCGAACGCAGTCTGCGGGCGCACCAGACCGTCACCCTCTCGTTGCTGTTTCTGGCGGGCGTGGTCAACTTCTTTGACCGCTCTTCGCTTTCCATTGCGAACACTACCGTACGTGCTGAGCTACACCTGTCGAACGCGCAGATGGGCTGGTTGCTCTCGGCCTTTTCACTGGCGTACGGTTTGACCCAGCTGCCGCTGATCGGCTGGTTGGATCGCCTGGGCACGCGCAAAATGCTGGGCGCGGGACTGACGGTGTGGTCCGGTGCCCAACTGCTGACGGCCACCGTGCGCAGCTTTCCGATGTTTATCGTCTTCCGCGTCCTGCTGGGTGCAGGTGAGTCGCCGTTCTACCCCGCGGGCATTCGGAGCATGCGCGAATGGTTCACGCCCAAGACGCGGGGCCGGGCCACCGCGCTGATGAGCAGTTCACAAACCTTCGGCCTGGCAGCGGCACCGCCTCTGCTAACCCTGCTGATGCTGCACATTGGCTGGCGAGGCATGTTTGCCGTGCTGGGCGTGGCCGGCCTCCTAGTCGCGGTGCTGTGGATGTGGCTGCACCAGCCGCGCAGCGCGACGCCGTTCCGCGAACCTGTCACCGCTGCACTCGGCACCGGCAACATCTACCGAACGCTGCTGAGCCAGCGCACCGTCTGGGGCATGATGCTCGGGTTCGGTGGCGTCAACTACACGGCCTGGCTTTATATCTCGTGGCTGCCGGGCTACTTCCAGGCCGAACGCGGCTTGTCGCTGGCAAAAAGCGGATGGTTCGCGGCGATTCCATTCCTTGCGGGTGCAGCGGGCATGCTCGCTAGTGGGTTCTGCGCCGATGCGCTGGTGGCGCGCGGCCTTCGCCTTACGTCGATCCACCGCGCGCAGATTGTGCTGGGCATGGTGTTAAGTGCGGCTGCATCCCTGTTTGCATCGCGCAGCACGTCCACATCGGCGGCGCTGCTGAGCATCAGCTTTGCTTTCTTTTGGATTCAGTTTGGCGGCACCAGCGGATGGGGTTACGTGCAGGCCGTAAGCCCACCACACCTGACGGCGGCTCTGGGTGCGCTGCAGAACTTTGCCAGCTTCCTCATAGCATCCGCCGCGCCGGTGCTGACCGGCATGATCGTCGATCGGACCCACTCGTTCACATTGGCGTTTGCCACCTGCAGCGCGGTGACCCTGCTGGGTGCCCTGAGTTACGCCACCCTTGCCGCACCCAGCGGGATGCGCATCACGCTCGACGCCTGATTACTTCAGATAGGAAGCTGACTCCACCACCTGGAAATTCGGGTTATGACGCAGCAATTCCTGCAGAACACCTACGTGGTTCTGGCCCAGCATAATGAGGATGCGCTTGGAGCCGAGCCGCTGCTGCGCCTGCAGGATGTTGCTGTAAATGCGCAGGTTGCGGTTGTAGAACAGCTCGATAAACTCCACGCCAATGTAGTGCTTGTCGACGCGCTGCATGTCCACATTGACAGGTGGATCGTGAAAGTCGCCGTCGCGCACATAGGCCGGAGTGTTGAACAGCAGGCGGTGCGACAGCTCTATCTTGTCGGGCGCGTTGATGGTGCGGATGAAGTCGTACAGGGACACGGAACCATCCGCCAGCTGTTTGCTCAAAGGACGCGCAAAGCCCTGCAGCTGTCCCAGTTCGCCCTGGTAGCGTGCGATGTTCTCGCCGGAGGCAAGCATAGCCTGCGGCGTGCTGTCGTAGAAGTTAATGGCCGTCACTTCGCCCAGCGACTGCCTGCACGCGAGGGGAAAGGCTACCTGCACAATCTCGTCACGTTCCTCCCCTTTGGGCACGACGTGTTCCGGCCCGCAGAAAGCCTTGTACTTCGCTGTCAGCTCCGCCTGTTCTTTCGGCTCCATTTCGACCATGACCGCATCCACCTGAAACGTGCCCAGCACCTCACGCACATGCGCAAGCGACCGCTGATGCACCGGCTGCAGCACATCCACGGGTGCCTGGCCGCTGTTCAGCTGTGACAGGTGGGCAAAGCCCACGATCATGACCTGCACAGGAGCGGTTTGCTGCGCAGGTGCAGCCAAAACAGCAAAGGCGCAGCAAAGTGCTGCAGGAAGCAGGCGAAAAGCATTCATACCTGCGAGTACGCGATTTGGAACGCGATCGTTCCACGGCGTTTCCACATGCCTGCAAAGGAGCGCGCCCTTCCATTTACCATTGTGGGTGGATGAGTCCGGCGCGGACGTGCGCCTTTCCGCAATTTGGGAACCAGACAGGAAAACGTGGCAGAGATCAAGAACCCCAACCAGGGGGGAAGCGGTACCAACAACACTTCCTTCCTTATCATGATGGTCGTTATGCTCGGCGTGTTTGCCGGGCTGCAGTTCTACCGCAGCAAAAAGACGCAGCCGCTGCAGCCACCCACGGCGCAAACGCAGACCACGTCCAATGCGAATGGTGCGCAAAGCGGGCCCACCGGGCACACGGCAGCCTTCAACGCCAATGCCGTGCAGCAGCCTGCAGCCAGTGCCGCGGCGACGCCGACCATCGCCGCAAGCGCGGAGCAGACCACCACGGTCGAGAACGACCTGTACAAGATCACCTTTAGCAATCGCGGCGCGGAAGTACGCAGCTGGATTCTGAAGAAGTTCAAGGATCGCTACGGCGCTCCGCTGGACCTGGTGAACGCCGCGGCCGCGAAGCAGTATGGCTATCCGCTGTCGCTCTACACCTACGACAAGACGATGACCGATGGCCTGCGCAACGCGCTGTTTGTGCCGACGGACACGACGGGCCACATCGCCGCGCCAGGTGAACTCAAGTTCCACCTGCAGCAGGGTGGCGTTGAGGTCTGGAAAACCTTCCGCTTTGATAACACCTACGTCGTGAAGGCCGAGACCAGCGTGCAGCAGAACGGCGCGCCTGTCCGCAGCCTTCTGAGCTGGCCTGCAGGCTTTGGCGACCAGGAACAGGTGCTGGATTACAATGGTTCACGCATCGAGACCATGCGCAGCGGCAAGGCCGAGCATATCGAGTTCAAGAAGGTCAGCGGCGGCGACACGCTGAACGCTCCCCTGAACTACGCCGGCACGTCCGACGGCTACTTCGCCGCCATCTTCCTGCCGGAAGATTCGCAGTCTGCAACGGCTGTCACGCTGCACAACACCATCGACGTCCAGAAGCTGGCACGTGCGGGCTCCGACAAGGGCAAGGTCACGGGCAAGCCCATTGACGTGCCGGTCGTCGGCATTGCACTTGGCGACACGGGCGGCACCACCCAGGCACGCATCTATGCCGGTCCCAAGTCAGTGGACGTGCTCAAGACCATCACCGTGTCCGGATCGAACGACACGCTGGAACCCGTGGTCGATTTCGGCTTCTGGGGACCGATCGCAAAGTTCCTGTTCTGGCTTCTGAACAGCATTCACGACCACATTGCCAGCAACTGGGGCTGGGCCATTGTTACGCTCACCATTCTGCTGAACGTGGTCATGCTGCCCTTTCGCTACCAGACCATGCGCAGCGGCTTGAAGATGCAGCGGATCCAGCCGCAGATGGACGCCATCAAGGCCAAGTACGCGAAGTACAAGGTGACCGACCCCAAGCGCGCCGAAATGAATACCGAAATCATGGCGCTGCAAAAGGACAATGGCGTCAACATGTTTGGCGGCTGCATTCCCACGCTGCTGACGTTTCCACTGCTGTTCGCCATGCTTGGCATGCTGCCCAAGGTGGTCGAGCTGCGCGAGGCACACTGGTTCTGGCTGCACGATTTGACCAGTGCCGACCCGTATCACATTCTGCCTATCGTCATGGTGGTGTCGCAGTTCCTGGTGCAGTTCTACATGCCCGCACCGGGTGTCGATCCGCAGCAGCAGAAGATGATGGCGTTCATGATGCCCGTCTTCTCCGGCTACATTACGTGGAACTACTCCGCCGGTTTGGCACTGTACTGGTGCGTGGGTAACCTCTTGATGATCGGCGCGCAGTATGCCATGAACCAGACCAAGGAAGGCCGCGAGATGCGCGAGATCGCAGCCAAGCGCGCCCGCCGCAAGGTTGGCGCACCACAAGCAAAGACTATCCAGGGGAAGCGATAGACCACCATGCAGGACCTGAAGACCGCGGCACAGCAAACGTCTGATTTTCTGAAGCTGCTGACCACCACCGGTGGGCTGCGCCTGAAGTACCGCATCACTGCGGGCGCAGGCGCAGCCGACCCCGACGGCCTGGAAGAACGGCTGATCTACGTGGAAATCAGCGGCCCAGATGTTGCCCTGCTGACTGAGCGGGATGGCGAACTGCTGCGCGCCATGGAACACTTGTGCGCGAAGCTCCTGCGTCTGGAACCGGACGAGCATGACCGCATCTCCTTCGACGCGGACGGCTTCAAGGGTGCGCGCAATCGCGAGTTGCTACAGACTGCGCACAAGGGCATTGCTACTGTGCGTGAAAGCCAGCGGCCCTACTCGTTCGAGCCCATGAGTTCGCGGGAACGCCGGATGCTGCACCTGGCCCTGAAAGGTGCCGAGGGACTGCGCACAGAATCGAGCGGTGAAGGTCCATCGCGCTTCGTAGTGCTGTACCCGGAGAACTGGCAAACACGCGAACGCGACGATCGTGCCCGCAATATCCGCGAGCGCTTCCGACGCCGGTAAACCACCGTATCTTTAACCGCCAAGACTTACGCGCTACGGGAGACGGGTTGCCGGCATCCTGGGCGTGTCGTTGGCGTGCGCCACGCGGCAGCCTGACAACGCCAGATCGCGTTTTCCGGCGCATGGATCATTTGCCGCCTGGTACTCCACGGTGGACTTTCGCTCGTCTTTAATGGCCGCGTCCTCGGGTAACTTTCGCGGTGCGGTCGACTCTGGGTCTTTACGTACACGGTTCATCGGGTTTCTCATGACGAACTGCACAGACACGCCGCCACCCGCCTGCATGCCCTGTGCCCATCCCACCAGGCGCGCCGCCGGATTCCGAAACTGGTCGATCAGCGGCGGACTCATCTGCAGGGCTCGGCGCGCCGCATTCTCTGTGTCGGCGTACTGCTTCTGGTGCGAGTACGCCACTGCAAGCAGGTAATACGTCATGGCGTCGGGAGCGATCCTCTGCTTGGCGTAAAGCTTATTGATGGCCAGTGTCCAGTTGCCGGCACGCGATGCCGCCAAACCGTCCTGGTAAAGGGTGTTTGGGTCAGGCGGTCGCTGTCCCATCATGAGCGCAAACGCCAGCAGCCAGGTCATGGAGTTGCTCCTTATGGAAGCGGTGAGTCCGGCGGGTTTGCCGTCACGGTTGCCGGGCCAGCCGCGCGATAATCTACCACCTTGTTTACGGCCATGGCATACCCGATCAACCCGATGCCCAGCAGGACAAACAGCAGCCCAGGCGAAACACTGGCCAGGTCGGCCTTGAACCCGGCAAGATCAGCCTTGAAGGTAAAGTCGCCCTTGGCACCATCGCGGATCAGGCCATACCCCAGCCGAACCGTAAGGTACCCCAGCAAAAAGCACAGGGACTTCAGCAGGAATAACAGCAGCAGGTTGAACATCACTGCGTTCATCGGAGTGGTGTTCGGACCCATCGGTTCCACTCTCTGACTGCGGGTGCGCCAGCCGACGCCCGCGCCTATGGTTTGCTTTTGGCTGCCAGTATAAGAGAACTTACCCATCTGGCAAGGCGGAATCTGAGCCGGAATAACTTTACCGCTGATTAGGATTGAAGTATGCCCGGTGATGCCACGCTTGCGGAAGACAGTACGATCGTTGCGATCGCAACGCCGTCGGGCCGTGGCGGCATCGGCGTCGTTCGACTCTCTGGATCGCAGGCACTCCGCATCACGAAGGCCCTGTTCGCGAAAGATCCCGCGTTCCAGCCAAGGCGCGTTCACTACCGCATGCTTCAAGATGTAGATGGGAAGCGCATCGATGATGCCCTAGTCACGTACTTCCCCGCCCCGGGCAGCTACACGGGCGAAGACGTGGTGGAAATCGCCACACACGGTTCGCCCGTGGTGCTGGACTGGTTGGTGCGCGCCTGCGTGGACTTTGGAGCGGTTCCGGCACGTGCAGGCGAATTTACCGAACGGGCCTTTCTTGGCGGTCGCCTGGACCTGACCGGTGCCGAGGCCGTGCGCGACCTGATCGAGGCCCAGACGCTTGGCCAGGCCCGGCAAGCCGCCGAACAGATGGGTGGCTCCATTGCATCCGCGGTGCGAGCCGGAAAGCAGACCCTGCTGGAACTGATCGCCGCACTCGAAGCGGGGATCGACTTCGCCGAGGACGACATCGACCTGGTATCCCCGGACGATCTGGCCAGGCGCATCCGTGCGCTCCAACCACCTTTGGCGGGCTTGCTGGCCAGCTTTGCACATGGCCGCCTGATGCGCGAAGGCTTGCGGCTGGCGATTGCGGGTGAGCCTAACGTGGGCAAAAGCTCCCTGTTCAATCGTCTGGTGGAACACGAGCGCGCCATCGTAACCGCCACGCCCGGCACCACGCGTGACGTCATTGCGGAACGCATTTCGCTGGGTGGAATCCCCGTCGAAGTGCTGGATACCGCAGGCCTACGCGAGACTGAAGATGAGGCCGAACGCATTGGCGTGTCGCGTTCGCGGCAGGCCATGGCCGAAGCCGACGCCGTTCTGGTGGTGGTCGACGCCTCCCGACCGAATGCCGCACATGCCGAGAGTGAATACGCATCGCTACGCGGACGCCCGGTACTGCTGGTCCTGAACAAGGTGGACCTGCAAACCACAGGCACGGCCGAACAGGACACCATCAACGACATCGGCCGAGATAAACGCTCGTGGCCAGTCGTGTCTACCTCTGCGGTGACCGGCGAAGGTATCCCGCAACTGCGTCAGGCACTGCTGGATCTGGTGAGTGGCGGCACGCAGAGCGCCGGCAACGCCACGCTGACCAATCTGCGTCAACGCGCTGCCGTGGACCAGGCGCATGCAGCATTGCTGCGCGCGGAAGCTGCGGCAAGCACATCCACACCACATGAAATGATCCTGCTTGACCTGTACGAAGCC
>JBPBPZ010000281.1:0-12797 GCA_050954525.1 Janthinobacterium lividum
TGTGCGTCGCCTGGCCCCGCTGAATCAGCAGCGTCACCGGCTTGCCGTTTCCCGCTTTCAGGTAAGCGCTGGTGGCTTCCGTGCCGTGGAAGCTGTGGCCGTCCACCGTTAGGATGGCGTCGCCACTCTGCAGGCCAGCCTTTGCTGCAGGAGCGGTCGCGTCTGGCAGGTCCGCAACCAGGACAGGCCCTGCCTGCACACGTGGCACCAGACCAAAGACATTCACCACGTCGTCCGGTCCAAACTCCTGCGGTGCTCCGCTGTAGTTCACCGGAATGGAGGTGTCCACGCGATGGCCGTCATGCTCGTAGGAGAACGGCAGCGTGTGGTTCGCCTTCAAGCCGCTCAGCAGCATGACATCTTCCCACGTAGGGTTGTTTACCGTGTCAAAGCGGACGATCCGGTCGCCCAGAACGATGCCTGTCTTAGCTGCGGCCGAACCCGCTGTGATGTAGTCGAGTTCGCTGCGATCCTGCAGGTACTCAATCGTGTCATGGTGAAAATGCGCGACACCGGTGAACAGGAAGATCGCCAGGATGAAGTTTGCGATGGGCCCGGCAAATGCAACCAGCATGCGTTGCCAGCGCGGCTTGGTGTTGAAGTTGCCAGGGTCGGAGGTCCGAGCGCCAGCCCCGGCATCATCGGTCCAGTCTGTGACCGTGTGAGGATGCGCCACATTGGTTTCCGTGGGCGAGGTCTGGATCATCTCCATCTCGGTCTCGCCCGACATTTTCACGTAGCCGCCGATCGGCAGCATGCAAACCTTGTAGTCCGTCCCGTTGTGTACCCAGCCAAACAGGCGTTTGCCCATGCCGATGGAGAAGGCTTCCACGCGCACGCCGCACATCTTGGCCACAGCAAAGTGACCGAACTCGTGCACCAGGACCATGATGCCGAGGATGACAAGGAAGTAAACCGTAACAATTAGAAAGTGCGGAATGTGCAAAGAATCCCTCGAAACGGACACAGGCTGTAGCCGGGCTCGGCTGCCAGCCCGTCAAAGTCAGACCCTATCTTAGACGTTTGCCGAAGCAGTAGAAGGCCGTTCCGCGACAGCCGACATCCCCGCCACAACCTGTTTTGCAATCGCGCGGCATGCAGTGTCAATCTCCAGCACGGCGCTAATGCTGCCCGGCGCTGCTGACGGTGTCAGCTCCAACACTCGCTCGATGGTGCGCGGAATCCCCATGAACGGGAGATCTCCAGCCAGGAACGCTGCCACTGCGATCTCATCGGCCGCATTCAGAGCGATGCAGTGCGCTCCGCCCGCCCGTGCTGCCTCATACGACAGGCGAAGGCAGGGGAAGCGTTCGAAGTCAGGCTGCTGGAAGTCGAGGTGGGAAAGCGCAGCCAGGTCAAAGGTCAGGTCCGACGGAACACGCTCAGGCCAGGCCATTGCGTACAGGATGGGCAGGCGCATGTCCGTTACAGAAAGCTGCGCCAGAATGCTGCCATCCACGTACTCCACCAACGAGTGGATGGTGGACTGCGGATGCACGGTGACGCGCACCTTGTCTGGCGGCAGGTCGAACAGGCGGCACGCCTCGATGATTTCCAGCCCCTTGTTCAGCATGGTGGCGGAATCAATCGTGATGCGCTGGCCCATGACCCAGGTGGGGTGCTTGAGCGCCATGGCCGGGGTGATCCCCTCGAAGTCAGCCAGGGGGGTGTTGCGGAACGGGCCACCGCTTGCGGTTAGCCAGATCTGTTTCACCTCTGCGGCTGTGCCGACGCGCATGCACTGGTGAATGGCGTTGTGTTCGGAGTCGATGGGCAGCAGGGCGACGCCACGCTCGCGTGCCGCAGAGGTGATCAACTCGCCCGCGGCCACCATGGCTTCCTTGTTCGCCAGGCCGATGGTCTTGCCCGCGCAGACTGCGGCGTAGGTGGCCGCAAGGCCCGCAACGCCCACAATCGCGCTCACCACAAAATCAACCTGTGGCAGCGTAGCGATGCGGACCGTTCCGGCGCTGCCATAGAGTACTTCGATCCCGCTGACGCCGTTCTGCTTCAGCCTCAGGCCTAGCTCGCCTGCCGTGGCTTCATCGGCCATGGAGACGACGTCAGGCCTCCACTCAATGCACTGCGCCAGGGCAGCTTCCAGGTTGCGCCCGGCGGCAAGTGAGACGACCTGAAAGCGGTCCGGATAGCTGCGGCAGATGTCGAGGGTGCTGGTTCCAATGGAGCCGGTTGAACCAAGAATGGCAATTTTCTTCACGGCTGCTATTTTCGCAGACGCACCCCACTGGCTGCTTGGTAGGTGTTTGTCACCGGTCTGTTCCATTTTGTGAATGGCCCTGTCACTCTTCCGGCGAGGCGTCGTCCTGCAGACACCACGATGTGCATCACAGGCATGTGAGGTGTCGCAGTTGGACAGCAACAAAAGTGTGGCAAGGCCGGTGGAATGGCTGGAGACTTCCTCTTCTGAGTACCCACGGCCAGCCTTTCGGCGGCAGGAGTGGGCAAATCTAAACGGGCAGTGGCAGTTCGCAATTGACGCAGATGCCCGCCTTGCAACTCCGGACCAGGTGAAGTGGGACGGGACCATCCAGGTACCCTTTGCTCCGGAAACACCCGCAAGCGGCGTGAACAACCAGGGCCTGTACTGCGCTGTCTGGTACCGGCTGGTTATAGAAACGCCCGTGCTGAAGTCAGGGAATCGCCTGAAGCTTCATTTCGGCGCGGTGGATTACGCCGCCACCGTTTGGATCAACGGTGTACGTGCGGGCGAGCACCAGGGGGGCTACACACCTTTTACGGTCGAGATCCAGAACCTGCTGATTGCAGGCGAAGTGCAGGAAATCGTCGTGCGTGCAGAAGATGACCCTGCCGACCTCGAAAAGCCAAGGGGTAAGCAGGATTGGAAGCAGGAGCCACACTCCATCTGGTATCCGCGCACGACCGGCATTTGGCAGACGGTGTGGCTGGAAGTTGTTCCTTCGACCTACATCAGCAAAGCACGGTGGACCTCAAACCTGACGCGATGGGAACTTGGCGCGGAGGTACACACGGTTGGATCGGTCCCGCGTGGCGCGACCCTGGCGCTCACCATGCGCATCGGCGACCAAATTCTTGCGCAGGACCGCTACGGTTTTGTGACGAAGGCCTCGGATGCGGGCACCTACTCCGCCGGGGAATTGCATAGGACCATTGCATTGTCAGACCCTGGCGTCGACGATTTTCGCAATGAACTTCTGTGGAGCCCCTCGAACCCAACGCTGATCGATGTCGACCTGAAGCTGCTGGACGCGGATGGCACGGAGCTTGACGCAGTCACCAGCTATACCGCGTTGCGTTCCATCGCGGTGCAGGGTGACCTGTTCGTGCTGAACGGCCGGCCCTTGCCGCTGCGTTTCGTCTTGGACCAAGGGTACTGGCCCAAAAGCGGTCTCACCGCGCCGGACAGCGAGGCATTCCAACGCGACATTCTGCTGGTCAAGGAACTCGGGTTCAACGGTGTGCGCAAGCATCAAAAGATTGAAGACCCGCGCTTCCTGTACTGGGCCGATCAGTTCGGGCTGTTGGTATGGGAAGAGATGCCCAGCGCTTACCGCTACACGCGGCTATCCATCGAACGGACCATTCGGGAGTGGTCTGCCGCGCTGGATCGAGATATGAACCACCCTTGCATCGTGTCCTGGGTACCACTGAACGAGAGCTGGGGCGTTCCAGATCTTCCAGACAACCCAGCCCAGCGCCACTATGTGCAGGCGCTTTATTACCTGACCAAGACCATCGATCCGTCACGGCCTGTTATCGGCAACGACGGCTGGGAGAGTGTGGCAACCGACCTGATCGGTATTCACGACTATGACGCAAATCCAGAATCTATCGGCAAACGTTACGGCGTGGAGGAGATCGAGACCCGTCTGTTCGAGCATGAGAGACCCGGGGGACGAATCCTGCGACTCAAGGACAGCCAGGATGAGGAACGTCAACCGATCGTGTTGACCGAGTTCGGCGGGATTGCCCTACGCGATGGCTCAGATCCTACCTGGGGCTACAGTGACGCCAGGACTCCCGAAGAGTTTCAGAGCCGCTACGTTGCGCTTCTGACGGTAATCCGTTCACTGCCCGCCCTGGCAGGCTTCTGCTACACGCAATTCACCGATACCTACCAGGAAGCTAACGGCCTGGTACACGCCGATCGTTCTGACAAGGTGAGCAGGGATGTGGTGGCGCTTGCGACCAGCGGTCAGCCCGTCCAGATGCAAAATGCGACGGAACTCCGGTGGCGTGAGCGCTTGATGCAACTTCGAGCAAAGACCCGTTGATCCGTTGCGGGCGGGGTAACTAGCCCGCCCGCAATGACGCTTACTGCTTTGCAGAAGCTTCCAGATCAGCCCATTCGGAGTCGCTGAGCTGAAGGTCTGCGGCCTTCATGTTCTCCTCCAGGTGGGCAACGGACGACGTGCCGGGAATTGGCACCATCACCGGACTGCGATGCAGCAGCCATGCCAGTGAAAGCTGGGAAACAGTCGCGTTATGCTTCTTTGCGGCCTGGTCCAACGGTCCACCCGGCTGTGCCAGTTTGCCCGCGGCTACTGGAAACCACGGAATGAACGCAATGCCATTCTTTTCGCAGTACTCAAGCGTAGCTTCGCTCTTGCGCTGCCCGATGTTGTATTCGTTCTGAACAGACACGATGTTGACGACCTTACGTGCCTGCTCAATCTCTTCCGGCTTCACTTCGGACAGGCCCACGTGCTTGATTTTGCCCTGCTTCTGCAGCTTGGCAATGGGCGCGAGCGACTCCTCTACCGGTACCTTGGGATCGATACGGTGCAACTGCCACAGATCAATTACGTCCAGCTTCAGCCGGCGCAGGCTCATGTGAACCTCTTGCTCCAGGTATTCCGGCCGGCCGACCGGCAGCCAGCGATTGGGTCCGGTTCGAACCAGGCCGCCCTTGGTTGCGACCACCACGCCGGCTTTGTATGGGGACAGTGCTTCGCCGATCAGCTCTTCCGAGACGTACGGCCCATAGCTGTCCGCAGTATCGATAAAGTTCACGCCCAGTTCCACGGCACGCTGCAGCACCTGCTTTGCAGATTCGCGGTCCTTGGGCGGGCCCCAGATGCCTTCTCCCGTGATGCGCATGGCGCCGTAGCCCAGGCGGTTTACTTCCAAGTCGTTGCCAATGCGAAATGTCTTCTGATTGCTCATACCCATGAGATGACTTTTTTGGCACAGCAGGATCTTCTGCAATGAGCATTGTGTCGACGGTGGCAGACATGTGCACGAAGCATCCCGCCTGCACTTGCGGGGAAAAGACCAAGGAGCCAGTAGCGGCGTCTAAGCCTTCGATGAAGTTCTTCGCACGCAATTCGCTTGTCGCGGCCATCTTGATCGCCGGCGTGGGAGTGGCAACGGCAGACAGAATCCAGCAGCACTCGACGTTGCCTCGCGAAGCAGCGGCCGGCGAAGGCCTCAGGCGTTCTCGCCTCTACCTGAAAGATGGTTCGTTCCAGATCGTGCTGTCGTACCGCGTGCAGGGTGCGAACGTGTTTTACCTCTCCGCCGAACGTGGTGCAGAGGAAGAGATCATCCCGGTGCGGCTGGTGGATATTCCGGCAACGGAACAGTGGGCGCAAAAGCGCGATGCGATCGCCAATGGCGTACCTGCCGTGCAGATTGATCCCGAACTGGCCAGGGAAGAAGCGGATCGCGCGGCGCGCAGCCCGGAAGTGGCCAAGGATCTACGGCTGCCGGAAGACGATGCGGTGCTGGCCATGGACACCTACCGCGGCCAGCAGCAGTTGGCCGTTCTGCAGCAGACAAATGGAGAACTAAACCGCCAGACATCGCATAACGTGCTGCGGCAGACGCTCAACTCGATGGCTTCTGCGCACCAGTTGGTGGAAATTAAAGGGGAAGTTGCCCCGGTCCAGCTTCACGTTCCCGACCCCGACATCTTTGTTCGGATGGATGACGATGCGGGCGCGGAGCCGGTCCACGGAGGCACTTTTCAGGTCGACACCGGTGGCACCCGTGGTGAGCGCAAAATCGAGGCACCTTCACCTAAAAGCGACTACGTGATCCTGCGTGTCGATGTGCGGCGCGGTGTGCGCGTGGTGACAAGCTTTTCCATCAGTTTGCTGGGGACCCAACGCCGACAGGCAGACGTCATTGAAACCAGTCACACGCTTCTGCCGGGTGGCCACTGGCTGAAAATCACACCCAAGGAGCCGTTATCGTTCGGAGAGTACGCCCTGGTGGAGGTGCTTGACGATAGAAACATCAACACCGGAGTTTGGGATTTCGGGGTTCGACCAACAGCCGGACCAAATCGCGATGCCATCCTGCCAGAGGAGCGCCGGGCACCCACGCTGTCGCCAAGGCGGTCGCAGCCATGAGCTACGCGGCAGGCTGTTCGCCTTGTCCGAGCAGTCGCGGTCCATCAATGGCCGATGGTTCATTCGTCTGCTGAAAGCGCGGATTGACCGTCTGCGCGGGAAAGAGAGAGCCCTGGCCGGCAATCGCGAGATTATCGCGGCTTGTGCCCTTGACGTGATACATCATATCGTCCGCTGACTTGATGATGCTGGTGATATCCGTGCCATCCTCCGGGAACGTTGCCATCCCGAAGGATCCTCGCAGCTCCAGGGCTAGGCCTTCTCCGGTCAGAAAGCGGCTCTCGCGCAAGGTGTTGAACAGCTTCACTGCCATGTCGCGTCCCGCTCTTTTGGCCAAATCTGGCAGCAGCACCACGAACTCGTCGCCGCCGTAGCGGAACGCAGGATTGTCGGGCCCTGCGATCTTTCGAATCATGTCTCCCACTTCTGCCAGCAGCCGGCTGCCTACAAGGTGGCCGTGCGTGTCATTGATGCTTTTGAAGCGATCCAGATCGATAAAGAGCAGGCTGAAAGGCGGTTTTCCCGGTCGGGCAAGCTGCCCTTCCAACAGGGTGTACAGATGTCGCGCGTTGTACAGCCCTGTGCAGTCGTCTGTGATGGAAAGCTCATGGATGCGCTTCATATCCGCTGCATTGCGTACGGCAATGGCAGAGAAGTCGCACAAGACACGCAAAAACTGCACAGAGTAATCCGACAGAAGGTCAATCTTGCTGTTCCACAGCTGAATGACCCCAACCACGCCTTCCGCAGAGCGTACCGGCATGCAGGCGATGGACTGAATGTTCAGGTCAGGATTGTTCCTGCTGAACTCCTGCCAACGGGGTTCGACAGTCGTGTCGGGCACGACCATGGGGTTACCCGTAAGGGCCACCCAACCTGCAACACCTTCGCCCATGGGAACCCGAAGGCCTCGCAGGCTGTTGGTGTCCTCGCCTACGGCGATGACGTAGTAGAGGTCATTTTTTTCTTTATCGACCAGCATCATGGACCATTGTTCCGGCCCAAAAAACTGGGCCATCTTGGTCATCACGGTCGTTAGTACGACTTCCAGCTCCAGAGTGGATGTGAGTGCACGTGCGACGTCGTGGAACAGGCGTGTGTAGTCCTGCTGAATGGCGTGAGTGACCGCCACCTCCATCGCTTGTTTTGACTTGCCGAATCGCATCGATCTCCGCTTCCGGGCTCTGCTCTGTAGGCGGTTGGCCCTGCCAGATCTTTATCTATCCCAGGTTTTGCTTGCGCTAGGGACGCGCACAGACGCCACGACGTTGAAGACAAAGCCTACGCTTAGATAAGAGCAACGAAACTCACTTCTGATAAGTTCGTGAGTCTGCGTCACTTAAATGTCAACTCTTTAAAGTATATCGGCCCTGCGAAAGATTAGGCTATTACAAGTTGATATCACTATAACTAGCCGCCAATCTGGACCATGCCACGTGAGGGCTTAAGGAAGCCTGCTTCACCAATGTGGTGACGCTCTTCCTTCGTTCCTATGACCGAGTGGATATACGCACTCAGGTCGGACTCACACATCCCTCGCTTCATACGGCCGTACAGATCGTGATCTACCTGGGAAAACAGGCAGGTCCGTAATTTCCCGTCGCTGGTAAGGCGTATCCGGGAGCAATGGCCACAAAAGGGCCGCGACACAGGAGCAATAATGCCGATCTCGCCAGTTCCGTTTACAAATCCGTAGCGCCTGGCTGTTTCACTCAGCATATTGGGCCGCAGCAGAACCAGGGGCTGAACCTGCTGAATACGCTGCAAGATTTCTGCCTCTCGCACTACCGTTTCCGGAGCCCAGGTTCGCCCCTCTTCCAGAGGCATGAACTCGATAAAGCGGAGGATGACGCCTTCGCGCTGGGCAAACTCTGCGAAACCTTCGATCTGGTCGTCATTGAAGCCGCGCATCAACACACAATTTACTTTGACCGGTGCAAGACCTGTGTCCTGTGCCGCGTGGATGCCGTCCAGAACACGCTGAAACGCTCGCGGAACACGTGTGATGCGTTCAAACGTCTCAGCATTCACGGCGTCCATGCTGACCGTAATACGATCCAGGCCTGCCAGCTTCAGATCGCGTGCCATATCGGCCAGCATGTGCCCGTTCGTAGTCAGAGCAATCTCAAGCGGCGCACCCGCAGACGTAGGCTGGTCCAGGTCGTCATACGCCCGGCGAACTGTACGCAGATCGCGGATCAGGTCCAACAAGCCTCGACGCAACAAAGGTTCGCCGCCGGTCAGGCGCACCTTTTCGATTCCCAGCCCGACCAGCAACCGCACCATGCGTGCGTAGTCAGAAATGGGCAGTTCGCTTACACCCGTGCCATGTTCCCCAGTGCGGCAGTAGACGCAACGGTAGTTACAGCGATCTGTAACGGAAACACGCAGGTCCGTAATCGCCCTTCCGAAGCGGTCGCGCATTCTGGGCGTCTTGAGCGGAACTAGATGCCCGGGTACGGCAGGCGTCGGAATGGGAAGTGTTGTTGCCATGGGGTGCTACAGAGATTCGATGCGTAGGAATCCATTTCGAACGTAGACGCGGCAGAGGATGTCCCAGGAACACGAAACCCGCGCATCCGCGCGGGTTTCGTGTAACACCTGATGAGTCTTAGTAGCTGGTGAACTCGTGGAAGCCGCGACGCAGAGCAATGCCCCACAAAAAGCACACGACCGACGCGGTACCAGTTGCGGCAGCCCAGTAGAACATGGGGTGTACCCATCCCGGAGAGTGCGTCAAGTCCTGGCCAACCCACAGCACGCCAACCAGCGTGGTGACAACGGCCATCTGCAGGCCGATGGTCAGCAGCAACTGGCCGCGACGGCGGCGAGCGTCCACCATTTCGACCTGGCTCGGGGTCAGGCTGCGCTCTTCAACTGGGATCAGCGTGTTTGCCATACTTGTTCGTCTCCTGCTCTACTCTGGACACCATTCTAACCACATTTGCCACCCAGGGTTTAATCCAGAAAGGCAACGCTCTTCACTCCAGCGATTTCGAACCGCTTCCGACATCGAGGATTGCTGCAGTTCGCGGTGTCGTCGCGCAACACCATGTAGTTCTGCGCCTTGGCGAAGCGGGCACGATCACGCTCGTCTGCGCGGCCGTTCAGTTGCTGCTTTTTTCGCCGAACAATCCAGTTCAGCTGGTATTCGCCCGCCACGCCGCATTTGCCACAAACCAGCGTGTGGGTGCGGGCCTCATTGCGTTCATCGAAAAATTCGCGTTCTTCCATGGTCCTACCTCAACTCAGAAGCCGGCCGACTCGCCCGCGGCTACAGGGAAAGGATAGACCTTTTCCTGCCAGTTTGCGCCCACTCTCCTGTATCTTGCGTTGGGAAGGCTCTGCAATGGCGAAAGAAAAAGAGGTGTTTTCGGTGACCAAAGCCGTGAAGGCAAACGCTCGGAGACGGGTTGGCACGCCTCCGGCTTCGGCGGTACTGCCGGATCAGAAGGCAAAGGCGCAACGCCGTGCGTCAAAGCACAAAGTGACGCTGGCACAGGTTCTGCAAAAAGAGGGTGAACGTTGAAACATATCCAACAGGTTCTTGCCAGCTTCGGCGTTGTGGCAGTGATGTCACTCCACGCGCAAACCACGCAGACGCTCGGCATCACCAAAGACAACCGGACCATCACCGTGACTGCGACCGACAGCAGTTTCGCCATGGCGGACCAGGCAGTGGTCCACATCGGGTACCAGGCAAACGGTGAAGACGAGACCAGTGCCTATGCGGAAGGTTCGCGCCGATCCAACGCTGTGATCGACGCCTTGCATTCCGCAGGCATACCCGCCGACAGCATCGAAACTGAAGACCAGAACCTGCAGCCGCTGAACGAATACGAACTGAAAAACCTGCCAGCAGCGCTGAAGAACGTGAAGTTCCGCATCACGCAGAGTTGGACCGTCCGCACCACGCCAGACACCGCAGCCAAGACGCTGGACATCGCCGTAAAGGCTGGTGCCAATCAGAGCGGCAGCATCGGCTGGGAGATGAAGGATGGCAGCCTGCTGGAGGCCGCGGCGTCGGCCAAGGCGCTGGCGCACGCGCAGGTCATCGCCGCGCGTATGGCCGAAGGGCTGCACATCAAGGTCGGTCCACTGCTGTACGCCAGCAACCAGGCGCAGGAGGCTGTAGTTCGGCCGGTCATGATGATGTCCGCCCGCGCAAAGACGTCTGATACCAGGCCGTTAAGCATCTCAAGCCGACGCGTAGAACGTTCTGCCACCGTATTCGCCATCTTTGCCATCGAGTAGCGCAATGGATGCAGACAGGCATACAGTTGCAGCCATGGAGCCGCCCATGCAGACAGCGACGCTTGAACCGCAGCCGGAAACGCAGATTACGCTTGAGATCCCGAAGCCCATGCCGGAAGCAGAAGCGGTTTACCGGCGTTGGCTGGCGCACCTGCATGCGGAGTTTACCCGGCACACCAGTTGCACGCGCCGCAGCGAGATTGTGCGGGACGAGTTGAACATGATCCTGCTGGGACGGCCGCACGGCGGTCGCATGAACGCGTCTCTCATTTCAGAGTTGCCATTGGCCGTGCTGGCGGAGAGCTTTGATCCGCGCAACGTGACCCTGCCCGCCGAGATGGAGGCGGACCTGGACCGCGACCGCTTCAGCCCTGTCAAGCCGTTGCTCTGGTTCTGGCGTGGTTTTGACCGTTCTGTACTGGGAGCGAACCTCTGGCTGGGTCTGCGCTTCCGCTCCATGCTGGGTGCGCATATCTTCGCGGGCATGGGGAAGAACGTGCGCTTCTACCGCGATGTTGCCTTTGAGCGTGGATACACGCTGACGTTTGCGGAGGGCGCGGTGCTCCGTCCTGGAGTTAGGATCGACGATCGGGAACCGCGCACGATCTCTGGCGAGTTCGCATAGATACCTTGAGTTCTGCGGCAGCCTGCGCGGCTTGGTAGACTCCGTGAAGCATGAGCCAGGAAACCGCACTGATCCTTTTTGAGTTTGTGGCGCTGATCTTTGCGTTGTCGTTTCATGAGTGCGCGCACGCCTGGACGGCCTCGTACTTCGGTGACCAAACCGCACGCATGCTGGGGCGGGTGACGCTGAACCCCATCAAGCACCTCGACCCGCTGGGATCTGTCATTCTGCCTCTGGTGTCGGCTTTTGCGCACTTCCCATTGCTTGGCTGGGCCAAGCCGACGCCCGTGACCACGCGCAACCTGCGCAACATCAAGCGTGACGACATTCTGGTAACGCTGGCAGGTCCTGCCTCGAACGTTTTGCTGGCAGTCCTCTCGTTAATCCTGTTGCTGATTATGAAGCATGTGGTTCCGGGTGGTGCGTCTGCCGTGCTGAACGCCGCTCTGCTGTCAATGCGGATTGAAGGCGCGACACTTGCCGGTCAGAGTGCGATCTTCCCCATCGCTCTGCTACTGTACAGTTCCATCGTCATCAATCTGTTGTTGGCGATCTTCAACCTGCTGCCGGTTCCGCCGCTGGATGGATCGCGCATTCTGCGGCATTATCTACCGTATAAGGCCCAGCAGGCGTACGACAACATCGGTGGCTTTGCGAACCTCATCATCCTGTATGCCCTGATGCGGACCGGTGTGCTGAACATCTTCTACGCTCCGGCGTTTAACCTGTTCAATCGGCTGCTGCTGGCTTCCTGACGGTGCCCGGCAAACGGCTGTTCGGCTAACATCAAGACACATGATGCAATCCACCGCCAAACGCCGCGTCCTGAGCGGCATGCGTCCCACGGGCCGCCTGCACCTGGGCAACTACATGGGCGCGCTCTACAACTGGGTAAAGCTGCAGGATGAATACGACTGCTTTTTCTTCATCGCAGATTGGCACGCGCTGACCACGGACTATGCGAAACCTGGCGACGTCTGGGAGAAGTCACACGACGTTGCGCTCGATTTTCTTGCGGCAGGTCTCGACCCGCAGCGCACCGTGATCTTCAAGCAGAGTGACGTACCGGCGCACGCGGAGCTGAACCTGCTGTTCGGTATGTTTACGCCGCTTGGTTGGCTTGAGCGAGTGCCTACCTATAAGGATCAGCAGGAACAGCTCCGAGAAAAAGACCTGGCGACCTACGGCTTTCTTGGTTATCCGCTTCTGCAGTCAGCCGACATTTTGCTCTACAAGCCTGCCTTTGTTCCCGTGGGTCAGGATCAGGTAGCCCACGTGGAACTGACCCGTGAAGTTGCTCGACGGTTCAACCAGCTTTACCGGTCTGCAGTGGCCCCTGAAGTCTCAGCCGCTCAGTCCGACAAGGAGCTGATGAAGGCAGAGATCAGCGAGAACCTGGTTGAACAAGCGACGTTTCCGGAGCCAAAAGCACTGCTGACGCCCTCGCCAAAGCTGCCCGGACTGGACGGCCGCAAGATGTCCAAAAGCTACGGCAACACCATTGGTCTCACGGAGTCGCCCGAGGACATCCGGAAGAAGCTTAAAACCATGGTGACCGATCC
>JBPBPZ010000278.1:0-12759 GCA_050954525.1 Janthinobacterium lividum
GGACGCCCGGTACTGCTGGTCCTGAACAAGGTGGACCTGCAAACCACAGGCACGGCCGAACAGGACACCATCAACGACATCGGCCGAGATAAACGCTCATGGCCAGTCGTGTGTACCTCCGCGGTGACGGGCGAAGGTATCCCGCAACTGCGCCAGGCACTGCTGCATCTGGTGAGTGGCGGCACGCAGAGCGCCGGCAACGCCACGCTGACCAACCTGCGTCAACGCGCTGCCGTGGACCAGGCGTATACAGCATTGCTGCGCGCCGAAGCTGCAGCAGGCACATCCACACCACACGAAATGATCCTGCTGGACCTGTACGAAGCCCTGCACGCCCTGGATGAACTGACCGGCGAAACCACACCGGACGACGTGCTGAACCTGATCTTCTCCACCTTTTGCATTGGCAAGTAGCAGCAGCTTGTTTTAAATCCCGACATTCTTCGCTGCAGTCCACTGCCGGGATGCCCTGTATGCAGACTGCCCTGAACGTGCGGTCCCTTGCGGCTATGTGGACATTTCGGCTGCAGCCGCGCATGGCACTGGATGCAGCGTGGATGTTAGTTTGAAAAGATTCGTGTCCACGTGCTTGTGCAGGCTTCGCCCTGGCGCCTTCTGCCGCCTGTAAAGTCCTGCCAGGACGACGCGCTACCACTTTGCAAGGCGTACTTTGTGAGGAATTTTGGCTGAGAAACTTTCGCTTCAAACACCCGCGCTGCGCCAGCGCTGGGTGCGTATTCTGCCGGTGGTTTTTATCACCTACAGCCTTGCCTACGTGGACCGGGCCAATTACGGCTTTGGCGCGGCGGCTGGCCTAGCCAGCACGCTGCACATTACGGAATCGCGGTCGGCGTTGCTGGCTGCGCTGTTCTTTCTTGGCTACTTCCTCTTCCAAATCCCGGGTGCTGCATACGCACGCAAACGCAGTGCGCGCAAGCTGATCTGCTTTGCACTGGTTAGCTGGGGCGTGCTGGCCATGCTGACCGGCATCGTAAAAAGCTTCTGGTGGCTTGCCCTGGTACGGCTTACGCTGGGCGCGTCGGAAAGCTTTATCCTGCCGGGCATGCTTCTGCTGCTGTCGCAGTGGTTCACGCGCGAGGAACGGTCCCGTGCCAACACCTTCCTAATTCTTGGCAATCCCGTAACCGTGCTCTGGATGTCGGCAGTCACGGGATACATGATCCGTGCCTTCGGCTGGCAGACCACGTTCATCCTGGAAGGCGTGCCGTCCATTCTTTGGGGCGCCATCTGGTTTTGGCTGATTCGTGACCGCCCCGAACAGGCACCATGGCTGGACACCGACAGCCGGCTGGAGCTCGAAGATGCTCTGCAGCAGGAGCAATCGTTGATTCCGCAGGTGAGCTCCGTTGGGCGGGCCTTTCGTTCGCCGGTCGCGCTTGCGTTGTCGGCACAGTATTTTCTGTGGTCGATCGGCGTGTACGGCTTCGTGCTTTGGCTGCCGACCATTGTGCAGAAAGGTGCGTCGCGCGGTATTGCGGTCACCGGCCTGCTCAGCGCCCTGCCCTACGCGGCAGCCATTGCCTTGATGCTGGCGGTGTCTTACTTTTCTGACCGCCGCGTTTCGCGAAAGGGTTTTATTTGGCCGCTGCTGCTGGTAGCCGGTATTGCACTGCTGGGCTCGTTCCTGACGGCTGCGCACAGCTTTCCACTTGCATTCGGATTCTTGATCCTGGCAGGTGGTCTGATGTATGCACCCTACGGTCCCTTCTTCGCCCTGATTGCGGAATCGTTCCCAAAGAACGTCGCGGGCGAGGTAACGGCCCTGGTGAATGGCTTTGGTGCTTTGGGGTCTTTTGTGGGCAGCTATGCCGTGGGCCTGTTGCAGGCGCGCACGGGCAATCCACGCGCCGGATTTCTGCTGATGTCGATCTCGTTGCTATGCGCTTCGATTATTATTCTGCTGCTGCCAAAGCCCGCTGCGGACAAGGTGTAACTCGTTCAGAGACGACCGTGTTCCGAGGGAGGAACGATGCAGATCCTTTTCAAGGCGGCACTCTGGAGCTGCATGGTCTCCGCCGCTCTGCCTGCGGTTGCGCAGGTAAAACAGTCCCGCGAACAAATACTGTTCTACACCTCGGAGTGGAAGGGCGAGCGGTTCCCTGATGGCCGCCCCAGGATAGCTGACTCCCTGCTGACCCGCGCTCTGGACATCTCCCTTGAAGACGTGTGGGACTACCTGGGCGAGCGGGGTTACAACTGCCAGTTCGATACCGGCTTCCAGGCGCTGCACCCCGACAAGCCGTTTGCCGGGCGAGCCCTGACCGCACAGTACATGCCGTCAAGGCCAGACATGGCCCACGCCATTGCAGCCGAAGGCAAGGCGGAAAAGCGCGTCGCCTTCGACAACAACAACAGTTGGCCCATCAACGAGTTGCAGCTTGGCGATGTCTACGTTGCCGATGGCTTCGGCAAGGTCGTGGAAGGCACGCTGATCGGCTCCAACCTGGGCAGCGGGATCGCTGCGCACACGCACACAGGCTTCGTCTTCGACGCGGGCATCCGCGATGCCGAAGAGAACCGCGATCTGCCGAACTTCAACGGTCTGTATCGCGCCTACGATCCCTCTGCGTGGAAGGACATGCTGCTGACCTCGATCAACGCGCCGATCCGCATCGGCAGGGCCACGGTGCTGCCGGGCGACCTTGTGCTCGCAAAGCGGGACGGCGTGGTTTTTATTCCTGCCGCGCTGGCTGAAGACACCATCTCCAACGCCGAGTTTACGCACCTGGAAGACGCCTTCAACTTCTACCTGAACGGCCAGGGAAAGAATGGCGGCAACTTCGAAGGTGGATGGAACCCGAGAAAGTACGACGCCCTGGCCGCGTGGGTCAGGGCGCATCCGGAAAAGCTGAAGATGACCCAAAGCCGGTTCGACGCCATTGCAGCGGAGCGGAAACGCCGCGAAGACTAGTTCTGCCAGTTACCCGTCAGGAGCTCCCGCCGCAGTTAATTTGTTGCGTGACTTGCACGCGACACTCTCTACCTGGGCTAGGTACGCGGCACGCGGTGTTCCCGCGCCCACAAGTCGACAGGGTCGCCTGCAAGTAAATGCAGTGTGGATTCCGTCCATCGTCCAAAGGCTTCGGCAGCCTGCAGAAGATGCACGCGCTCGCCTGCTGTCTTTTGCCCGCCCGCTTTTGCAGGTGATTGCACATACATCACTGCCGCAGGGATGCCGAGGCGTGCCAGTTCAGCGGCTCCCTGTGCGTTGGCAACGGTCGCGGTTGCAGATGCGCCAGTCATTTCCTGGACAGCTTCGTCGCCCAACGTGGTCAGTCGTGGATGGAACGGCAACGCATCGGTCGCGCTTGCCATACCCAAAGCGGGCTCCTGCGCCTGCAGGTCTGCGGATGGCTCCGCATGCAATTCCAGGTAGGCCGCGGCATTTCGCTCACGCAAGGCAGCGGCCTGGTTTGCCGCGGCTGGCTGGGCCCACACCGCAACGTGCAGGGTACACGGCAACGGACCATCCGCACGCCGCGCAATGGCCTTCAGGGTTTCCAGACTGGCCACCATGCCCAGGTGCGTGTCCAGGGGGTCACTGCCCGCACTGCCCTCAAGGTAGGTCCCAAGCACCACGGAACGTGCGTCCGATCCCGGCAACGTAAGCCAGACGTTCCCTGCCCCATCGCGGTCGTGTTGCAGGGCCGTCTGCTGCAGTTCCCCATCCAGCCAGGCGGTCTGCGATACGTTTCCAGCAGGGCTACCGGCCTTCAGGTCTCCGAGCTTTTCCAGGTGCGCGACAACGGCGTGTGCATCGATCATGGTTCAAGCTGACGCGTCCGCTGCCCTTATGTCAAGATCGCCGTCGATCGCAGGCGCTGCATGGCGGTTAGGTAGAAGTGCAGATTGTGAACGCTGGCCAGCGTAGCCGCCAACGGTTCTCCATTGTGGAACAGGTGCCGCAGGTACGCGCGGCTGTAGCGCTGACAGGTGCTGCAGGTGCACGTCGGATCGGCAGGTCCGAGGTCTTCCGCAAACTTCCTGCCGCCGATGTTGAGTCGACCTTCGCTGGTGAACAGCAGCGCATGGCGCGCAGCCCGTGTGGGCAGCACGCAATCCATCTGGTCCACGCCCATGCGCGCGTACTCCACAATTTCGTCAGGGTAGCCCACGCCCATCACGTAGCGCGGCTTGTCCGCGGGCAGCAGCGCCAGGGTGTGTTCGATTATCTCGCGGGTCACCTCGCGCGGTTCGCCAACGGCCAACCCGCCAATCGCGTAGCCATCGAAGCCGTTCCCGTCGTCGTCGCGCATTTCCAGCAGGCGCGCGGCGCTCTCCGCTCGCAGGTCCTTGTACATGCCGCCCTGCACAATGCCGTACAGTCGCTGCCGCTGGCCGCACAGGCTGCTGAACCATGGCACGCGGTGCGCGTTGGCATGGAAGTGCCGCAGCGACCGCTCTGCCCACGCGTGGGTCAGGCCCATGCTGTCACGGGTGCGCTCGTAGGTGGCGGGGTGCTCCGTACACTCGTCGAACGCCATGATCGTGTCTGCGCCCAGCGCAATCTGCACGTCGATGGAATGCTCCGGCGAAAAGAAATGCTTCGATCCATCCAGGTGCGACCGAAACTCCACACCGTCAGGCTTTACCTTGCGCAGCGCAGCAAGCGAGAAGACCTGGAACCCACCCGAGTCCGTCAGCATGGGCCGCTGCCAGCTCATGAACTTGTGGACGCCGCCCGCACGCTCAATCAGTTCGTGGCCCGGCCGCAGGTACAGGTGATAGGTGTTCGCCAGGATGATCTCAGCGCCGCGACCGTCATCGCCTATGGTCTCGAGTGTGTTCTGCGGCACGGCCTTGACGCTGGCAGAGGTGCCCACCGGCATAAAGACCGGCGTCTGCACCTGGCCGTGCGGCAGGTGCAGCGTGCCTCGGCGCAGGTTGCCGGTGGTGTTGTGCAGTTCAAAAAGCATCATGTCGATTGTAGAGAGTTGCCCAGAGTTCCGCCGTCACCCTGAGCGAAGCCAAAGGATCTGCTGCTTTGGGCGCCGCAGGAACGCAGGTCCTGCGGCTGCGGGCTCCGTGCTCCGCTCAGGATGACAGGTTTCGCAACTCGACCTACAGTTTGCCCATTGATTGCAGGTGGTGCAGGTCGTGCCCTGCAGCAATCTCAACCACCGTCCAAAGCGTCAGATCACCGATCTCAGGATGATGAGCGGTGCGCTGCTTATCTGCTTCCGTAAAGCTTTGGATGAAAGCCAGGTTCCACGTGCGCAACGCGGTAAAGGCCACCAAAGCTGCCTCTGCCGTGTGCTGTGGACCCACATAGGCGCGCGCCCACGGGTCCTGCTCAAACGGCTGCAGCTCTGGATGATCGGACCCGTAGATCAGGCGCAGCCGCCATGCCCACGCCACTTCGCAGTCAGCAATGTGGCACAGGATCTCGCGGACGCTCCACTTTTCAGGTGCAGGCTTGCGGTCCACCGCCTCCGGTCCCAAACGGTCCACAATCGTGCGCAGGGCAGCAGATGCGCCTTGCATGATCTCTACAGGGTCGAGCCCTTCCACCAGATGAACATAGGGCCGTGCTTTGCCAGTCTCTTCACTCATACAGGCGTTGGATGCAGTTGTGCGTGATGCTGCAGCGCACAGGGGCTAGTTCTCGCGTCCAACAAGGCATGAAGTTCAGCATTCGCCATCCTTTTCTTGCCGCGTTACCTGTCGCGGCGCTTCTATGTTTTTTGCCGATGCGTGCGCAGACAGCTGCTCCGGTAGAAAAGCCGCGTGCTACAAGCACGCCGTACGCGGGCGACCTGTCGATCTTTGAAGAGCCAAATCGAGATCAAAAGCTGCAGATCGACCGCGTCATGGACATCCTTCGCATCACGAAGGGCAAGGCCGTTGCCGACATCGGCGCGGGCGGCGGATGGTTCACGGTACGCGCGGCGAAGCGTGTGGGAAGCGAAGGCGCGGTGTATGCCGAAGACATCAATCCCGCTGCCGCAAAAGCGATCGACGCACGCGCCGCGAAGGAGAAGCTGCCGCAGGTCCATGCCGTGTTGGGAACCGCGGACGACCTGAAGCTGCCCGCACCGGTCGACGCCGCGCTGCTGCTGAAGATGTACCACGAGATTGCCAACCCGATTCCGCTCATGGTGAAGCTGCGCGCATCGCTGAAGCCGGGTGCGCGTGTCGGCATCATCGACCGCAACGGCAACGGCGCAGACCACGGCTTGAAGCAGAGCGTTCTCGAGCATGAAATGAGCGAAGCAGGCTATCGCAGGATTGAGCAGTACGACTTTACCAAGGAAGCCGGCGAAGATTACTTCCTGGTGTTTGTCGCTAAGTGAGTCCTAAGTTGTAAGGAGTAAGCTATGCCGAACGACGATCCGTTCCACTTACAACGCTTCCTGGACGCGCAGAGTTCCACTTACTCGCAGGCGCGTGCGGAGTTGGCCGCAGGCGAAAAGCGGAGCCACTGGATGTGGTTCATCTTTCCGCAGATTCAGGGGCTTGGGTCGAGCAGCATGGCGCAGCGGTACGCCATCACCGATATAGCCGAGGCAAAGGTGTATCTTGCGCACCCGGTGCTTGGCGAGCGTCTGCGTGAGTGCACTGCGCTGGTGAATGCTGTGCATGGCCGGTCGCTTGACCAGATCTTCGGCTATCCGGACGACCTGAAGTTCCACTCATCCGTGACGCTGTTTGCGCGTGCGGCTGAGGAGGGTTCTGACTTCCACCGGGCATTACAGAAGTACTTCGGTGGCAAAGAGGACGCTGGAACAGTTCGCCAGCTTGGCGCGCGCAGGTAAAGTCTTTCAAGATCGCGCTTGTGCGGCGGCAACGCTGGTGATACGAACAACGTCATGCACCTACTCCTGCGACTTCCGTGCTTTGCGTTTGCTCTATTGATCCCTGTTGCGATGCCCGCGCAGCAGCCTGTTGCTCCATCGGTTACAGATCTTTCCGCAGCACTCGCAGGACGCTGGACGGGCGTGCTGGAATATCGCGATTACAAGGAACCAGCCTCATCCCTGAAGCGTGTTGCCCTGCCGACATGGCTGTCGATTGATGCGACAGGTCCATCCGAACAGTGGCATTACGTCTACGACGACGGTCCGGGCAAGGTTGTCGATTCGGATGAGGAAGTCGCCTTCAATCCCGCGCATCAACGCTGCACGATTACGCCCAAGGGCAAGGCTCCGCAGACTTACCAGGTGGTTGGATATGACTCGCTCAAGTCTGGCCGGGGAACCCTGCTGCTGACGGGTGCTGGCACAGACAACGGCAAGTCATCAGAGATGCGGCTAACGCTGACCCTGGGCCGCAATCTCTTTTCGCTGCTGGAGGAAGTTCGGCCTGCGGGTTCGCAGGATGCGTTTACGTATCGGCACCTATACCGCTTTGTGCGCGCTGAAGCGCCTGTCGTCACTAAGTAATAACGCCTGTTTGTCGATGAACGCCAAGCCCGTCATCCTAAGCCTGAAGACGAAGGATCCCTGCGCTGCATGTTTAGCGACTTTCGCCTAGAGCTTTCAGCCGGAAAGATTCCGAACGTCGTACCGGTGTGCGCTGCGTCAGGATCCTTCGCTGCGCTCAGGATGACGAGCCGGTTCCTTTACATGACAAAGCAAAAAGGGTGAGAGCCGAAGCCCTCACCCTTTCACTTACGACTTACAACATTACTTACTTACGACTCAAACCTTACTGCGCGTTCGGCTTGCCTGCATCCGGCGCGGGGCTGCCCGTTGGGAACAGGTTCTTCAGCGGAGCGTTTCGGTCGGTGTTCTGCTCCGGGTGTGGGAAGGCCTTGCGCGGCATCATGGCTTCGCGTTCGCTGGTGTTGTAGAGGAAGATCGCCTCGACCACGGCAGCCTGCTTCAGGTCGTCTTCCTTCACGTGCTCGACCGTGTCCAGGTTGCTGTGGTGCGTGCGCGTCTCGTAGTCCAGTTCGTCCTGGATGAACTGGAAGCCGGGCAGGCCCACCGCGTCATACGAAAGGTGATCCGTACCGCCGGTGTTGCGCGTTGTAATGGTGGTCACGCCAAGGTCCTTCAGCGGTGCGATCCACTGCGCGAAGATGGGGCCAATCGCGTAGTTCTCCTGCGTGTACACGCCACGGACGCGACCGGAGCCGTTGTCCAGGTTGTAGTAGGCGTCCAGCGTCTCCCACTCCTTGGTGGTCTTCAGCGGACCACGTGCGCCGCCGCCAAATGCAGCCGCATCGGCGTTAACGCCGGGTGCCGGCGCGAACTCACCGAAGTGCTGCTTCACGTAGCCACGGCTGCCGTACAGGCCCTGCTCCTCACCGCTCCAAAGGGCGATGCGCAGCGTCCGCTTGGGCTTAAAGCCGATGGACTTGAGGATGCGCATGGCCTCCATCGCCACAACCGAACCTGCACCGTTGTCGGTGGCGCCTGTGCCGCTGATCCAGCTGTCCAGGTGGCCGCCCACCATGACCACTTCGTTCTTCAGCTTGCCGTCGTTGCCGGGGATCTCGGCGACGGTGTTGAAGCCATGCTCATGGTCGCCGGTGAAGGTGGTTTCAATGTTGACCTCAAGCCTGACGGGCGCCTTTGCCTTCAGCAGGCGGTACATGCGGCCGTACATTTCCACCGTGGTCACGGCGTTGGGGATGGCGACGGCGCTCGCGCGGGTCTGAGCGCCACGCACCAGGTTGGCACCGTTGTCGTCGAAGATGATGCCACTGCCGCCACCCTTGCCACCATCGCGGCTGGGCGAAACGATGGCCGCAACACCCTCCTCCGTCATCATCTTCAGAGCGGCGGTGCGCAGGGCTGCGAGGCGCGCGCGGTCTGCCAATAGCTGCTGCACATTGGGCGCAGCGGCAGCTCCGCGACGGCGCTCCTGCGGGCCTTCCATCTCTTTCAATTCCTGCTCGGTGTAGCGCGAGAACAGCGGCTCCGTCAGGTCGACCATGGCATGCGGCGCACCCAGCAGGACGATCTTGCCGCCCAGCTTGCCCTTGTACTTGGCAAGGTCGGCCTCGGTCGAAAGCTCCACCAGCACGGCTTCACCGGTGACAGCACCCTTGGTGGCAGGAGACCAGGGCGCGGCCTGGATCCAGATGGGTTCCGTATCGGGGGTAATCATGCGCGCCCAACTATTCACCTGCGCCCAGCCCAGACCGAACTCGCCCCAGTCTTCCAGGTGTGCGTTGACCATGCCTGCGTCGGTCAGGCGGTCGCGCGTCCACTCGTTCGCCTTTTTCATGTTGGGCGAACCGGTCAGGCGCGGTCCAATGCCATCGCTCAGGCCGCTCATGTACTCCATGACGTGCGAGTGGCCCAGGCCCTCGGCACGAATGGCCGCGTACATATTCAGGTCTACGTTTTCCGTCGCGGGCTGCGCGCCGTAGTAGCTCGGTTCTTTCTTGCTCTGTGCGAAGGCGACGGGAACGGTCGAAACAGCGACGGTAGAGAGCAACGCGAGGGAACAAACGGCGTTGCGAAACGCGGCAGCGGAAGGCATGGTCAAGAGGTCTCCAAAAGGCAATCGGGATAAGACCAGCGTAACCCGTTTTGTGTGCGACTGGTTCGAGCGACTACTATGCTTCGAGCGCTCCCCTGGAGTGACGGAGAAGCTATGAGCACATCTGCATCCGAACTGGTGCCGCCTTTTACCGCGGCAACGGCTCGCCTGAAGGTCCGAAAGGCTGAAGACGGCTGGAACTCTCGTGATCCTGCAAAGGTTGCGCTTGCCTACACGACGGACAGCGTCTGGCGTAATCGGTCGCAGTTCGTCAGTGGGCGCGATGAGATCGTGAGTTTTCTGTCGAACAAGTGGAAGCGCGAGCAGGAGTACCGGCTGATCAAAGAGCTTTGGGCGTTCGACGCCGATCGCATCGCGGTGCGGTTTGCGTATGAGTTTCACGATGCTTCCGGACAATGGTTCCGCGCCTACGGGAATGAGAACTGGGAATTCGACGCCGAAGGGTTTATGCATCATCGCTACGCGTCCATCAATGATGTTCCAATCAGCTCGTCCGATCGGCTATTTCATTGGCCGCAGGGCAGACGGCCTGACGACCACCCCGGCCTGACTGAGCTTGGCTTGTAAGTCGCGCGTAGGCTGTATGACTTGTAACTAACAGTGGTAAGTCAAAGTTCCTTTCATAGGTTATGACAGTAAGCCCGCCTCGCGTTGAGGCGGTTCGAGACTCAAGAGGCCATGTTCATGTCTAAGCTGTTGCGCACCTTCCTTCCAGCCTTTGCCGCTGTTCTACTGCCCAGTGTCGCCGCCTTCGCACAGGTGCCCACGGTGGGCACGCCCATCAAGGTCGCTATTGTGGGCCTGACGCATGGGCACGTGAAGGGTTTTCTACACTCCCTGCCGCAGAGCACCAGCGCGAAGCTGGTCGCCATTGTGGAGCCGAATACCGCCTTGGCAAAGCAGTATGCCGACCAGTACAAGCTGGACGCGTCGCTGTTCTACACCGACGAAGAATCCATGATCAACAAGCTGCACCCGGACGCGGTGCTGGGCTACGGCACCATTGCAGAGCATCGCAAGGTCATCGAGGTTGCCGCAAAGCACGGCGTCAACAGCATGGTCGAAAAGCCGCTGGCGACAACGGTGGCTGACGCACTCGCCATCCGCGAAGCGGCTCGGAAGAACCACGTGCAGGTGCTGGTGAACTATGAAACCACCTGGTACAACAGCAACGCCGAGGCGCTGGCCGAGATCAAGAGCGGCAAGCTGGGCACGGTGCGCAAGGTGCTGGTACGCGACGGCCATGAGGGTCCAAAGGAGATCGGCGTCGGCCCTGAGTGGCTGCCCTGGATCACCGATCCAGCGCAGAACGGTGCCGGTGCGCTCTTTGACTTTGGCTGCTACGGCGCGGATCTGATGACGGTGATCGAGGGCGGCAAAGCGCCGCTGACCGTGACTGCCTTTGCGCAAACACACAAGCCCGACATCTACACGCGCACAGAAGATGACGCGACCGTCATCCTCGGCTACCCCGGCGCGCAGGCCATCCTGATGCCTTCGTGGGACTGGAGCTTTGCCGTCAAGAATATGGAAGTTTACGGGAACCAGGGCACGCTCTTCACGGTTGCAGCAAAGCAGATCGTGACGCGCTACCGTGGCGAACACGGTGGCGAGTCGCCTGCCCACGACGCGCCCGCGCTGCCGCAGAACCAGAGCAACTCGCTCGACTACCTGGCCGCCGTGTTGCACAAGGAGATCAACCCGGCAGGCGACCTGTCCTCGCTGGAGACAAACATGGTCGTGGTGCAGATTCTGGATGCCGCGCGCGAATCCATCAAGCAGGGTAAGACGGTCACGCTAAAGCCTCTGCCTCAGTAAATGACATTGACTCCGTCGTCCTGAGCGAAGCCCGTAAGGGCGAAGTCGAAGGACCTGCTTTCCAGCGCCGGGCGCTCAGGCGCGCTTCGCGCGCGCGAACAGCAGGTTCCTCCACTCCGCTCCGGTCGGAATGACGACGTGAAGAAGGGTGCGAGTCAATGAGCGCATCTGGCGGCAGTCAGACTTGTTCGCTCGCTTACAGAAGCAGACAATTGCGCAAGGGGTACCCGATGAAAGCGCTGATGCTGGAACAGTACGAAAGCCTGCAGGTGATCGACATCCCGGAGCCAACCTGCGCTCCGGACGAAGTGCTGATCCGCGTGGCGGCATGTGGCATTTGCGGCAGTGACGTGCATGGCTACGATGGCGGGTCGGGCCGCCGCATTCCACCTATTGTCATGGGGCATGAGGCGGCGGGCATCATCACGCAGGTGGGCGCGGATGTTGCGGGCTACAAGGCGGGCGATCGCGTCACGTTTGACTCCACCGTGTACTGCGGCCACTGCGAGTTCTGCCTGCGGGGCGAGGTAAACCTGTGCGACAACCGCCAGGTGCTGGGGGTGTCGTGCACGGACTACCGCCGCAACGGCGCGTTTGCCGAACTGGTCGCGGTGCCTGCGCGCATTCTGTACCGATTGCCGGACGACTTCCCCATGGAAGAAGCCGCGATGTTGGAAGCCGTGTCGGTCGCGCTGCACGGCGTGCGCGTGTCACAGCTGAAGGGCGGCGAATCGGCGCTGGTGATCGGCGCGGGCATGATCGGCCTGCTGACGGCGCAGGCTGCGCGCGAGGCTGGCTGCTCGTCCGTCACCATCGCCGATATTGATGAGGCTCGCCTGCAAATGGCGATAGACGTCGGTATTCCGGACACGCTGCAGATGTCTGGCAAGGACCTTGTGCAGGAGATCCTGCGCCGCACCAACAAACGCGGCGTGGACGTGGTGCTGGAGGCCGTGGGCCGTGCCGAGACTGTTGTCGCCTCCATCGACTGCGTGCGCCGTGGCGGTACCGTCACGCTCATCGGCAACATCCAGCCCGAGGTTCCGCTACCACTGCAACGGGTGGTTACGCGCGAGGTTCGGCTGCAGGGTTCGTGCTCGTCCGCAGGCGAGTACACCGAGGCGATTCGCCTGCTGAGCAGCGGAGCCATCACGGTCAAGCCGCTGATTTCAGCCGTGTCGTCACTGGACGAGGCCGCAGGCTGGTTCAAGCGCCTGCATGCTCGCGAAGCGGGCCTGCTAAAGGTCGTTGTCACGCCGGGAGCAACTGCATGAGTCACAACTTCTTCGACCTGACAGGCCAGATTGCCATCGTCACCGGCGCGTCGCGCGGGCTGGGCCAATATTTTTCGCGAGCCCTTGGGCGGGCGGGCGCGAAGCTGATCATCACAAGCCGCAAGGCGGGCGATTGCGACAGCTTCATCGCTGAACTTGCAGGCATGGGCATCCAGGCGCGCGCACTGAC
>JBPBPZ010000326.1:0-12713 GCA_050954525.1 Janthinobacterium lividum
CACCCCTGCTTCATCATGGCCACGGCAAGTGGATTGCCCGCCTGGCCAGACCCGATGACGACTGCGTCGAACCGCTCTGCCTGTGTGCTCATAGGAACCTCTTCTGGGAGAGGATACCGTGCCGGGCACTTTCCGATGCGTGACGAGCAGGCGATGCAGGCATATCGTCTTGCGAAACCTGCCTTACAAGTTCGTCGTCCTGAGCGAAAGCGAAGACCTGCTTTCCTGTCGGTCTGCGGTGCAGCGCCGGGAAAGCAGGTCCTTCAACTACGCACTGTGTGCTTCGCTCAGAATGACGGAGATGGGGTGCTCAGTCGCTCAGACCGTCATCAGTTCCTTTTCCTTGATCTTGAACATATCTTCCAGCGTCTTGATCTGCGCGTCGGTCATCTGCTGCGTTTCTTCGGTGGCGCGCTTCTCGTCGTCGGCGCTGATCAGCTTGTCCTTGGTGGCCTTCTTAATGGTGTCGTTGCCTTCGCGGCGAATATTGCGGACGCTGGTTTTGTGGTCCTCAAGAATGCCGGCAAGCTGCTTCACCGCATCGCGGCGACGCTCTTCCGTCATGGGCGGCACCGGCACGCGGATCACCTTGCCGTCGTGCATGGGATTGAAACCCTGTCCGCTGGTGCGGATAGCCTTTTCAATCAGGCCGACCACACCCACGTCGAACGGCTGCACCACAATCTGGTTGGCCTCGGGCGCGCTGACCTGGGCCAGCTGGTTGATCGGCATTTCCGATCCGTAATAGTCCACGCGCACGTTGTCCAGCATGTGCACGCTGGCGCGTCCGGTGCGGACGGCCAACAGGTTGTTTCGGAAGTCCTCAATCGACTTCTTCATGCGTTCGGTCAACTGGACCTGCAGGTCCTTCAATGCGGGAATGTTTGCCATCTGCGAAGCCATGTTGTTCGTCCCTCGGCGCGTTTGCGCAACGTGTCGATTCTATCGGATGCAGGTGGCGAGAGCGGAGGTCAGCGCTCCTTGTGGTACAGCTCGTACGATCCAAAGGTACCCACATCGCGCCAGTTTGCCTCCAGCTCACGGACCAGCAACGCCCCTTGCAGGTACGGTTCGTGCCGCTGTTTGTAGCGATAGCCAAAGCGCAGCCTGTACTTCATACCCACGTTGTTGATGGCGTTCTGTGAGGCACGCTTCGTGAAATTGGGTGCCAGCAGAAAGTCCCCCTGGCGTACATCGTCGATGGTTCGTTGTTCCGCGTGGGCGTCCACTGCCAGAATGCAGAGGTAAAGCGGCTGGTACTCCCCGGCGGCAGTCAGAGCGTTGGACGCGCGCAATGGCGTGTACCAGGGAAACGACACACGGCGTCCACCCAGTGCCTGTTGCAGCCGGGAGAGGTCGACATCCTCATACGGGTCGGGGCGCTGCAGCACCATCTTGCTAATGGGGCCGCTGCCGAGTGCGTACTCCTGCATGACAGAGTAGGTGCAGAACAGCAGCGCCACGGCCAGGCCGATGCGTCGTGCGGGCAGGCGCATCCGGTCCAGTGCAACAAAGCTCAGCAGGAAGATCGGCCATCCGTTGTAGGACACGTGCAGAGGATCGCATCTTCCAAGCGCCGCGGGCAGAAGCGCCAGACCTGCGATGTATACGCCCAGCAGAAGGCCGGTACCGGCGGCTGGAACACCGTCCTCGTGCCTGCCGGCAAGCGCTGCCGCAACCACGGCAGGTGCCAGCCCGACTGCGCAAAACAGCAGCAGGTAGATGTGTGGCGCGGGTTCCAGCAGCATGTTGTAGCCGCCGTTGGCAAACTCTTTCAGGGTGCGGAAGTAGTCCGCTCCCACCAGCATGGCGAACAGTCCGCTGCCCGCCACCGCTGCCACTGCGGGCACCAGCCAGCGTGCGCCCCCCACCAGGGCGCGGTATCCGCCGTAGACACAGGCAGCCGCAACAAAGGCGACACCCATCTCCGGCGACACGGCAAAGTTGAACAGCGCGCCAGCGGCAGCAACCAGGCCTGCTGACGCGACACGTCGCTGTCGCGTCAGCAGCACAAGCGTGGCAATGCTGCAGACGAAACGGAACGCCGTGTAGTTCAGGCCTTCCTGCGGATCCAGTGTCACAATCGCCAGCAGCAGAAATGCCGCGATCTTCATGTTGCGCCGCATGGGCATGGCGCACACGGTGTAGAACAGCATCGCTGTTCCGACTGCTTCCATCACGCAGAGCGACACCACGTAAGCCGCCGTTGCCGACACGTGCGCAAGGCCCAGCACGCGTAAAAAGCAGGCGGGCCAGTAGTACATCAGAGGACCGTAGGCAAACTCAACGTCCCGGTACAGGGTTTTGTGGAATATCAGGCCGCTACGCAACTGCGTCAGGAAGTAGCCAGCGTCGGCATAGTACATGCCCGAGCGCACCATCATGACACCCAGGCCCGCAGCATACAGCGTGACCACGGCCATGGCAGCCCACATCCATCGCCGGGCAGGTTGCCGGTCTTCGCCAGCCTGCTGCGGCACAGGTTCTGCGAAGTAGCGGAAGCGCCAGCACAGCAATGTTGCCAGCACACCAACGCAGGCCAACGCAATGGCACCCACGCGGTTGTTTCCGCCCGCCGTGTACACCGGAGAGAACACGGGGACCTTGAGTGGAAAAAAGAAGGGCAAAACAAAGGTGCCCAAAAATGCCGCAAGTGCAACGGCCAGCCAAAAAACAGTACGTCGGTTCAGGTGAAACTCCTCTGCGACCAGTCGAGGCTGGTGGCGGTTAGGGCGCGTTGCCAAGCGGCAAGACGCGGCATTCCATCTACCGGGCCTCGGCTGACTTTCGGATCAGGCAAACGCTTTCCGCATCGCCCACCATAGGAACCGGGCATGGCTTCCATTCACTTTGCAGGTAGCTGGGGGGCAGGGCACCCTGCAGAACGCTGGGCCAGTCCACCAGCACGTTGATGCCTTCGCTATCGATGAAATCCGGCAGCTGATGTCTGGCGGTCGCGTTCAAAGCGCCCTGGTTCAGCTTGCCGTCCAGGTTCTCCACATTCGGATTGAAGAAGCCCATTACGCCGCTTTGAAATGCGCCCACGTGAGCATGGGAAAAGTTCTGTTGAACGTAGCCCGCGGCCAGCGTTTGGCTGTTCCCAATGTGACCAGTGTGAAGAGACCCCGCTGTCCAGAAGCAGAACGCGGCACACAGCACCACGGCCGTGGCGCTCATGTGCCGGCGAATCCGGTCAGACTGCGCCAGCGCAATGGCACACACTGGAAGTGTCAGCACAGCCAGCGGAGCCATATAGCGATAGTAGAAATGCGTCGCGTTGAAAAGCACGAGGTAGATCGGGAGAAGGCTCAGCAGGCAGACTACCCACAGCACCCCCAGCCTTGACAGCAGGATTTTGCGAAGCAGCTGCCCGTGGTCGCGCCGCGCTGCCACAAACCAGACCAGCAAACCCGCACTGACGGCTGCCACCAGCAGGGTAAGATTCGACCGCACGGCATAACACCAGGGCATCACTTCCCCCGCGACAGCCACCAGCATCGTGGACAGACGCGCTGGTAGTGCCGCTGCCGTGATCATGGTGGATTCTGCTTTGCCAGAGGTGGGCAGCCACGAACCGCTGACGCGGTGCACAAACAGGAACCAGGGGCTGACTACAAGCAGCGCGATGCTGCCAGCGACCACTGTTTTTGCGAGTGAGATCCACCGGTACAGCAGCAGGGTGGCAAGCAGAATGGCAAACAGGAGGCCAAAATCAATGCGCGCTTCTCCGGCAAATCCAGCCGCAAGACCCAGCAAAACCGCATCGCTCCAGTCCGTCCTCTGCTTCTTCGCTATGCGCAGGGTGACCTGGAAACATGCAGCAATCAACACCAGGTAAATGCCTGTTTCAAGGCCATAGGTAAACAGGCGAAACAGGGTGAAGCTGAACAGGGTGAGCAAAAAGGCCAGGGCACCAGCCTGCGAGCGTATGCCGTCAGGCGACAGCGACATGGCGATCCTTCGGATCTGCATCGCAAACACCACCAGCAGAACGGTTCCAAAGCCCATCACGCTGCGAATCAGTGCAGGTACTCCACCGCCAAACGCGTGTACCAGCCAGTCCAGGCCGGCGAACAGGACAGTCGCCAATGGCTGGATGCCTGTCGCAGGCACGCCGCCGTTATAGCGGATGTGGCCCGTGGACGCGATGTTCTCTGCCACGGTAAGCATGTAATAACCGTCTTCGCCCACTGGCTTGTCCATCAGCACAGGCCAGCGCGTTGCGGTGGCCATGTGTGTGGGAAAGCTGGTCTTTGAGAACGCAGCCAGCAGGGCAACGTAGATCAGCAGGAGCAGCGCCGCCGAGGCCATCAGCGCGCGCAGTTGCACTTGCACGGATGGGCGCTGAGATTCGTGTGACACGGGCACAGCTCCTTGGAAGAATGAGGAAGTACTCATAGTTTTATGGCAGAAATCCTGCCGCACACTTATGTGTGTCTTTACAGGACAGCCATGCTGTGTGTTGCTGGTTGTGCGGCTTACCGCCAGCCTGGTAAGTTCCCAATGTTAATTGTGATGGTTTTTGCCGTATGTAAAGCAGCCGACTTAGCAGGCGCGCAACATGTTCAATCCAAACCGTTTCTGTAGGTACAGGATACAAAGAGGCTGAAACACAGTGGCTGAAATGGAGCCCTTGGCCAACAATGTCGTCTCATGCTTCACTGCATCGTAGTAAGTTACCGTTCCGTCAAGGTTGACGATCTACCGTCGAAGTTCGAATCGATTGCCGCTGCCCCGGCTGCTGACGCGTGCCGTCGGTGTGCGGATGTAAACGAGGTTGTTGTCGCCCTCTACCGCTATCTGGGCGTCGCGATCCAGCCATACGAAGTTACGGTCGCCGCGCACTCGTACCTGGCCGCAATCGCCGTAGATCTGTACCTCGTTTGCAGTGCCCTGGATATAGACACGGATCCGGTCATGGCAGGTGATGGTGCGCGGCAGGCGATCGCCAGAAACGATGGCGTCCGGTGGGCCCGGTGGCACATACGCAGGCATGGGCACCTCACGTTGGGCAGGTGCCACTGTTCCGAAAAGCAAGACGGCAGGGAACAACTTTGCAGTGTTCATGTTGGAAGTGAGCCCGGATCTAGGCCAGGCCGGTGGACTGCGCCTGCTCGTGAGCGTGGTAGCTCGATCGCACCAGTGGGCCGCTTTCCACGTGGCGGAAGCCCATCCGCAGCGCTTCTTCCTTCAAAAAAGCGAACTCTTGCGGCGTGTAGTAACGCTTCATGGGCAGGTGGTCTTTCGAAGGCCGCAGGTACTGCCCGATCGTCAGGATATCGACCTTGATCGCGGCCAGGTCTCGGAAAACGTCCAGCAGTTCGTGCGTTTCCTCGCCCATGCCGACGATAATGCCGGTCTTGGTGACCTGCTTCGGATTCAGTTCCTTTGCCAGCCGCAGGTACCCGATGCTGCGCTCGTACCGCCCACCGGACTTGGCCACGCGGTACAGCCGCGGCACGGTTTCGATGTTGTGGTTTAGTATCTCCGGAGCTTCAGCGACCACCAGCCGAATGGCCTCTTCTGTGCCCTGAAAGTCCGGCGTCAGCACTTCCACCTGGCAACCGGGAGCCTGCGCGCGGATCTCGCGGATCACCTCGACAAAGGCGCGCGCGGCACCGGTGTTGTCGTCGTCGCGGTTAACGCTGGTAATCACGGCATGGGCCAGGCCAAGCTTCGCCACGGCATAGGCCACACGGCGCGGCTCATCCAGGTCAATGGGTTCTGGCTTGCCGCTGGGGACCGCGCAAAATCCGCAGCGTCGGGTGCAGCTGTTACCCAGCATCATGAAGGTGGCCGTTTTGTGGTTCCAGCACTCGCCAATGTTGGGGCAATGGGCGCTTTCGCACACGGTGTGCAGGCCAAGCTCGCGCGTCAACTGCTTCAGCGCGTGAAAGGTCTCGCCTACGGGCGCACGCGCCTTCAGCCACTCCGGTTTGGGGGCAGGCTTTCGCGGTGCAAGGTCGATCTGGATCAGGTCTGCAGCGAGCGGGCTCACACGAGTATTCTATGCTCTTGGCATGGACCTGATTGAAGTACTTGTACCCCTGGAGAAGCGGCTGCTGGCGATGGGCGACGATTGCGACCGCGCCTGCGTTGAATCTTTGCTGGCGGATGACTTCCGCGAAGTCTCGGCATCTGGCCGCGAATGGGACCGCGCGTCCATGCTGCGCGAACTGGTCGGCATGCCCCTGCGCCGCCATCGCACCAGCGAGTTTCGCTGCACCTCGCTGGCCGCAGATCTGGCCCTGCTGAACTATCGAACAGTCGTCAATAGCCGGGAAACGCTACGCGTGAGCCTCTGGAGCCACCGCGACGAGCGCTGGCAGATGATGTATCACCAGGGCACCCTGGTGCCACCGAAGGCGGCGCCCACTGGATCCTAGCGAGCGGGAGTCGCCGGTGGCGGGGCGTCCAGCGAGGGCACCGGAACCGGCGGCGGAGGCGTAATGCCCTGCGCCAGCAGTGCGGAATCCACCGCGCGATAGACATACTCAATGGGCACCGCGCCGGTAATCATCTCGCCGTTCACGAAGATTGCCGGAACGCCGTTGACGTTAAGCGTCTCGCCCTCAGCAAGCCCCGCCTTCACGCCGGTTTCATCCTGCTTGCTGACGCAAGCCTGCAGCTTTTTCTCGTCGACCTTCTGCTTTTTGCCCTCGTCCAGGGTGGCCTTGTCCAACTGTGCAAGGGCGACCGGCAGGGTCTTTTCCGGCTGCTTGTCGGGCGCGACCGTCACTTTTGGATCGACGCCGATGGTGCTCAGGTCTGCATGCAGCGTGTCCACCAGGTTCCAGTAGCCGGGGACGCTTTGCGCCGCCAGGCAGTCGGCGTCGACGGCGGCGTGCGTCGCCCAGGGGTGAATCTGCGTCAAGGGAAAGTCCTTATACGCAATGCGAACCTTGTCGCCGTACCGGTTCAGAACGGCGGGAAACATCTGCGCGTGCATGCGTGCGCAGAACGGGCATTCCAGGTCGTCGAACACGACGATGTCGACCGGCGCTTTTTCGCTGCCGCCCTTGGAAGGCCGTCCAGCATCGCTGACCAGTGTTTTGGGGTCCTTTGAGATGTCAAAGGTGTTCATCTGCGCCAGCGTTTTGCCGTCTTTCGAGAGCAGAAAAGCCATGGGCTTCGCTGGCTTGCCTTCTTCGCCCAGAAGGACCGTGACCTCATCCCAGCCGGGCTGCGTGCTCGGCTTCAGGTCCGCCACTTTTACGTCGTAGTTGAAGGGCAGTTGCGCCTTGGTGCGGATCGTCAGGGCAATGCGCCGCGCCATCTCCGGCGACAGCTTGCCGCCCGCAGGCACTTGCGCATGGCAGCCAGCTACAAACAGCGGTAAAAGGAGGGCGGCTGTGGCGAGGCTTGCAGATATGGCGCGGTTGGGCATGCTGGGTCTCATTATCTCAGGGCGAAATTGCACCGTCATCCCGAGCGAGCACGCCCGTCATCCTGGCGCGTCCCGCTGCCACCTGAACAAAACCTGCCGTCATCCTCAGCGAGGCGAAGGATCCCGAGGAATTGACGTGGCAAGTAGTATCCAAGCTTTCCCGCTGGGAACCTCAAGCCTTTTGCCCAGATCATATGCTTAGGATCCTTCCCTACGCTTCAGGATGACAGCGACCATGGCGTGCCTCACTCTACACAATCGGCTGCGCCTTCGCCGGGATGCGCGCAATTTCATCAGCGGACAGGTTGGTGTGGGCCATGGCTACCTGCCGGGGAACGGCACGCAGCCAGTTGTTCAGCGACATTTCCTGGAACTCGCCCGCGGGAAATAGTTCCAGAAACACCAGGTCTTCCGTACCGGTGTTCTCGATGTAATGCCCAGCCATGGCGGGCACAAAGCCGACGTCGTTGGCGCGGAAGTCCATGGTGCGTGCATCTTCACGCGCGTTGAACACCGTCATGCGGCCCTGCCCTGAAATCCAGAACTGCCACTCGCTGGCGTGCGGATGCCAGTGCAGGGCGCGCAGACCGCCCGGCTTCAGTGTCACCAGGCCGCCGGAAATCTTTGGCGATGCCGGAAAGTTCTTTACGTCCACTATCTTGACGTTGCCCTTGTCGCTGGCAAACGTCGGCTGCATGGTACCGGTCTTGAAGGTGTACTGGTGCTTCGGCTTTGCAGCCACATGAGCGACTTCCGCGCGATCCTGCTCGAGCGACTGCCCCGGAACCGTGCTCGGAAAAATGTACAGGGGATCAGCCTTTGGCAGCTTTTCGACTGATGCGACCGGCAGGCCGGTGTTCCTCGCAATGATCCCGGGAGGCGTGTGTTTTAGCCAGTCCGAAAGCAGAAAGGTGCTCTCTTCCGAAAACGAACCCTGGTTGAACACCAGCAAGAACTCGCACCCATTGTCGCCGAGGCCCTGGATGGAGTGCGGCGAACCCGCCGGAAAGATCCACAGGTCGCCTTCGCCCACGTCATCGATAAACATCGATCCATCCGGGCTCAACAGGGTTACGCGAGCGCGGCCTTTCAGCATAATGGCCCACTCATCGGCCAGGTGCCAGTGCAGTTCGCGAAAGCTGCCGCGCGTCAGCCGCATGTTCACGGCGGACAGTTCCTTGGCTGAGGGCAGTTCGCGCTCCGTCACCTGGTGGGTCCAGCCACCTTCCTGCACCCGCCGATGAGTCAGGTCAAACGAGTACCAGATCGGCGGCACCGTGCCATGATCGGTCGGCGGCGGCATGTTGCTGTTCGGGTTCATGCCTACCAGGCCGGTGTTGCTCTGGCCGGGGTTGCTGAACGACATATCGTGCTCTGCCCTACCGGTGTTCTGCGCCGTCTGCCCAAGCGCTGCGGTAGTGCTGATCGCAGCAGCAACCGCGGTGGATTTCTCCAGAAACTCTCTTCGTGTGGTCATGCTTTGTCTCCTTCGACACCAGGCCGGGCAGCGATACAGAAATGCACCCGGACACAATCAACTGTCTTTGAGATGCGTCTCGCAGAAGTCCAAATCTGTGCGCTTGCACCGATTCGGAACAACTCGGCAGCCGATCTGCGACAGGCCAGATTCGCCTTGCTGAGCAGACACACTGAACACCATCTTTTATGCAGATTCACGTT
Source organism: Janthinobacterium lividum (assembly GCA_050954525.1). Lineage (GTDB taxonomy): Bacteria > Acidobacteriota > Terriglobia > Terriglobales > Acidobacteriaceae > Terriglobus. The sequence goes on from JBPBPZ010000326.1 coordinate 9,068, forward strand.
TTGAGGGTGTCGGCTCGATGGAAGCAGGTACTCACTTGTCGGCTACGCTGCTCGACCTGATCGCCGCGTTGATCCGATTGCTACAAACCAGGAGGTTGAATCGAAGAGACTACTTCGAAAAGATCATTGATCCCCTGTACAAGGATTTCGTTCCGGTCGCCCTCGACATGCTCCAGATGTTCAGGACCGCTCGTTTCAACCCGGCAGCTTTCAGGGTCGGAACTGGTCTGGGCAAGGATCTGTTGAACTGCTACAGCCCCGAAGATCTGGAGGCAGCGCGCAGAACACGCGAAAAGGCAGCTCACAAGTTTCTAAGCGAGCTGGCTACCGCGCGAGAGGCAAATCTGGATACCCGCAACCAACTCCGAGCCATGCTGACGGTTTGTGAGGAGGATCTGTTTGAGACTGACAAGGGTGACCTCGCCGAGTTTGTCCAGGCCATGCTGTGGTTCTTTGCGCCGGCAGCTGACACCCGGAACAGCGACAGCTTCCAGTTGGTGATGCTGGTTTCCGACGAGGTTATGGCGCTCTACGCGTGGCACGCAGCGATGGAAGCAGCTCTCCGAAAGGGCGACGCTCGCAGAGCCTTTGTGCACTCCACGCTCGCAGGTTTGGAGCGCTCCTGGGGCGAGATTGCAAGGCTCTACATGAAGCTCAAGCTTGAACACACAGTTGCCGCCTGAGAGCGCGCCTGGCAACCTGCATCGAGTGGCTGGCTACGAGGTGTGGTCCAGCACGATCTTCCATCCGCCTTCGGTCTTTTCCAGCACCAGCGAGAAGATGCCGTTGGCGTTGCCGCCGTTCTTCTTGGCACGCTCCAATTGGAAGGCACCCGTCAGCGTGGCGAAATGCTCGTCCAGCAGGTGCGGTTCCAGCTCGCTGAAGGTCAGCTTGCCCATGGTGGCCTTGTCCGGGTAGTTCTTCGCGTAACGTGCCTGCATCTGGTCGTAGCCGCGCGCGATTTCTGTACCAATAAACAGGGTATCCGGCGAGTTTTTATAGCCGCTGGTAAAGCCGGTCATGTCGCCCTTGTTCCAGGCCCGTTCCTGCGCCAGCAGCACCTTCACCACGTCCAGTTCGCCCTGCGGCAGCGTCTTCATCTGCGCGCCTTCGCGGTCCTGCGCGTGCATCGTCGTGGGCGCGATGGTGGACAGAAGAGCAAACGCCAGGGCGGAAGAGAGCAGGATGCGACGCATGGTCAAGATCTCCAGGTAGTGATGAGTGTAGGTGCTGCTGCGGGTGGAATTCTACAATCATGCCATGGCGTCTGTAGGGACAGCGGTAACGGGCGCGGGCTCTTCTTCACCGCGTGAAATGTCGAAGGTGTCGTCACCGGCGCAGTTGAAGGTGGTGCACGCCACCTGCTCGCTGGACTGCCCGGATAGCTGTGGCATTCTGGCCACGGTAGACACTGCGACCGATCGTGTGATTCGTATCGCGGGCGACCCGGCGCACCCGGTTACGCGCGGCTTTCTGTGTGGCAAAGTGGCGCGCTACCTTGACCGCGTCTACGCACCGGACCGCCTGCTGTACCCCATGCGCCGGCGCGCGGGTGTGCCGAAAGGTTCGCTGAAGCATGGCGAAGAGGCGCAGGCATTCGAACGCATCTCGTGGGATGAGGCACTCAACACCATCGCTGAAAACCTGCAGCGAGTAAGCGACACGCACGGTCCGGAATCGATCTTGCCGTACAGCTATGCCGGCACCATCGGCCAGCTTGGCTATGGATCCATGGACCGCCGCTTCTTTCACCGCATGGGTGCGTCGCAACTGGACCGAACCATCTGTGCCACTGCGGGAACGGCGGCGTTCAACGCGGTGTACGGCACGCGCCTGGGGCCGGAACCACAAAGCTTCGTGCACGCAAAGCTCATCATTGCCTGGGGCGCAAACCTGCACGGCAACACCATTCATCTATGGCCGTTTGTCGAGCAGGCACGGCGCAACGGCGCGCGGCTGGTCGTTATCGATCCGTACCAGACCAAGACGGCGCGGCTGGCGGACCAGCACATCGCCATCCGACCAGGCACGGACACCGCGCTGGCCATGGGCATGATGCACGTGATCCTGCGCGACGGACTGGAAGATCGCGAGTACATCGAAGCATGCACGCACGGTTTCGAAGCCCTGCGTGAGCGCGTGATGACAGCGGACTACGCACCGGAACGTGTCGCTGAAATTACCGGCGTGGATGCGGAGATCATCGTTGCGTTTGCGAGGTCGTACGCGACCACCACACCGGCGGTCATCCGCGTAAATTACGGCATCCAGCGCACGGACAACGGCGGAACCGCAGCTCGCGCGGTGGCCATGTTGCCCCTGCTGACCGGTGCGTGGAAGCACCATGGCGGCGGAGTCATGCTGTCCACGTCGGCGGCGTTTGGCTTCAATTCCGCGAAGCTGCAAATGCCGGAACTGATGCAGAGCAGCCCTCTGCAGCGTGCGGCGCGGACCGTGAACATGAGCCAGCTTGGCCAGGCGCTGACCACGCTGAACGACCCGCCGGTCCACGCGCTGTTTGTCTACAACTCAAATCCGGCAGCTGTCGCGCCCAACCAGACTCCGGTGCTGCGCGGCATGCGGCGGGCGGACCTGTTCACCGTCGTCCACGACAGCTTCTTTACGGACACGGCAGACCACGCCGACATCGTTCTGCCTGCCCCGACCTTCCTGGAGCAGGACGATGTGCAGGGTGCCTACGGCCACTACTTTGTGCAGATATCGCCGCGTGCCATGCAGCCGCTGGGCGAAGCTCGCAGCAATGTGTGGGTGTTTGGCCAGCTTGGGCAGCGCATGGGTTTTACCGAGCCCTGCTTTCGCGACACGGAGCAGGATCTGATCGCGCAGGCGCTCGACAGTGCGCACCCATGGCACGCAGGCATTACGCTGGATCGGCTGCAACAGCAACCGCGCATACCGTTGCAGTTGCCGCGTAATGAGCGTGGTGAGTTTCTGCCTTTCAGCGACGCCTCATGGTTTCGCACGCCCAGTGGACGCGGCGAGTTTTACACAGAGTCACTTGCCGTGCAGGGGCTGGATCCACTGCCGGGCTACGCGGCAACACCTGAGCGCAAAGACGCCACACAGCCGCTGCAGATGCTGGCGCGCAAGGCCGATCATTGGATGAATTCCACCTTTGCAAACCACCCGCGGCACCGGTCTATGGAGGCCGAACGCATCGGGCTGGATGCTCTGGAAATCCATCCAGATGACGCGGCAGAACGGGGCATAGCGGAAGGCGACAGCGTAAACGTGGTGAATGAACGCGGCAGCATTCAGCTTTGTGCCGCGTTCACAGGTCGCGTGCAACCTGGCACCGTGGCTGCAACGCTTGGCTGGAATAAGCTGTCTGGCGATGGCAACGGTATCAACGTGCTGACGAGCGAACGGCTTACCGACCTTGGCGGAGGTGCCACCTTTTACGCCGTCCAGGTGGAAGTCCGCCCGGCATCAAGCCTGCGATAAGTAAGCAGGTCTGTGCACGGCGTACTCATTACGGTGCGAGCGCATAGCCTTCTACGAAGCGCACATCGCGATCCACTTTGCCCGCAAGCAGGGACACCGCGGCCTGATACGCCTCGCTGTCATACGCCGCGATGGCCTGTTCCTTTGTGGGGAACTCGATCACGACGACGCGCTCACATAG
>JBPBPZ010000287.1:0-12695 GCA_050954525.1 Janthinobacterium lividum
AAGACGGGTAGTTTGACTGGGGCGGTCGCCTCCTAAATTGTAACGGAGGCGCGCGAAGCTACACTCAGGCTGTTTGGAAATCAGCCGTCGAGTGCAAAGGCATAAGTGTGGTTAACTGCGAGACCTACAAGTCGAGCAGATGCGAAAGCAGGCCTTAGTGATCCGGTGGTTCTGTATGGAAGGGCCATCGCTCAACGGATAAAAGGTACGCCGGGGATAACAGGCTGATCATTGCCAAGAGTTCATATCGACGCAATGGTTTGGCACCTCGATGTCGGCTCATCGCATCCTGGAGCTGTAGAAGGTTCCAAGGGTTAGGCTGTTCGCCTATTAAAGCGGTACGTGAGCTGGGTTCAGAACGTCGCGAGACAGTTCGGTCTCTATCTGCTGTGGGCGTAGGAGATTTGAAGGGGGCTGTCCTTAGTACGAGAGGACCGGGATGGACGAACCTCTTGTGTTCCAGTTGTCCTGCCAAGGGCACGGCTGGGTAGCGAAGTTCGGTTATGATAACCGCTGAATGCATATAAGCGGGAAGCATGCCCTAAGATGAGATCTCCCAACCCAAAAGGGAAATGAAGGGCCCTAGAAGACCACTAGGTTGATAGGCTGGATGTGGAAGCGCAGTAATGCGTGTAGCTTACCAGTACTAATCGCCCGTTCGGCTTGATCATAGAATTTACTCTGCGCAGAGCTTCCGCTCTGTTCCGAGAGAGATTCAACACAAGCTAAGTAGTTACATGCGGCGCGCAAGCGCTTGCGGCAACTAAGAAATACGAAGTATATGTCTACCCAATCTATTCAGTCGTGAAACCTCGCAGAGCGAGCCGTTTCGACAATTTGCTGGTGATAATACCGCGAGGGTCACACCCGTTCCCATCCCGAACACGGAAGTTAAGTCTCGCTGGGCCGATGGTACTGCACGGGCAGCTGTGTGGGAGATTAGGTGATCGCCAGCATTAACACAGAGCCCACTCCTCGGAGTGGGCTTTTCTGTTCGTGTCGCCAGCTCCGCAAGATGCGATACATCCGTTTGGAACAACAAACATCTGAGTGAATATGGCCTGTTAGGCGTTAGCGGCACCGCTGCTGACTCGTCTCGCGTCTCGGCGAAGCTGCCTCGCCCATGCCATGGTGGCACCATTCGGTACGATGAGGCCGCACCCTTTGGTACTCGCTGCATCATTAAGCTTCCCGCTTACAAGGACTGGTTGCTTTTGCGTGACCTGTCTTGCGGGTAGTTCATCACGCTCAGCATTGTCTGAGTTTGAGCGAGGACCCTAAGGTGAGCGGATCCTTACAGTGCTAACGACCGCTTACAAATTCGCTGTACAGACAACTTCTCGCATTGCGGTGCAAGACATGTTCCTCTGTATTGCTAACACTTGTTCACTGCAAAGGCAGGCGAAGAACGGTGACACTTTCTTTAGCGAGAGACATAGAAAGCTGGCTGCCGCGGACAGCTAAGCTACTGTCTTGCGGCACCACATGGTTCGGTTCGACTTCGCTGTTCTGCTCATACCGGCTTGCTGCGCTGATCTGTTTCGCCTTGGCTGGCCCGCTCACGCGAAAGGCACTCAGATCAAAATCTGTTGATACATCTTCTTCCAGGCTACGATTGACACAAAGCAATGTGAGGGTCTTGCCGTCTTCACTGCGGGTGGCAACCACGTCAACATAGGGCACGTTGTCGAGCGTTTCCAGCGAATGCAGACCGCGCCGCACGTTGTACGTGCCCGAGTCTGTTATCACCGGCAACACCGTGTCGCCTTTGACGACGGTGTACATCTGAAACGCGTAATAAGCGGGCACGGCGTAGACCTGTTCACGACGCTTCCATATACCCGCGAACTCCATCAGGCCGGTCATGTCAGTAATGGTCACACTGTCTGATCGGCGCAGAACCTGATTTAGAAAGGCCGCCGCCAAAACTGCGCCACCCTCATTCATCCAACTGGGTGTTTCGTTGGTGAAGTTACGCTCGCCGTAACCCTTGCTATTGAATAGCCACTCCGTTACGGCGAAATGCACCTTGCCGCGCGCATCCGCGTGCAGGTTCAATCCCTCTTTCGCACGATCAAGAAAATTCCCCATGCCAATGGCCGATGCGTATGCCGCTTCCGCCGTAAAGTCTGGCGTGGCGCTGGGCAGCAGGGGATGGTTCATGCCCATGACTAGGTGAAGGGAAAGATCCTCGAAGGTCCCGGCAGGAAGATTGAGCAGCGTCTGGTTCCAACGGTCGTTTCCGTCATGCGGTACGTCACCCGTTGCAATGATCTCTGCGTGCGGGTCGACGGCGCGAACAGCTTTGCTAAAGGCCAGCGTCCGCGGCCCGATCTCCTGCAGCGTGGGATAACCCACCTGCCACTTGCCCCATAATTCGTTGCCGATCTCGTAAAGCACGCGGCCCTTGTGATGTGCGTGGATGTAGCGGACCCAGTCCGCTGCTTCTTCCGGTGTGCCGCTGCCCATGTTGAGATTAAATTGAGGAATCGCGCCGATGAGGTCGCACAACTGCAAGAACTCGTCTGTGCCGAAGTTGTTGTACTCCGGTATGCCCCACGCTATGTTCTCGATGGTGACGCGCTTGTCTTCAGATCCGATGCCGTCACGCCAGTGATAGTACGAACTGAAGTTGCCGCCAAAGCGCAGTTCCGTGATGTGCATTGCTTTCGCCATGGCCACGGCATCGGGATCCAGCGTGCCGATCGCGTCCTCAGGCAGCAGTGAAATCTGGTCCAACTCCACACGCTCAGCGCCTTCGACGGCTACGCCGAAGTTCACCGCCTGCAACCGCTGTACCGCGCCCGGTGGAAGGTGCAAAGTCGTCGTGTACCTGGTCCACTCCAGCGAGCCGGCGTCGGTGCGCGACTGCGCAAGAACCTTGCCAGTGCTGCGGTCGCGGAACGACACCGTTATGCCGTTGGAACCGCTGATGTGGCGTGCGTAGAACGAAACCTTGTAACCGAGTACGCGCTGCACGGGCAGATACACCTTTTGCATGATGCCGGTCAGTTCGTCCGGCTGACCGATCACCTCAAGCGATTGCCAGCTGTTGGCGGCCTGTCCCACGTGCAACTCGAACCGGTTACCCGCGCCAGTGTTGAGCGATTGCCAGGGAAGCGGAATGCCGGTCTGGTTTGAGGTTTCGACTAATTCCGGTTGTTCGCGGTACAGGTTCTCCAGATTGACGTGGTTCCACAGGCCCGCCTCCAGGCTGCGGTTCACCAAGATTTCCGCTGCAATACCGTTGTTGATGGAGTTGCCGATCGGCTCAAGAAAGCTGCCAAAGACGGTGTCTGCAATGCGAACTGAACCCGTCGATGCAACATGCACGGTCACCTTTGCGGGGTTCGGTTTGGTCACGGTAATCTGTCCCGCGGCCGCGACAAAGCACACCGCCAGAAGCGGGGCCACACGGCGCCACGCGAGGCTTGGAAGTTTGTGGTCCGTCATGTCTCTTTCTCCAGTGCGTTCGCCAAGTCCACGACTAAGTTCGATCGGTTTTCAGGTAGTCGGGCAATGGTAAGGTTCCGCCACGTTCTCCCGGTGGTGTTTGCGGCATTGGCCAGGGCTGCGCCCCCACCCGGGCTGCCCATGTACGATACGCGGTACCAAGGCGGACAACTTGCTCCGGGTAGGTGTCAGCCAGGTTGTGCAACTCGGTGCGGTCAGTGTCCATGTCGTAGAGTTCCCATGTTTCGGGCCACGCGGAAACCAATTTCCACTTGCCGTCGCGCACGGCGCAGTTGCCTTCGTGCTCCCAGAACAACATGCCGCGATTGCTTACGGAACCGCCGCGAAAGACGGGTAGCAGGCTGCGACCTTCCAGTGGTGGCGGCGTGGTATGTGCCTTGCTTTGCGCCGGGTAAGCGGTTCCGCTTACTTCCAGACAGGTCGCCATGATGTCGATCTCGTGGCCGAGTTGGTGAGTTATGGTGCCCCTGCCGCGAATCCCTCCAGGCCAGTGTGCCACCAGCGGCGAAGAGATCCCGCCCTCATGCGCAAAGTGTTTATACATGCGAAAGGGAGTGTTACTGGCATTGCCCCACGGGCCGCCGTAGCTCTGAAACGTGGTGCCGGGACCAGGCATGAACGACGGGTCGTTCCCGGGCACCAGCGGTGCGCCGGATCGTGCGTGTTCGCGCATGTACACGGGCCGCTTTGTACCGGGAGCCATGCGTCCAATTTCTTCGTAGTTGCCGCCGTTGTCAGCCATGAACAGTACCAGCGTGTTGTCCAATTGGCCCAGCCGCTCGAGCGCCGCAATCATGCGACCGATGCCTCGATCCATGATGTCGATCTGTGCCGCGTACACTGCCATCCGCTCGATCTCCCACTGCTTGTACGAAGCGCGCGACCATGCAGGCACGCGCGGATCGCGCTGCGTCATGGCCCAACGCGATTGCAGCAGGCCCATGCGCAACTGCTTTGCGTGCCTATCGGCGCGGAGTTGATCCCAGCCTCTTGCATAGCGTGCGCGGTACTTCGCCACAATAGGCTCCGGCGCCTGCAAGGGCCAATGCGGAGCGTTGAAGGCGGTGTAGAGGAAGAACGGCTTACCGAGCTTGGCCTCGCTTTCCATCATGGCAACGGCATTGTCCGCGATGCCGTCGGTCAGGTAGAAATCGGCAGCGGTCTCGCGAATGGGCTGGTTGTCGCGGACCAGCGTTGCCGGATCGTAGTAGTCCGCTGCACCCGCAATGACGCCATAGAAGTGATCGAAGCCACGCTGTAGCGGCCAGTTATGATTGTCGAAACTCATGCCCGCCATGGCGGCGTTCTCGGCAATGGGAGTCAGGTGCCACTTGCCTGACATTAACGTGCTGTAGCCGTTCGTCTTCAGCGCCTCGGCAATAGTGACACACTGCGGATTTAGATCGCCTTCATAGGCAGGGAACGGATAGCGACCATAGTCCGACACCATCATGCCCATGTTGGCCTGGTGCGAGTACACCCCCGTGAGCAGTGATGCGCGTGATGGGCAGCAACGTGGCGCGTTGTAGAACTGGCTGAAACGCATGCCGCCTGCAGCAAGGCGATCAAGTGCCGGTGTTTCAATCTCCGAACCATAGCACCCGATGTCGGAGTAACCCATGTCATCCGCAAGGATCAGCACAATGTTCGGGCGCGTCACACTCCCTGTCCCTGGCTGTTGTGCTTTCTGTGCCGCGGCTTCAGCGCCTGCACCTGTTGCGACGGCCGCGCCGGCAAGCGTCAGGTCGCGTATAAATTCTCGACGGTCTCTCATGCAGTTCATCCTTGCGAATGCCTCTGGCTGATTAGAAGTTCATGACGCCACCAAGCTGAATCAGCCGGGGCGAACGCGCCGAGGTGATGCGGCCAAAGGTGCCGCTGGCTACGCCGCTATCCGGGTTGTTGAATTGCGCATGGTTAAAGACGTTGAAGAACTCGCCACGTACCGTGAAACGCGCACGGTCGAAGAAGTTAAAGGTTTTGTGCGCGCCGAAATCCGTATTGTTGATGCCCGGGCCGTTGAGGATATCGAATCCCCCATTGCCAAAGAAGCCTGTTGCGGGTGCGGCAAAGCAGCTGGTCTGCAGGTAGTTGTACCCGTTGCTACGGATGTCCTTGTTCGCAAGTTCGTTGCGCCCGTTGCAGAAACGGTTCGCGCGGATGTTGGCGGCGGGCCACACCGTTGTGTTCGGCGCAGTCACGGTGAAGGGTGTGCCGCTCTGGAAGGTGGAGATGAAGTTGAGGTTCCATCCGCCAACCACCGCCTCTACTACCGGGTTCAGGTTGGCACCAAAGCGTTTCCCGCGTCCGTAGGGAACGTCGTACACGGCGCTCAAGATAAGCGACTGCGGCACGTTTGAAGTCGTGGGGCCGTAATCACACTGGAAGCAGTTGCGGCGCTGGTTCAGCGTGCTGTTGCTACCCTGCTGGGCGGACGCGAGGGCCTTGGAGTAGGTGTAATTCGCGATAAGGCTGAAGCCATTCGTAAATTGCCGCTGAAACTTCACGATCAACCCGTTGAAATTGCCCCAGCCAAAGCTCGAAACTTCCTGCATGTAAGGGAACTTGGGGTAGTACGGATTGCGCGAGATTACGCAGCTTAGATCCGTTGGGTTGGCCGCGTTGGAGCAGTCCAGCGGGTTGAAGTTCAGGGCCAGGTTGTGCGAAGCATTGCCGATGTAACCCACGTCCAGCAGGTATTGGCCAAAGGTCCGCTGTACATCCAGGTTGTACTGGTGCTCGTATGGCGACCGGATATCCGGCGACAGATATTGGATTGGCCCTGTAATCCCCGGCACCTGCGCCGCCGTAATAGTCCCGACGGTCGCGGGTGGAAAGGCATTCACACCTAGTGTGTATTGCGGATTCGGCTGTGTGTTCGAAATGGAATTGTTCACCGTGATGATCTGCGAAACCACGGCGTATTGCACATTCAAGGCCATCTGCGTCGTGTAGTACATGCCGTATCCGGCACGCACCACTGTCTTGTTATCCAAAGCATATGAGAAGCCAACACGTGGCGCGAAGTTGATGCGGGTCATGCGGTAAAGCTGCCCGCTGGTCTGGCCAAGCGCCGCAAAGGTGGGCAGGCCGGTGTTGAAATCGAAGCTGTGGATCAGGTTCTTATTTGTTGTGTCCGTCGCCGAGGGTGGCGTGTTACCGAACCATGACAAGCCTAGATTTGCGGTGAGGCGCGGCGTGATCTTCCATGTGTCCTGCACATAGGGTGAGATGGTCCACCACTTGAAGTGAGTCGGCGGCATGCCCTTCGCCTCGCCGTTGGTTGGCACGCCCAACAGGAAGTCAGCGAAGGAGTTGCCCGTCCGTGCCGCGGTGGCACCGTTGTTCAACTGCGATGTGAAGGACCCCGTGAAGTTGTAGCTACCTCTTGCCGTCGCATTAGCACTTGCGTTTACCGATCGTGTGTAGTCCAGGTCTCCACCGAACTTGATCTGATGATGGCCCACAAGCCAACTGAAGCTGTCGTGAAACTGGTACACATTATCGACGTCACCAAGTAGCCCCGTGGAGGTGCCGAAAGCTGCGTAGCCCGTAAGGCCGATGCCGGGTATCCCGTCAACGTCAGCGGTGCCTGTTATGCCGAGCTGGTTCTGGATGCCGGGGAGCGAGAGTCCGCGGCTAAACACGGAGTTTCGCGTCCAGCCGATCCGTAACTCGTTTACCTTCGACTGGCTGAGCGTGTTGGTCCAGCCCAGCGCCACCAGTTCTGTGTCAAGCGGGTAGTTGGTACCCTGCCCAGGGAAAAGACCCGGTGAAACTACTGGCGAGTTAAGGTAGCTGCCTTGCGCGAAGATCTGGTTGCGTTCGTTGAGGTTATAGTCCGACCGCGTGGTGAACTGGTCTGACTTGAATTCATACCGAGGACTGCCCATCAGATTGTTGCCGTTGCCCACGTTTGCGTTCGGCATCAAGTAATACGCCAGGAGGCGCTTGGAGACGGGATTGATCAGGTTCTGCGGGATGACGTTACCGGCGAACGCGGTGCGCTGCCCGGTTGTCGCGTTGTAGCTGAACGGGTTGTAAATCGGCGTGGTGATAGACGAAAAGTCGCCGTTGAACATGGCCGCCGCGGGCACCAGTGCCGTTGTGAAGTTTGATTGAGTCTGGCGATAACCTTCGTAGTTGCCGAAGAGGAACAGCTTGTTGCGCAGGATGGGACCGCCCAGGCTGCCACCGAACTGGTTCTGGTGGTACGGAGGATTACGGGTCGTGCTATTGAAGTAGTCACGTGCGCGCGTCTGGTCGGTACGGACGTATTCGTAGACTTCACCATGGACCGCGTTGGTTCCCGCTTTCGTAATAACGTCCACAATGCCCGGATTGGGTCCAAGGTCAGGCATAAAGAAGCCATAATGCACTTCAAATTGATCGATCGCACTGACCGAGATGTTCAACGAGGCGTTGCCGGCCCGGCTGCCGAAAGTCTTGATGCCGTCCACCAGGTACATGGTGAAGTCCGGCTGATTGCCCGCAATGTTGAGTGCCAGGCTGGGATGGCCCGTCTGACTGGTCGAAGCCGACGCCGCGCCCTGCGGTACCTGGGCTACGCCGGAGAGCAGGCCAAGCTGCAGGAAGTTTCGCCCGTTCAACGGCAGTTGCGATACGCTCTGCGGGCCTATTACTGTGCCCAGGTCGTTCGATTCCGGTTGTAATTGCGCCGTATTGTTGGCCTCAACGGTCACGGCCTGCGAAGCCGTCACGCCCAGCGTTGCGTTCTGTGTCGCGCGTTCTCCGACGACTACCGTAAACTGCGCTACCCGGTAGTTCGCAAACCCATCTTTTACGACCTGCAATGAGTAGCGTCCCGGCGGCACGGAAGGAAACGAGTAGCCGCCCGATGCATTTGTCTGGGCCTTCAGGGTGACACCGGTTTCAGTGTTTTGCAGTGTGACCTCAGCACCCGCGATCACAGCGTTCGATGCGTCTCCAACGGTGCCTTGAATCGACGAGCTTACGCTCTGGCTGTACAGACTACCTGCGGATGCAGCTGCCATCGCTGCGACAACGGAAAGCTGGGTTTTACGAGACATGAGCACGGCGAAACCTCCGATAAAGCAGCCGAGTACATTTAGCAGACCATCAGCGGGAACGCAAAACAACGTCCAAGCTTAATCGCTGCTGAACAGAGTTCGGGTTACGGCCAAGGTGGTGCAATCGCACACGTGCCGCTATCAACAGCTATGACTGGTATTGCTGGACTACAGGATTTGTGCGACCAGGCCCGTTTTATTTACAACACTGCGCGTGCCACTGTGCCAGGCATGTGAGGCGCGACCACGGACATCGTGTGTTGGGGAGGTGCTGCACTGCTACAGTTCTACGCGGGTTGGGACGTTCCAGCAAGATGCAGGAGCAGCCTGCCAGCAGGCTGCGGAGTCGTCCACCGACAGCCTTCAGCCCGTCGTGTGGTTCGAGCCACCCAGACCGTTGCGCGGCATTGTCTCCTGATGTAATGGTGATGGGGCAGCTTCCCGCTGCTCACCACGCTGTACTGGAGCAGTTTATGGATCGCCGTTCTTTTCTGGGCCGCGCAGCCGGAGCCATCGCCACAGGAGCAGCAGGCAATGTGACTGTGGGCGCGCAGGGCAGGCCGCTGGACTACATTCAGACCCGTCAAGGCGTGGGGCCTTTCGAGCGCGTTCATAAAGAACGCTTACCGCACCTGGTGCTGATCTCGGCCGATATGGTCAGTCCTGACTTATATCACCCGGACCGCCCATTCTCGAAGAACGTGCACCTGCCGAATATGCACGCCTTGATGGCCGAGGGTACGTTCTTCGCCAATGCTTTCTGCACCGTGCCGCTGTGCGCGCCATCGCGGGCCTCGTATATGACGGGCCGCTACAGTTACATCCAGGGCAACGGCGAACGTGCGCCGAACGGGCTGCAGACTCAACTTCGTGATGACGATACGATCTTCCCCGAGTACCTGCGCGCTGCTGGGTATATAACCCGTCAGGCGGGTAAGGGACACATCGGCACCAAGAAATATCTGGACGCTTTCGGTGAAAACGATCAGCCATGGGATCGCTGGTCACCACCCGTCTTCGACGATGAAGACTTCATGGCGTACCAACAGCGTCTAGGTGTAAAGCCGCAGAAGTACTCGCGCGAGATCGTCTTTAAGCTGCAAGACCGTACGTCTCCCGGAAACTCTGCAGGCGGCTGGGTTGTGCAAGAAGACGGCAAGCCGTTTCCCCTTGAGGCGCAGTACAGCTACTACCTAGCATTGAAGGCAGCGACTTTTGTAAAAAATGCGGTGCGCACTGGCCAGGCCGCGAAGCACCCACTTTACATTCAACTGGACATCTTCGACCCGCACCAGCCCTTCTCCATTCCTGCCGGCTTTGAGCAGCGTGAACGCGAGTTGCGTGCCGTGGTGAAGCTGCCCGAATCCTACGAGGCGGTACGCAGTCGCGACTTTCAACGTGGCCCTGAAGAACCGGAAATCCTCGACATCTATCGCAAGTATTGGGGCCTGTACGATCCCCAAGCGCTGCTGGATTACCGTGTCGCCTACGCCTTGCAGATGGAGGTGGTCGACCACGCTCTGGGCGTGTTTCTGCAGGAATTGAGGAACGCAGGCATTTACGATCAGACCGCCATTGCCATGATTAGCGACCATGGCGAAATGAATGGGCGTCGCGCCATGGTGGACAAAGGTGTGTACCTTTACCCGGATGTGTTGCGCGTACCTTTTATTGTGAAGGCACCCGCGCAGAAGCAGGGCAGGATTGTGCGCGATTCTGTCTCGCTGCTAGACCTGTCACGCACCATGCTCGACTTGGCCGGGATTACTCCAGTCGCAAAGATGGATGGCATCTCGCTTGTGCCTGCGCTCACGGGTGAGTCGCTTCCGAAGCGCGACCCTTTGCTGTTTTTTGGTGGCTGGCATGTAGGTGTGAACTTTGCCTGCGGAATGGAGCAGCGCACCGCAGACGGACGCCACTTTCTTTATGCATACAACTGCAGTTCGCCGAACGACGAACTCTATGACCTTGATGCCGATGACGCAGTGAATTTGATCGAGCAGCCGGCGTACCGCTCTGTGCGCGACGAAATGGTGCGAAGACTTGGCACTGTGCTGCAGGCGGATCCGCGCTGGATTGGGTTTTGGGCAGAGTTCAGGATTGCGCGGTATAGTCTTCTGCCAAAAGCCACAGGGGATATGCAGTTGTTCACCAAGCCGACTTAGATCTTCTTAAGTCTCATCTCTATAGAAGTGCCTATCTCATGCTTTCGAAGGATTCGAAGAAGGAGCGCGTAAACGCTCGCTTCTAAGAAGCGACCCTTAATCCTAGACGTGCGACGGCCACGTTGTGCTCTTCTATTGAGCATGCCTAAACCAGAGTTAGAGTGATGATGGCCAGAAGAGGGACGTGTTGGAGGTTCTCCTAGTACATCCGGGTAGGCCGTTCTTGGCAAAGAAGGACCTGGGTGCCTGGACTGTTCCTAAAGGTGAGGTCAACGAGAACGAAGACTGACCTGCCGCAGCGAGGCGCGAGTTCCAGGGAGAAGATCCTGCTTGCGCAACCGCTTTCTGGTTGCACTGTATGACCTGATTAACGACTAGATATGAGGCCAGCGCGACTGCCAATAGTTTCGCTATTCATTCGCTTACAATCAAGAGCATGGAAGGCCGTCAACTGGAGCCGCAGCCTCGCAAGATCGTGCATGTCGACATGGATGCTTTTTACGCGTCCGTCCATCAGCGCGATGACGTGAGCCTTCGTGGAAGGCCGGTCATCGTAGCGTGGAAGGGGAAGCGGTCTGTCGTATGCGCGGCTTCTTACGAGGCAAGGTCGTTTGGGATTCATTCTGCAATGCCAGCCCTGACGGCGGAGCGCCTTTGTCCTGAAGCGATTTTTGTGCCGCCCGACTTCACTCGCTACAAGGCAGTCTCGAGCGCCGTGCGAGAAATCTTTCAGCGCCACACAGACTTGATCGAGCCCTTGTCGCTCGATGAGGCCTACCTGGATGTAACGGAAAACAAAGCCGGTCTACCCACAGCAACAAAGGTCGCAGTCACCATCCGGCGGCAGATCCATGAGGAACTCGCGCTCACCGCTTCTGCCGGCGTGGCACCAAACAAGTTCCTCGCGAAAATAGCTTCCGACTGGCGCAAGCCAAACGGATTGTTTGTCATTCAGCCGAGTGACGTCGATGCTTTCCTGCCGCTGTTGCGTGTGGGTCGCATCCCGGGAGTGGGCAAGGTAACTGAGTCTCGACTAAAGCATCTAGGCGTGGAGACGGTTGGCGACCTGCAACGCTTCTCACTGTATGAGCTCGAGGCGCAACTTGGACGATATGGTGTTCGCCTTTACCAGCTTGCCCGAGGGATCGATCATAACCCGGTAGAGTCTGATCGGCCGACCCGCTCCATTTCGGCAGAGGACACTTTCGAGCGAGACATACCGCTTTCGCAAACAGATGACTCCGTGCGGCGACTCGCCGAAAAGGTCTGGAACACGTCACGGCGCGAGTTGCGCATCGCGCGAACTGTTGTACTCAAAGTAAAAACTCGAGAATTCAACATCCACACCAGAAGTCACACGCCTGCGAGCGCTCCAACGTCGTGCGAAGAACTCACGTCGATCGCGCTGTCTCTGCGTGAGCGGCTGGATCTTGGACATGGAAGGCTGTTCCGCCTGATTGGCGTGGGAATGAGCAACTTCGTCACCGCCCAGGATGTCCTTCCTTCTGCATCCGCCTGGAACGAGGAGCAACAAAAGCTCGCTGGAAGTACTGTGCCGCCAGCGATCCACCTGCCCTGAGTCGGATCATGATCCATGATGAAGGTGGCGCATCGACAACATCCTTCAAGATCTTGGATCTCTGAAAGTAGGGGCTATGGGGAAAGCAGAACACAGGCGCAGAGACTGGCCCGAGGCTATAGCTGAGGTCACGGAGTGCCGTTATGATGTGCGTGCGGGGCGTGCCTTGGCCTTTGGCCTGACCTCAAAGGAGCATTTCCGCATCACCTACAACTATCGTGCGGGGGATGAACTGCACACCGGTACCTGCTTCTCAGAGAAGGCGCGTGCGCAGGGCAGCCTGTTTCCAATTCACTACGATCCCGATCTACCCCATCTCAGCCATTCCAGCGGCGGTGCCCCGCAGCGTGTTTCGCTGCCTTTCATTGCGGTTATAGGCTTGCTGGCGACCTTGTTGGTCTTGCTATTGGTCCTGCGCGGCTGCTG
>JBPBPZ010000345.1:0-12687 GCA_050954525.1 Janthinobacterium lividum
GGCCGCACAGGTGGCTTCTGTACAGATCGGCCAGGCCAGTTGCACTTCCCAGTTTTGTTCCAACGAATGTTCCAGGGCAGTTTTCCACGGCAGCGGCTTAAGCCTTTCTGGCGCTGGCTCATGCCAGGGGCATGTTGAACTCCGCGTCAACAACACCTGTTCGTGCTTCCAGCAGGACTGCCCCGCGACATTACGCAGCGAAGCTTTCAGCGTACTGGAGCGTTCCGGCCACTGCTGATCGTTCGCAAATTGAAACATCCTATTCATCATGGTTTCAGCAATGTGCTGCAGGGTAGCGATAGTTCCCGTCATGGCAGGTGTATCTGCCGGTGCGCGGCAGCCCAGCGACGCAGACGCGGCATAGCCCAGCACATTGGCACGGGTATCTTCGCCCATGCCGCAGAGGTAACATGCCGCTTCTGGCTGGATGGCGAACTGCGTTACGCGGCCTGCAGAAACGCTCTCTCCAAATACAGCGCCGTCCAGCACGGGCTTGTTCAACATCCGGGCAATCCACGCGGTTTCTGCGCGCGAAAGTGCGTTATCGGTACAGCAACAAAACAGATCCACCTCCATCAAGTCTTGCCATCCCGTATCAGCTATTTCGCATGGCACTGCTTGCCATTGCAGACCGTAGCTGCGTTCCGCTTCGTCGGCCAACAATTCCGCCTTGTTCCACAAGCCATCACGCATGAAATTGGCGGCGGCGGATTTCTCTGCACTCGCCACTGCGCGCGCAAGAAACGGACTGAGCGGGAGATTTCTTTGCTGGACACGATCCGGGTCAATCAGAAGCACGGAAGACACGCCGTGGCCTGCCATGCGCTCCAGCAGCGTCGACCCAAGCGCACCTGTGCCAATCACCACAACACGCAATAAATTACAGGGCTGCATCGCTCGTGTAACAATCGCCTACCGCGGATTTTGTATCAAGTAAGTTCATGTGGACAGTGCCAAACATAGAAGAATGTGCTGTTGTCGGAAGACAACTCCGAACATCTTCTCACCCTCTATACGCACTACCGAGCAGAGTGGTAGTGCCTGAAAGCAGACTGTATCTGCTGATCTTCGTCCTGGCTGATTGTCCATGAGTCTTTACCGAGGGCTGTTTTTCGCAACGATCGCCGGCATGGCAGGTGGGCTGATTGCCTCGCTGCTGGCCACCCTGGCGAATGTTCCGTTGTCGGACGCACACGCTCGGCTGCTGCCGGATACGCTTACTTTTCTGATCTTCGGCATGGTCGTTTCAGTAGCCATGTACCTCCATTTTGACCGTGTGCTGCTGAGCCGTATGCGCGGCTCGTCGGTGGGCTTTGGCATCCTGTTCGGCGGCGTTGCGGCACTGGTGGCGTCCGGCTTGAACTTCCTGCTGGCCATGGGTGTGGGTGGAACTTCGCCCACCCTGTACCGCATTGCTGCGTGGGCGCTGTGCTTTTCCGTGATCGGCCTTGGCCTTGGCATCCGGTGGGGCCGCTCCAATTTGGCTCGCGTTCTGCACACGTATGCCGGTGGCCTGGTGGGTGGCCTGCTGGGTGGGCTGGTTTTTGTTTTATTTACACCGCACCTTTCTGCCGGTATTTCCATGTGCAGCCTGATGCTGGCGGGTGCGGGCACAGGCTTTGGCGCGGGAATCGCACCCGTGCTGGTGAAAGACGGCCTGCTGCGATTTGTCAGCTCTGGGGATGCGCGCGCGCAAAACAAACTGGGCAAAAACAAAACTCTATGGGATCTGGACGTTGAAGAGTCCTACACCCTGGGCAGCGCAGAAACCGCGCAAAGCGGCAGCAAGTTTCAGCAGGGCGCGGACATCTGCATTCCTGATACCGCTGTGGCTCCACGCCATGCGGTTGTGTTTTCCAAGGATGGTCGCTACTTCATTGCACGGCATCCGGACGCAGGCGGACCGGACGGCATCGCCCGCTACGTGCTGCGCGTGAAGGGCAAGACAGTTGTGTCCTCGCAGGAACTGCAGCCATCTGACGACGTGTTGATTGGTAGAACAGCGCTTCGCTTCGACAGCAGAAAGCCGGGCGAGTGATGAACTGGCGACTGGCTAAAACGCTGCTTCTAGCCGCTTGTGCGGGCGTGTTTCCAGCTTCCGCGTCGCATGCCCAGGCGCAGGTGGATCCGTCCAGGCCTGTGTCGCTGCGGCTTGTAGATGCGCCGCGCCTGGTGGACTGCGCGCCCGTTTCGTTGTCGCCTTGCCTGTCAGCTTCGCTCACTCCGGCCACTGCTGCCGGTATGCCCGCGCCCGTCAAGCTGCCACCCGCCGCGCAGCTTGCAGGTGCCTTCCGGCTTACCGGGCCATCGGGCGAGGTGACTCCGTTCTTTGCTTCGGCAGGCAGCGGACCAGACGCGGGCGACCATACCAACGTGGTGCTGCTTGTGATCGACATCAGCGGCAGTATGAATCAGCCTGTTGCCGGTGGCCAGTCTCGCTTTGAAGCTGCCAGATCGGCAATCGCGCAGTTTCTGGACGGCATGCAGGAAGGCTCGGACCGCGTCGCCATTGTTCCGTTCGAGAGCCACAATGTCGTTTCCACCATCCATGCTGCGGTGTTCACGTCGCGCAAGGCAGATGCCCTGGCGCAGTTAAAAGCCCTGCCAACTCCCGGCACGCGGAACAACACGGCGTTGTACCAGGCAGTGTTCAGCGGCGAAGAATCGCTGCGCAACGAGGTGGATTTGCTGCGGCACGCGGGCGCAACTGCTGCAGAGGTGCAGCCGCACCTGATTGTCATGACCGATGGCAAAAACGAAGTGCTGGCTGGCGACGATGCCCAGTTGCTGAACGGTGACCTTGGTCTGCAGCAAGCGGGTGCGCAGGTGCAGGCCTCACACATGGACACCATCGGCATTGGATTTGGCGATCGTGCCGCCATTGATGCGGCTGCCCTGCAAAGGCTTTCCACACGTTTTTTCTACGCTGCGGATGCGGCGCAGTTGCTGGATGCACTGCACGTTTCACGTTCCGCCACCAGTCACTCCGTTACGCTGACCTGGCTGCTGCCAGAGGGTAGCCGGACTGCGCTTACGGGACGCGACCAGCAGTGGGTACCGTCATTCCACATGGACAATGGCATGGTTTTGGCTGGCGAAGCCCTTCATCTGCTTGCACCTGCGACCGCCGCGCCTGTGTTCGACCGGCATGCCACGCCAGAGGAGTTACGCTCCCTGATTGCTCAGCATCCGCCGTTGAACGCAGGTTGGGCGCTGGTGCTGACGCATGGTCTGGTGTACCTTGTCGCTGCGCTGCTGTTGCTGCTTTTGTGGTTCTGGGTTCCGCGGCTGATCTGGGGTGATCGTCACCTGCAAACGCCGGAGCGGTCGCCGCGCTGGAGCAGCGACCGGCCTGGCGTCAAGGCAGCCTCTGCCGTTCAGGTGCGTTCCACCTCGTTGCCGGACGGTTTCGGGTCCGACCCACAGAGCCGTCCGCTGCAGCGTTCCGCAGCGCAAACCACGCAGATTCAACCACGCGGAGAGTTTTCGAAAACCCGCCTCAGCTTCGATGGGAAATAGGAGAGATGCCGTATGCCTCTGGTAAAAGTCGTTCGTAAAGGCGTCACCGCCGCAATCCGAAAGGTACCCACCTCCACGGCCGCGGCCATGCTGCCCATGACCCTGAACCGCGTAGGCGGGGAAGCAGGTTCAGAAACAGAAGACCTCACCAAGGTAGAAGACCTGGGCGATGCGTTTCGTAAGTTCGAACCCAAGCTGAAGTTTCAGGGTTATGCCGGCGCCGAGGAATCAGAGTTTCGGGCAGATTTTGAGTTCCGCTCCATCAAGGATTTTGATCCGGAAAACCTGCAAAAGCGGCAGGAAGTAAAGGACGCGGACGGCGAGTCACATTTTCTAAGAAATGACCTTGCAGACCTCAAGACGAATATCGATCTGCTGTACCGTTTGAAGGATCGTTGGAAGCTGCCTGCCGTGCGCCGGGCCTGGGGCAATGCTGCCCAGCGGCAGGAAATTGTGGATGCATTGGGTAAGTTGCGCAGTGAACTGCAGCGTGTTGCAGAAGGGGAAAAGTAAACCATGGCACAGGCAGCGACCGCTACACGCACCACCGAACAAATCCTTGGCAACAGCCCTGCAAAGGAATTGCTGCAGGATATTTTCGCCGATCTACACCCCGGCCTGACGAACGAGAAGCGCGACATTTCCAGCATCTTTTCTGCGCAGTCTGCCAAGGAGTTTCTGGGCCAGCTGACTAACTTCGAGCAGCTGATCAGCGCAGAAGACACCTACGATCAAACCGTCAAAAAGCTGCAGGGTCAGATCGACAGCGCAGAAGCCGTGCGGGATCAACTGCTGGAGCAGATCTTCGATCAGATTCGTCCGCTGGAGCTTTCATACCGGCAGGTGCAGCTCTTTTTCGAGAACTCCAAAGTAGGCGACGGCAAGGTTCGCAAGCCCGTGGAACTGTACCTCCTGAATGCGGACGCAAAAGCCATGGAAGATATCTTCTCCATGAGCGTTGCCGCGCTGGAGCATTTTGTTGTGCAGCGGAACGATAACTTTAACTTTCGTGACGACATCTGCAACCTGGTGGTACCGGGCTACTACCCGCAGCCTATCCGCGAAAAGCTTGAGCAGATTTCGAACACCTGGGGCATGTTGCTGATCGGCGACCTGGACGACGAAACGTCATTCAAGAATGTCGAGCGTAACTTCTTACCGGGCGGCAAGTACGAATTCCTGAAGCGTCCGGAAGATGCAGCGGCTTCTGATGTTTGCCTGATGGGTTACCTGCAGATGCGTCCCGCGCACTGGTTTGAAAAAGGCGACAGCCAAAGCGATGGCCTGTACGGCCCGCCGTCCATGGTGTTTGCCGGTGCCGTGGCCCGTGCCGATGATGCTCAGGGCATGGCGCAGGGACCAGTGGGATCACGCTTTGGCCGCGTCAATGGAGCCTCCAAGGCGCGCATCGAACCGCTCATCGGGCAGATGGAACACCTGTCCATGGAGCGGCAGCTGATCCCCATCATTCGTGATGCGGACAATCACCTGTGCTTCTACGGTTGCCGCACGCAGGCAGACGATCCGTACGGCGTGCTGAAGTTCTTCACTTCGTACCGCATTCTTCGCTACCTGGAACGCTGCTGCCGCCATTACCTGTTGCAGGTTGCGGGCCAGGTGCTGACGCGCGACTTTATGGATCAGCAGATTGAAACGCCGCTGAAGCGCCTTCTGGATGAACAGGTGGAACAGGGCACCATCCTGGGCTATGACATGTTTGTCGACAAGGATTCCAACAAGCGGATGCAGGGCATTTGCGATATCACCCTGAACGTGATGCCCACTGGCCCGGCGGAAACATTTGTGCTGAAGATCGATGTTCCAGAGTTCTCAAAGCAGGAAGCCTCGAAGAACTAGGTGACGCAGTGAACCAGGTGCGATTCAACATCGGACTTCCAAAGGGCGGGTCAGCAGCGCGGATCGGTGAAGACGCGGCGGGACAGGGCCTGCGTTCTGTCCATCCGGAAGGTGGTTCGGCTGCTCGCCAGGCGGAAGAACGCAGGCGGGCAGAGACGGTGCCAGTGCAGCGTGGCGCTTCGCTGGGCATGCGTGCGCAGGGCGGACGCGTTGTCACCGCGGAGGAGATGCGCGCCGCGTCGTCCGCGCCACGCCCTGAACCGCTGGCAAGTAGCCATGGAATGAAAGTTGTTGGGACGGAACACCCGGTACACGCAAGCAGCATGGCGGTATCTGCACCGGAGTCGGCGCCTCTGACTCTCACCACAAGTGTTTTAGAACCAACTGAGGAGATCGCCTCCTCCGGTCCGCTGCAAACGGCAGCTGTCCGCATCAAGTCGCTGGTCCAGTCGCTGTTTTCTTCCGGCGGGTCGTCCAGCAAGTCCTAACGCGCAGCATGAGCCATTCCGAACAAGGAGCCAGCTATGGCAAACCCGTACCGCACGACCGTCACCATTGACGGCAATAAGTTCCAGGCTGTTACGACCAGCGTCAAGTTCAACACTGCCAAGGATCGCTCCGGCGTCGCACAGATGGGATCGCTGTCCACCAAGATCCGTGTCTGGGCCGATTTGCATGATGACGTGAACCTGCCCTTCAGCATGGTGAAGAGCCTGTTTGACCTGGCCAACGTAGTAACGCGTGACAAGATCAAGGCCATCAAGATCGAGTTTTGGAAAGACGATTCGCAGCAGGATGCGCTGATCTCCTACAGCTTTAATGGCTGGATCCGCCGCTTCGAAACTTCCAATCCGCTCGACTTTTTGCCGCGCCACATCTCGACCAGCACCGAAGATTCGCTGGCAGAGGGTACTGCGCCCAGCCTGAACCACATGCTGGTGCTGGATATTGAACCCGCGCTGAATCAGCAGAACTTCCAGGACGTAAAGCTCAGCAACTAGGCTGGCTGCTCCCTTCCGCAGCCCGGTCGTCCCGGGGTGAAACACGGGCATAGGCATTGCAGTTTCCGCTCTTTTCTTCGGGCATTTGAAAGGATCAGGTTTATGGCTTCTCCATACCGCAGCACATGCACCATCGACGGCAACAAGTTTGATTGCCTCTCCATCTCGGTTGCCTTCAACACGGACAAGGATCGTGCGGGCATGCCGCAGATGGGTTCGTTGAACACCAACATCCGTGTCTACGTTGACTTTCACGACGACACCAATATCCCGTTCTCGACCATGAGCACATTGTTCAACCTCTCGAACGTGGTCACGCGCGACAAGGTGAAGCCGATCAAGCTTGAGTTCTGGAAGGATGATTCGCACCAGGACGCGCTTGCGGCGTACAGCTTCAATGGCTGGATTAGCGGCTACCACACGCTGAACCCGTACATGAGCGACGACCAGCTGGCCGACGAGGATCATGCCGGCATCAACCACATCCTTGTGCTCGATCTTGAGCCGGAAATGAATCAGCAAAACTTCCGCGACATTTCGCTGAGCAACTAAGGTTTCCAGCAGCATGGGTGGCCGGTTTGGCACCCATGCTGTTTGTGTTTGCGCTTCTAAATTGTCTGCTGTCGAGGTCTCTGTGCAGTCCCTTGCATTTCCTATGCGGCTTCAAGAAAACGGTCTGTTGCGCCGCACCGACCGGTCTGCGTCAGTGCTTTCGCTGCTGCAGATGATGGCGCGGACGCCCCAGGGTTCGTGGAGCGCTTGTCCGCAATTTGGCCTGCGCGACCTGTTCGAACATGGGCGGCAGCGCGCCGACCTGGCACGGCTTGCAACCGACCGCATCAATGAAACGCTTGCCGACCTCGGCATGAAGGAATACATCGTGACTGACGTGGTGCGTGAAGTCAGCGCGAATCGTGACATCGACACCTACTCCATCACGCTGGAAAACCAGGTCACTGCCGAAACAGTCACCACCCGTTTCGCGCAGGAGCCATAGCGGGACACATGGGCACGCATACCCCCAATGTGTTGGAGATCGACCGCAAGCTGCGGGAAGACTTTCGTCGCCGTGTGAAGGACTTCGGCGTCACTTCCGAGACGACTGACCCGCTGCTGGCCGTGCTGTTCCGTACCGTGGCCCAGCAGATCGACCAGGTGTACAGCGACACCGCGCAGTTGCGGCAATCGTTGCTGCACGAGCTAATGCGCGGTCTGCAGGTGCAGCAGTACCTGGCAACACCGGCGCAGGCTGCCGTGCGGCTGTTGAATGACCTGAACGATCCACGGGTGCTGCGTGCGGGCACGGAACTGAACGCGGTAGCCTCATCGGGCGAGCGGCTGGTCTTCAGCCTGGACGCAACCTGCGAAGTGTCACGCGCACGGCTGGCGTTCGCCCTCAGCTACCAGGACCAGGCCGTTCGCATGCTTTCTGGCGTGGAGATGAGCGATACCATCACGGCGATGCGACCGTCGCTGGAAGCTGTACCGGTAGGTCTTGGGCCACAACCCGCACTGTTTCTTGCGATTGAAAACCTGTCACCACAGCTGCTGAATCGCCACGGCATGTTCTTCGAACTTGGGCCGGGAACGTACCCGGTGCAGCACGCGCTTTGTCACGAGCCCTGGTGGATTTTCGATGCGGAAGGCGAACTGAGTGGCGACGGCCTGCTTCGCCCCAAGCGGGGCAATGCAGGCGTGTACCAGCTGCAATTTCAAACTGCGGGAAACGAAAGCACAAGCATGCTCGACACGCCGCTGCCATCGATTCCGGATGGTTTTTATACCGGGCGGCAGTTTGTGTTTCCCGCCATGCACGCGGACGACGGCTATCTATGCCGCGTCCCAAAACTGCTGGAACCGGCCCTGACGCGGCTATTACAGAGAGACGCCCGCAGCACGCTTTCAGAGCCGCGATTGTGGATCAAGATCCCCATGCCGCCCGGCATACCTTCCCTGCACCACGCCATCAGCGGCATTGTGCTGCACGCCATGACCGCATCGAACGTGTTTCCGCGGAACCAGACGGTGCAATTCGCGCGCGACGGCATTTCAATCCCTGTCACCAGGACAGGCGGCACGCCGGAACACCTGGTTGCGCCGCTGACGGTGATGAGCACGGACAATGACCTTTACGAGTCCGCCACGCAGCCCAGTGCCAGCGCGACGGCGGGACGGTTCGAACTCCACAACAATCGCCTGACCATCCAGCCGGGCCGCCACAGCAGCGGTGAAGAACATGCTGCGGCCAACGTGCGGTTGTGGCTAACGAACGGCGACCTGGGGAACCGGGTTGGGCCGGGTGACATCTCCGGCTTTGCGAACGCAGCGGCGCTGACCGGCATTCGGGTGGCTCCGCTGACCGCGGCTTCTGGCGGCTCCAACGGCGAGCAGGTGGCTAGCGAAGAGCGGCGCTTTGCCGATGCCCTGCTGTCGCGTGGACGCATCGTGACCAAGCAAGACCTGGAAACCGCCGCCCTGGGCGTGGACCGGCGCATTCTGCAGGCGGAAAGCACCTCTGGTACCGAGCGCCGGCCGGAAGGTCTGCGCCGCGTGGAGCGGCTGCTGCTGACGCTGGATGCGGACGGGTTTACCCATCCTGAAATCGAACTGCCCGCACTGAAGTCGCAGATGGAAATTGCACTTAGCTCGCGGCTGGTGCATGGCCTGGAGCTTTCCGTGGAGTTCGCATGGAACCGGTAGCTTCGCCCAATCTTGCAGATACAGTAACGACCGGCATGACACCGCCTGCGCCCACGCCGCGCATGCCCGCGTTTGCCGTAGGCAAGCAGGCGCACCACCACTCCATCCACTCTGCCCTGGCCACGCTGGAGGCGCTGGGCATTGGTGCGCACCGCATTGCCATTCAGCGGACGGGCCGCGATGCCGCACAACCCGGCACTGTGCTGGGCCAGTCACCCGCGCCCGGTGAGGCGCTGCTACCGGACACGCGGATCGAACTTCGCATTGCGGGCCTGGGCTTTAGCCATGCCCTGCCGGTGGGCATGTGGGATTCCGGCGGCGAAACCCACATGGGCACACGCGAGATCCTGCTGGGGTTCGACGATCCACTGGAGAAGCTGAAGCACTGGTTCCATGAGGGTGCTCCCCTGTTTCGCCTGACTCCGGACGATACCGCCGCCTGCCGGCGCTGGCTGAACCTGTTTGGTGTGCAGGCGGAGCGCTGGCCAAGGCATCTGTGGTATCGATTGGCAACGCTAATTGCAGGCATGGCGCAGTACAGCTGCAGCCAGGACGGATGTGCGTTTGTGCTGGGGTCGCTGCTGGCGCTGCCGGTCGGTGGGTTTGGGTACACGCCGTCGTTTGCGCGGCTACCCGACGAGGCGTTGTCAGGGCTGGGTGCGCGGGCTTCGCGGCTGGGTGTGGACCTGATCCTGGGCGACGCGGTGGAACAGCCTGCAACGCTGGAGATCGAAATCGGTCCGGTCACGCTGGACCGCTACGAGCACTTTACCGAGACTGCGGAGGGCGCGCGCCTGCTGCGACAGACTCTTGAGATGGTGATGCCGGTCGCGACACAGTACCGTGTGCGATGGTCTGTGCTGGACCGGAACCATGCTCCACGGCTTGGCGTGCGCGAAGGCAACAGCCGCCTGGGTATTAACACGCACATGGGTCTGGAGCTTGGCAGCGCTCTGGCCATGGCGGCGTCGGAAGCCATGACCAAGTCAGGGCCTGCTGCCACGGAGCAACCCCTGTGAGACAGAACGCACCTTTGAAGAAGGCTTCACAACACAAGGCAAACACATGATGGATGGCCGGCAAGACGCGAACGAAAGGCTTCGCGGCGATCTGCAACTGCGGTCCGTGAACTGGGAGCATGGCATGCTCCTGACGCCGGACCATTTTCTTCGGCAGGAGCAGTACCTGGAGTCGCTGCAGGCCTGGGGCATGCGCTACCTGGCGCAGGGTACGGGTCTGGTGGGCGGCGGCGTTCGCCTGCCAGAGGCGGACCTGGGCACCATCCGCTTCGACCCGGAAGTGTCGCTGAACGAGACTGCAGAGTACCTCGATGTGTCCGTGAACCGGGCGCGCGGCGTGACGCCGATCGGATCCATTGTGGACGTCGAGAGCGCCGGCACCGTGTCTGTGCGCTACCCGAAAGGCGAGCTTGCCGGAGTGGTAGAAGCCCTGATCCACGTGGTCATCGATCCCGATGCACGGGAAAAGCGCAATGGCGTTCCCGACAGCTTTAACCCGCAAATGCGCACAGAGCGTGTACCAAGCTACCGTGTGGCGCTGCAGGTTACGGCAGCAGAGCGAGCGCACAGCATTGTGGTGGGACGTTTGCGGCGACCAGCGACTGGCATGTCGTTCGAGGCCGATCCGCAGTTTGTGCCTGCGTGCATCTCTGTCGCGGCGCACTCGGAACTGATGAGCGGAACGCGCCGCATCCTGGATGCGACCAACCGGCTGGCCGCCGGATACGCGGAACTGCACCGCGCCATGCGCGAGTTTATGCAGATCTTCACGGAGCGCGGTCTGGAGACGGAGGTCGATCGTGACTCCATGGTGTTTGCCGAGCGCATGGTGCTGGAGCTGCAGGACACCGCCTACGCTCTGCTGGACCGTACGCAATCACCCGGGCAGTTCTTTGGGCGGGTGCGCCGCATGTTGCACTCTGCCGCCATTTACTTCGACCTTGCCGAAGGCATGCAGCAGTATTACGACACGCTGCGCGAGACTGGCGAAAGCGAGCTCGTGGGTCTGATTGAACTGCAGAAACACACCCTGCAACTGGGCCGAACATTGCAGCTGGACGAAGACCTTGGCATGGAAGTGCGCAAAGCGCTGCAATCGCTGGGCGGGCTGGAGCGGCTGGAGCGCGCGCTGGAAGGCAAGTACATCGACTTCCGCAAATCCGCCACCTTGGAGAGCACGAACTTCATCTTCGACCGCGGCGGCAAATCGCTGTACCGGCTGTCTGCGCGTGCCTCGCGCGTGCAGGGCGTTGCAGACGAAATGACGATCTTCTTCTCAAACCTGCGGCTTGAGGGTCGTGATCGCTACCGTCTGATCCTGGTGGGCGATCGCGCGACGCCGTGGCTACGCGGCACGTCGATCGGTGCGGAAGTCCGGCTAAATGAAGGCTCCGGTTTTCGCCGCGAAAGCTACATTCTGACTGGCGATGTGAAGCTGGACGAGCAGTACAACATCGAGCTCGACTTTGAAGCGCCTGACGTGCCCACCATTACGGACGTTCGCGTCACGGTGCCCGCTTACCACACGGTGCGAACAGCGCTCCTGTTCATCCGGCACCGTTTCTATAGCAACAGTCGACAGGAAACGCAGGAAGTGCGCACCATCGAGCGCGAACCCGAGCGTCCGCTGCAGGAACCGCCTGCGCCATCGGCATTCAACGCCGGGCGCACCAGCTTTCCTGAGCCACCACGTGGCTTTGCCGACAGCAGCAACAACCGCCTGTCGCCGGACAATGCCATGCGGCGAAGCACCTTTACGCCTGTGGAACGAACGCCGGATCGGGTCGAGCCACCGCCAGCACCGCCGGCTGCGCAGCCATCCTGGATGCCGCGCGAAGCTCCGCCGTCAAACCCTGACCCAAATGACCCGAACCGCCCGCGTCGTCGCAGCCGGCTGGAATAAACCTCTGGAGAGTTCGACACATGGCACTGGACCTGAGCAAGCTTTCCGACGAGATGGAATCCGCACTGGCCAACGCACGGCTACTGGCTGAGGGCCGGCGGCAGGCGCTGATCCAGCCCGAACACCTGCTATTGCTGCTGCTGGACGGTGACGGCAGTTCGCTGCGACCCACGCTCGAGCGTAAGGGCGTGGCTTTGCCTGCGCTGCTGGACGGGCTTTCGCGGCGTGCGGATGCCCTATCCGCCCAGCGGCTGGAGGAAGGCCGTCGTCCACTAGCGTCGCAGGCGCTGCGCACCATGCTGGCGGAATCGTTCGACATCGCGGCAAAGCACGGACGTGCTTCGGCAGAGCCGGTCGACGTGCTGGAAGCCGCGCTGACAGGCAGTGATTCGAACGATCTGCGAAACGACTTTCGCAAAGCCGGATTTACGCTCGATGCGCTGGAGCAGCCGCCAGTCGCAGCCGCTGCGACGACCCGGCCCACCGAAGCCGCACCAAAGGCAGCGGACGCTGATCTTGCAGGCGGTGCCAAAATGCTGGACAAGTTTGGCCGCGACCTGACGGCAGCCGCCGCTGCAGGCGAACTGATGCCGGTGGTGGGACGTGACGATGAAGTGCGGCAACTCATCCAGACGCTGCTGCGCAAAACCAAGTCGAATCCCGTCCTGGTGGGTGACCCGGGCACGGG
>JBPBPZ010000289.1:0-12647 GCA_050954525.1 Janthinobacterium lividum
GTGAAGTTGATGAGCTGCTTCTGGGTGAACTTCTTGCGCAACAGAACCTTGCCGGCTGCGCTCAGAGCTACGAGGTGAAAGGTCGTCTTGCCAAGATCAATTCCTACCGAATGAATCTGCATGTCGATGATCCTCCTTGAACCTGCCAACACAATCACTCACTTCAACGTGGAGATCAAGCGGCGGACCATCTCATTAACGGTGTTTTCGGCAACTAGGCGACATCAATCCCATCAGCGACGCATGCGAATGCAAACTCAGGCGCTGTTCGGCTCAACGAAGATCTCTTCTTGCTTGTTTTCCGTGAGTCTTGCTGTCATGTGGGCAGCTTCATAGGGGCGGAGCAGGTCCAGTGGAGGTTGGTCCGTCATCTCTCGCGAGAGCCATCGGTCATAGTCTTTGGGGTCAAGGATGACCGGCATTCGGGTGTGAATGGACTCCATCAGTTCGTTCGGGTCCGTGGTGATGATGGTGTAGCTCTGTAGCCAATCGCCCGTGTCGGGGTTCTTCCATGCTCCCCATAGTCCCGCGAATGCGAACGGTTTACCGGCTTCAAGCGCGATTTCGTACTTCGGATTGTTCTTTGGGCAGAGCTTCTTCCATTCGTAGAAGCTGTCTGCGGGAACCAAGCATCGGTGGCTCGCAAACGCTCGCTTCCACATGCCTGCTTTCTCGATACCCTCAGCGCGTGCGTTGAAGGTTGTGGGCGGAAATCGGTCTTCAGGCTTCTGCCAGCTTGGGATGAAGCCCCAGCGCGCTGCTACGAGATCGCGCTCGCCGGTTTCCCGGTTCTCCCGGATGATGGGCTGCAACATCGTGGGGCGGATGTCCTCTTCAGGTGGGAGAGGGAGGTCGCTGATGCTTCCATTTACGTGGAAGATTTCCGCGATGTCCTGCTTGTCTGTCTTTCGCTTGTAGCGTCCGCACGTGGAACACTTAGACCGTCCGGTAGGTGAGGCTGGATGCCCGATCCGTCGCTCTGTTTGAGCCTCACGCGGGCCACGTGGCTTTAAGCCGCTACCTGAACGGCGGTAGCTGGTCGCTGGTGCAGGAGATTGTGAAGTGGAGAGTGGGAAGCGGAATGACCGTCCCCAGATTGCCGAGGCTCTCCGGCTGTTCCGTCTGCACAAGGCGACACTAGTCATTGCAAAGCTGGATCGCCTCGCCCGTAACGTCGCCTTCATCTCGAACCTGATGGAGTCTGGCGTTGAGTTCGTGGCTGTCGATATGCCCCAGGCGAATCGGTTCGTGGTCCACATCCTGGCCGCCGTCGCTGAGCAGGAGGCTGAGGCCATCTCGAAGAGGACCAAGGCAGCCCTCGCCGCCGCAAAGGCGCGAGGAACGAAGCTTGGCGGCCGACGAGTCTCGGCTGAGCGCTTTGCAGAGATCGGGGCCGCAGCGCGCCAGGTGCGTAGCGAGAAAGCGAACCAGGTCCGCTCGGAGCTCTTTCCGACGATCACAGCCATCCAAGCCACCGGGGCGAGCTCGCTCCGTGCGATTGCGGCAGAACTCAATGCTCGCGAGATCCCAACGCCCCGAAGACTTGGGGAATGGTCTGCGGTGCAAGTTCAAACGGTGATGGAACGATAGATAATTCGTACTTTGTTGAAGCGAGGCCTTCCACTCATACCGAAAGTGTCGCTTCAATCCTAGAAATGGATTCTCTAGTACATTCCAGGGTACCTACGCCGCCGCAAATGAGATGCTAATCCCGCAGGGAATCGCCAGCAGCGCATACGTTAACTGATTCATTCGCATTGCCAGCAGCACCATGCCGCCATGTATTAGATAGTGGATGACATACAGATCATAGCTGTACTTTCCAAACGTCCTCAGCCATCCCGTCTGCAGAACCGGCACCGGGCCGAATTAGAATTTGTTATGCTTTCCTTCCGTTTGCGCGGTCTTCGCGGTGTAGCGTATCTCTTCCTGCATTTCATCGTGCTTAGCTACATGGGTCTGGTCGCGTTGGGGCGCTGGCAGCTCGATGAGTACGTCGAGTTCTACCGTATGCGTACAGTGGATGCGCGGCATTACCTCCTGGACAGGCTTACGTGGAGTCCGCGTCCCATCTCCGAGGTGCTCTTCTGTTCGTACGGGTGGATGGTGAACCATTTTCACCACCCACTCATCATTCCGCTGTTGAGCGGGCTTTGGGTGGTCTTCCTCGCTGCCGGCTATCTTACCTATTGGCTGAGGCGCCGCCACGCCAGCGCGGAGGACTCGTGGCCGAGTCTATTGGTCGCCTTGACACTGATGGCACTGTTCTTGGCCGGGGGGCATACCACTGAGGTCTTCTACTGGCCAGCTGGCGCCGTTGCCTACATCCCCACGCTCGCCGCCACACTTCTCTTGTTCCTGCAGGTGATTGAAGGCCGGTTAGACATTCCCCAAGGACGTCTGATTGCAAGCAGCTGTCTCATCGTGGCGGCCGGTAGCAGCGAGGCCGGCGCAGCCTTCGTCGTGTGTTACGCCCTCATCCAGTTCTTCCAGCGGGTAAGGAAAGTCGTGGGTAGACGCGACCAGCCTGATCTCGGATCTTTTCTCTGGTATGCGATCCCAGCCTTTGTCGCTTCGACCGTCTTGCTTGCGGTACGCCTTCATCGTTTTCGCGCCCCGGAGGTTGGGGGAACAGCCGCAGTTGCCGGCCATCCGCTGGCCAGCATCCTGGCGAGTTTCAAAGAGATGGTGTTTGAGATCATTGGACGCACGATGCTGTCCCAGACCTTCCATGCCAACCCACATCCCAGCCAGTGGCTTCGCTCCGGGCTGCGTCTTCCTCTCGAGATGCTCGCAGGCTCCCGTCTAACGATGGAACTTCTTCTACCAATGGGCGTCGCTCTCTGTTGGTCCCTACGCCGTCCCGCGCGGCGGCTGGTGCTTCAGATTCTGGACCTGATCGCGGCCCTGCTGCTGACCTCGTTCTTCACACTAGTGGCGGCTAACATGCATTTCGGGAACTCCTGCTGCGAACGACATGAGTTGCTCAGAGAATCCTGGATGACCATGGTCCTCACCGGAGTGGCCATCGTCTTGTTGGGTTGGATCGACGAAAATCGTAGGCAATGGCTGTCGCGACATCGCTCCTGGTCCCCTTTGCTGCTGATGCTGGCGGTCATCTCGCTGGGTTGTCTTCGTCCACTTCTTCATACCTACCGGCTCTATCCTTGGCTGGAGAAGGGCGCTGAACAGAACTTCGACTCCGGTTTTCGACGAGACGACGAACAAATGAGCTTCTCAGTTCTCCCAGAGGAAGGCATTATCAGGGAAGAACCAATTCCCCAGGGCACCTACACCAGACCCCCCGTCATCACGGGCTTTAGCTACGACGTCTACCCCTACTACTTGCTCGGCTTCTTTGATAAGCGGACCGTTGTCATCAAGCCCCTCAACACCGCTAAAGAAACTGCCTCTGCTAACGACCTGCCGCACTGAAGGCACGCTTAAAGAAGGAGTCCCTGCACCATCTGGTAGCACATAGGGGACGATCGCCTAACGCTGACGAGTGAGCAGACTCTCGATTCCCTTTATAGCTACGCAAAGTTCCTCGAGCGCTTTCCTCAGGGTAAACACCGTGCAAAGGCCATGGTGCGCCTCAAGCCGCTCAAAGCGGCGCAGAAGTAGAGACTTTGCCCCTCCATCATGACCCACGACAACTCCGGTTGGCATGGAAATTCGGGCATACATGAGCGCAAGATCGGAATTTGACGAACTACTGCAACGGCATTTGATTCCGGAATTCTGTTCCGACCCGAAGCGATCTTTAAACGCCTCCGGTTTCCTCCCTGAGACAAACTTCGTCACTGAGAGGGATGCCAACTACTTTCTGCGTGCATGGGAGGCTGGACTTGCCGTTCACAGAGACGGCGGCCGATACCACATCTGTGAAGCCCGGGTGGTCGATCAGTTCTTTTGGGAGCGCGGTAAAGCAAGACCGGGCCGAAAGTTCAGCCTTTGGATGGAGCCTGTTATCACGATGGCAGCGCTTGCACGTCTTCATTGCGATCTTGGCTGGCCGAAGAACCTGCTTGTGTCTCAACCTGGCAATTGGGCCCTCGACCTAGCGGCATTAAGGGTTGACGGCAAGACAATGATAGCGGGCGAAGTCAAGAAGACGCACAAGGAGACGGAAGACCTGATCAAGCACATTTCATCGCTCATCCAAAGGGCCATCCCTGGAACGTGGAGCTTCATGATCGCCAGATAGAGCTTGGCTATCTATCCGCGCAAATAGTTGGCACCTCGGTCAGAGTTCCGGGCTTTGCGGCGGATACCAACTCGGATGGGGAGATAAAAGAATGGCGGCGCTGGATCGACATCCGGCATAACGAGCTTCGTTGTGACGACGTGAAACAAGGGAAGGCTTCTGCCGTTGGTACCTCAAACTGAGCCATGGAAAAGACAGCAAGGAACCACCTTGGAAAACGCCTAAAAGCGTTTCCCACTTTCTCCACGGCTCCGGCGGCGAAGGAAAGTTTAGAGTCCAGCTTCCTGTCGCAATGCCTGGTGGATGATGCTCTTCAGGTAGGTCTGGTATTTCAGGCCTCGCTTCTCCGCCTGGGCCTTTGCCAACTCGATGTCTTGGAGGTCGAGGCGGATGGTGGTGGTCGGCGTGAGGCCACCAGCTTTCTTCAGGGTTCCGCGACCCAGGGTGCCGTTCCGCTTTGCATCCTGGAACCCTTTCAGAAGTACAGCCCTGCCCTCGGAAGAGTCCCACCACTCGGCTTCTTCCTGCTCGGTCTTGAACTCAGGTGTCTTCAGAATCTCCGGCATCGTCTGCCTCTCTTGTCTGCGTATAGAACGCGCGCATGTCTCGATCTGCTGGGTGAGCCGTGACAACGCGAATGCTTTTTCCCGCTCGGGTTATCACGACAGCCAGGATGCGCCCTGCATCCGTCTCTCCAACATGGTTGATCCGCTCTTCGCCGTTCCGGATGTAGCCCGGAAAGTCGATCGGATCGTTTTCTAAAACCTGCTCAACTTCTTCCGGTGAAATGTCATGAAGAG
Organism: Janthinobacterium lividum; assembly: GCA_050954525.1. GTDB lineage: Bacteria > Acidobacteriota > Terriglobia > Terriglobales > Acidobacteriaceae > Terriglobus. The sequence goes on from JBPBPZ010000289.1 coordinate 5,008, forward strand.
CAATGTGGTCGGAGACCGAAGCTTTGGCAGTTCTTCTTCGCGATGATCTGAATGATTGTTTCTTTTGTAGCGGTGACACCAGTGGTTTGATCGCGCTGGGAATGCTCGGATTGAGTGCCAAGTGAATTTCGCTCGAGGCGTTAATGCAATTTGGAGGAATCCGACTGCCACCGCTGCTAGCCGTACGTCCAAATTTTAAGAGCCGTAGTGTTGAGCTACACGTTCGACAGGGGCTCAACGGAGAATTACTGGGGAATGTTTCCGTGTCCCCCCACTTGGTTGACATGCCTCGGCGGGTGTCGTTGGTTCCGCCCAGCTACAATTTCGCTACAGGCCTCAAAATGTCAATCTCGTGGATTCCGTAAGTGCTTGATCAGAATGGTGAACCAGGCAGGACTCGAACCCGCGACCCTCTGCTTAGAACGAACATACAGCGAGCTTCGCTAGTGTAAAACTGTCTTGACTGCGTGGCGTTGAGTCTCGTCCTTCCCGCGCTCGCGGGCGGTGAGATAGTGGATGGATGCTGACTGGCGACATTCGCAATCAAGTGGACCGCATCTGGGATGCGTTCTGGTCGGGTGGTATCGCCAACCCCGTTGACGTCATTGAACAGATCACCTATCTGCTTTTCCTCAAGCGGCTGGATGAGATCCAGGTGCTGGCGGAGAAGAAGGCGAACCGTTTGGGCACGCCCATCGAGAGCGCCGCATCTTTCCCGAGGGCAACGATCCCAAGGGCATGCCGTATGAGGAGTTCCGCTGGACGCGGCTGAAGAATGCTTCGCCGCATGAGATGTACGTTCGCATGGCGGACCACATCTTCCCGTTCCTGCGGACACTGGGCGCGGAGTCCACCTACGCGCAGTACATGACGGAAGCCCGCTTCACCATACCGGAGTCGCTGATCGCCCGCGCCGTCGACCTGATCGATAGCGTGCCCATGGACGACCGCGACACCAAGGGCGATGTGTACGAGTACATGCTGGGCAAGCTGGCAACCTCCGGCACCAACGGCCAGTTCCGTACGCCGCGGCACATCATTCGCCTAATGGTTGAGATGACGGCACCCAAGCCAGACGATGTGATGGTCGACCCCGCAGCTGGCACGTGCGGCTTCCTGGTGGTGACCGGTGAGTACCTGCGTGAGCATCATGCTGGCCTCTTTGCCAACCCCAAGCAGAACGAGCATTACCACCACGGCCTGTTCCACGGCTTTGAGAACGATGGGGCCATGCTGCGCATCGGCAGCATGAACATGCTGCTGCACGGCGTTGAGAACCCGGACGTGCAGCGGCGCGACTCGCTGGCGGAAGACCATTCCGGCGAGGATGAGAAGTACTCGCTGGTGCTGGCGAATCCGCCGTTTGCGGGAGCCGTTGATACCGAGAACGTGGCGAAGGACCTGCAGCGCGTCGTGAAGACGAAGAAGACGGAGCTGTTGTTCCTCGCACTCTTCCTGCGCCTGCTGAAGCCGGGTGGTCGCGCGGCGGTCATCGTGCCGGATGGTGTGCTGTTCGGCTCCAGCAAGGCGCACAAGGAACTGCGACGGATGCTCGTGGAAGAGCAGAAGCTGGATGCAGTGGTGTCGCTGCCCAGCGGAGCATTCCGTCCCTACGCGGGTGTGTCCACTGCCATCCTGCTCTTTACCAAAACGAACTCCGGCGGTACGGACACCGTGTGGTTCTACGACATGGCGGCAGACGGCTGGTCGCTCGACGACAAGCGCCAGCCGCTGCTGCCGGTAGAGAAACTCGGCGTTGCTCCCGCGGAGGCGTTGACCGTGGAAGAACACGCAAAGAACAACCTGCCGGATGTGCTGGCGCGGTGGCGTGAGCGGGCCGGTTCCGAGGTCGAGCGGCCACGCACGGCGCAGAGCTTCTGCGTACCGAAGAGCGAGATCGCGGAGAACGGCTACGACCTTAGCCTGAATCGGTACAAGCAGGTGGTCTACGAGGATGTGGCGCATGTGCCGCCGAAGCAGATTCTTGCGGAGTTGATGGAGTTGGAGCGGGAGATTGAGGCTGGGTTGAAGGAGTTGGAAGGGATGCTGCAGTGAGGTACGACTTCGGCGACCTGTTTCTCTCGATACGGAACGGGATGAACATCAAGCAGAACAAAGATGGTCAAGGCCTCCCCATCACGAGGATCGAACGATCTCTGCTGGTGTGGTCAACAAAGCTAAAGTCGGTTACGCGGGACTGACGCTTGCAGAAGGACGTAACTGGCTGTTGCAGGCTGGGGACATCCTGTTCAGCCACATCAACAGCGCTGAGCTGGTGGGTAAGTGCGCCATCTACAGGGGCGTGCCATCTGAACTCGTCCACGGCATGAATCTTCTCTGCCTTCGCCCTGATCCGAGCCGGATTGATTTCAACTATGCACCATGGCTCATCCGTAGCAGCGGTTTCCGTTCTCGACTGTCGAACTTCGTGAACAAAGCCGTGAACCAAGCAAGCATCTCCATAGGTAACCTGCGCACCATTGCAGTCGACGTTCCCTCTGTACAAGAGCAGCGGAGGATTGCGGCGATGCTGGATCAGGCGGAGGCGTTGCGGGCCAAGCGCCGCCAGGCTCTCGCCAAACTCGAGACCTTCCCTCAGTCTCTCTTCCTCGAAATGTTCGGAGATCCTCTGTCAAATCCTAAGAGTTGGACCGTTCTTCCCTTCGGACGATGTGCAGAGAATCAAGATGGCCGTCGGAGGCCAGTCAAAGCTTCAGATCGAGCTGAGCGTAAAGGTAGCTTTCCCTACTACGGCGCGTCCGGCATCATCGATATGGTGGATGGTTATTTGTTCGAAGGAGAAAGGTTACTCATCGGCGAAGATGGAGCAAATTTGCTGGCACGCTCGACGCCGATTGCATTCATGGCTAAAGGCCGTTACTGGGTCAACAATCACGCCCACGTTGTTGGCTTCAATGGCGTCGCGCGACTCGATTACTTAGAGGTGTTCTTCTCTCTCATTGATTTGGACGAGTACATAACCGGCTCAGCACAACCTAAGCTCAATCAGGAACAATTAAATAAGATACCGATCACTATCCCTCCGATGGACAAGCAAGAGGCGTTTGGAGAACGTCTCGCCTCTTGGCAGGGTTGGAGACAGCACCAGGTGGATTCCCTCCAAGCAATGAGTAAAATGAGCAACGCGTTGCAACAGCGAGCGTTCAGAGGTGAACTCTAAGCATGTCCTCTAACTTCGGCTTTCTTCAATCTGAGTGGCCGGAAATTTACGCCTCTGCGGCGAAGGCTGAGTCGTTTGTGTTTCCTGATCCGGGAACAGCGTGCATTCATGCGCGGCGCACGCTGGAGCTGGCGATGCAGTGGCTCTACCCCCGCGACAGCCGGTTGCAGGCGCCGTACCAGCAGAGCCTGAGTGCGTTGGTGCATGAGGCGACGTTTGCCCAGGTGGCCGGCCAGGGCATCCAGACCAAGGCGCAGATCGTGGTGCAGTACGGCAACCGCGCGGCGCATGCGGACCGGCGTCCGCTGACGGATGATCAAGCGCTGTCCGTCATCCGTGAGCTGTTTCACATCACCTTCTGGATGGCTCGCACCTACGCGAGCGGCACCAGGCCCGCGGACACGTTGACGTTTTTACCGATGCTGCTGCCACGCACCTCGCCCATTCCTCCGGCAACAAAGGCGAAGCTGTTGGAGCTGGAGCAGTCGCTGAGCAGCAAGGACGCGCAGCTTGCAGAGCTGATCAGCGGACAGGCCGCGATGGATGCCGAACTGCAGCGTCTGCGCGCCGAAGTGGCAGAGGCGCGAAAGCGTAACGAGTCCGTTCCCGACACGCATGACTACAACGAAGCGGAGACACGGGATAAGTGGATCGACCTGCTGCTGCATGAGGCAGGCTGGAACCTGGATCAGCCGCAGGATACCGAGTACGAAGTGGCGGGCATGCCTACGGACTCTGGTAAGGGCTTTGTCGATTACGTACTGTGGGGCAAAAACGGCAGGCCGTTGGCGCTGGTGGAGGCCAAGCGTACCCGCAAGAGTCCACACGCAGGGCAGCAGCAGGCCAAACTGTATGCCGATTGCCTGGAGAGCAAGTTCGGCCAGCGACCGGTGATTTTTTACACCAATGGCTACGAGCACTGGATGTGGGATGACGTGCAGTACGCGCCGCGTGCGGTAAGCGGCTTCTACACGCACGATGAATTGGAACTGCTGCAGCAGCGGCGCGGATCGCGAAAGCCGCTGGCGGATCAGGCCATCGATGGCGGCATTGTCGAACGCTACTACCAGACGCGTGCCATCCGCAAAGTAGCCGAGCGCTTTGAGAAAGATCGCCAGCGCAAGGCACTGCTCGTGATGGCGACCGGTTCCGGCAAGACGCGCACCGTCATCGCGCTCTGCGACCTGCTGATGAAGGCCGGATGGGTGAAGCGCGTGCTGTTCCTGGCAGACCGTGTCGCGCTGGTGAAGCAGGCGGCGAACGTGTTCAAGACGCATCTGCCGGCTTCGTCGCCCGTGAACCTCGTCAGCGAGAAGAGCGAGAGCGGTCGCGTGTACATCTCCACCTATCCCACGATGATGCGGCTGATCGACGAAAAGCGCGATGATGGCACGCGGCGCTTCGGTCCGGGACACTTTGACCTGATCGTCGTGGACGAGGCGCACCGCTCGATCTATCAGAAGTACGGCGCGATCTTCGACTATTTCGATTCCTTCCTTGTGGGTCTGACCGCGACGCCGAAGGACGAAGTCGACCGCAACACCTACCGTCTGTTCGCGCTTGAGAATGGCGTGCCAACGGATGAGTACTCGCTGGAAGACGCGATCAAGGACAAGTTCCTGATACCGCCACGTGCTGTTTCCGTGCCGCTGAAGTTCCAACGCGAGGGCATCCAGTACAACGACCTCTCAGACGCGGAAAAGGACCAGTGGGACGCGACGGAGTGGAGCGACGAGGAAGAGGAAGACGCCCCCGCCAGCGTGGATGCCGCGGCGATCAACACCTGGCTGTTCAACAAGGACACCGTAGACAAGGTGTTGAAGCACCTGATGGAGCGCGGGCAGACAGTCCTGAACGGTGATCGGCTGGGCAAGACCATCATTTTTGCGAAGAACCATGCGCACGCTGAGTTCATCGTGAAGCAGTTTGACGAGAACTATCCGCAGTACGCCGGGCACTTCGCCCGCGTGATCGACTTCACCGTCACTCACGCGCAGAGCCTCATTGATGGCTTCTCGCAGCCGGAGAAGACGCCACATATTGCTGTTTCGGTAGACATGCTGGACACGGGGATCGATGTACCTGAGATCGTCAATCTAGTCTTCTTCAAGCTAGTGCGGTCGAAGACGAAGTTCTGGCAGATGGTAGGGCGGGGAACTCGGTTAAGGCCGGAGCTGTTCGGACTGGGACAGGATAAGAAGTTTTTTTGGATCTTTGACTTCTGCCAGAACCTGGAGTTCTTCAGCCAGAACCTCGAGACCGCGGACGGATCGTTTGGCGAGTCTCTGACTAAGAAGCTGTTCGCGAACCGGGTGGACCTGATCGCTGCAATCGATGCGGTGGTCGCCAGGACTGACAAGGAATTTAGGAACTCTGAAGACGTTGCGATCCGCAAGGAAGTAGCAGACCTGCTGCGTACGGAAGTCCTCGGTATGAATCTTGAGAACTTCATCGTCCGCCCGAAGCGCGGGACCGTGGAACGTTTCGCGAAGGAGGAAGCCTGGGGAGATCTCGGGCCGGAAGATCAGGCAGCGCTGAAAACCGAAGTAGCTGGCTTGCCATCTGCAGTCCCGAGTGGTTCGCCCGAGGCGAAGCAGTTAGACCTGCTGATGCTGCGTATGGAGCTGACGCTGCTGCGCGGTGAACCGGGCTTTCACAAGCTTAAAGGGAACGTGCGCGAGATCGCACGACTGCTGGAGGCGCAGACTTCAATCCCCATGGTGGCGGCGAAGCTCTCCTTGATACAGGAGATCCAGTCGGAGATGTTCTGGGAGGATGTCGACCTTGCCGACCTGGAAACGGTGCGTAAGACGCTCAGAGACCTCGTCCAGTTCATCGAACGGCGGAAGCGGAGTACAGTGATCACGGACTTCGTCGATGAGATCTCTGACGGTCTGCTGATCGATCTGCCGGGAACATCTGTCGGAGTGAATCCGGAACGCGTGCAGGAGAAGGCTCTCGCCTTCCTGCGCAAATACGCGGACACCCCAGTGATCCACAAGCTAAAGTTCAATGAAGCCATCAGCAGCGACGATCTGGCCGCACTAGAGGCAATCTTTGTTGCAGAAGGTCTGAGCCACGAGGAGATTGAGTCCGCCAAGAACGCCAGCGACGGCTTGGGGCTCCTTGTTCGCTCACTCGTCGGGTTGGACCGGCAGGCTGCTAAGGGGGCTCTTTCGCAGTTCCTGAACGGAAAGACTCTGACTGCAACTCAGATTGAATTCACGAACCTTGTTGTGAACCACTTGGAGGCGCTGGGGTGGATTGATTTGGCGAAACTGTACAGTTCACCCTTTACAGACATCCATCCACATGGCGTTGAGGGCTTATTTGACGAGCAGGCGACGGAAATGCTGTTTTTCCACTTGCAGAGCGTGCGGCGAAATGCTGCCGCGCCAACGGAGGTCTGACCACAACTATCTTCGGCAGAGTCTCAGTTGGGCTAAGTGGAGTAGAGACATGGCATCAATGTGAACCCTGCATGTTGATTCTGGGAGCCTGATCGACCGCGCGAGGGCTAAAGCGACCATGAGAAACGCAGCGCGCAGCGTTACCAGATTTGCGCCAGTGACGCACACATTCTTTCCCTACGATATCCCCTACAGCAACAATCGGAAATGACGAGAAATGGCAAAATTTGGAGCACCGGGTGGGGATCGAACCCACGAATACTGGTTTTGCAGACCAGCGCGTTAGCCACTTCGCCACCGGTGCTCATGTTTCCCCTGTGTTGCGGGAAGGTTTCTGAAATCTAGCTTGGCTGCGACGTTGTGCGCAGGTACGGCTTCACCGTGGTGTAACCGGGGAAGCGCTTCTCTGCATCCTCGTTCGACACCGCGCCTGTAATGATGACGTCATCGCCCGGCTTCCAGTTGGCTGGCGTGGCCACCGGATGCTTGGCCGTCAGCAACATGGAGTCGATCACGCGCAGGATCTCGTCGAAGTTGCGGCCTGTCGTCATGGGGTACGCCAACGTCAGCTTGATCCTCTTGTCGGGACCAACGACGAAGACGGTGCGTACGGGCGCATTGTTGGCCGGGGTGCGGCCCTCGCAGCTATCACCCGCGTCGCCTGGCAGCATGTCGTACAGCTTGGCGATCTTCAGTTCCGGGTCGCCGATGACGGGGAAGTTCACTTCGGCGCCGCTGACGTCCTTGATGTCCTGTGCCCACCTGCCGTGATCGGCCACCTTGTCGACCGAAAGGCCCAGCACCTTCACGCCACGCTGCGCAAACTGCTGTTCCAGCGTCGCTACCGCACCCAGTTCCGTGGTGCAGACCGGCGTGAAGTCCTTCGGGTGCGAAAACAGCACAACCCAGCTGTCGCCGATCCAGTCGTGAAACTGAATGGGACCCTGCGTGGTTTCAGCGGAAAAGTCAGGTGCAATGTCGTTGATGCGGAGTGACATGAAAGATCCCTTACAGAAAGTCGTCCTGAAGAAGAAAACCCACCGGTTTGC
>JBPBPZ010000312.1:0-12545 GCA_050954525.1 Janthinobacterium lividum
GCCCATGCGCAAGTTCTTCTACCTGTTTACCTGCGAGTACTGCTTCAGCCACTACGTCACGGCGCTGGTGCTGTTTTTCTCCCGCTTTCAGCTGCTCTATGAGGGCTGGCGCGGCTACGTGATGGCCGAGTTTGCGCTGGTTTTCATCGCTAACGTGTACATGAGCTTATTCAACCGGCTGCGGCTTGATATCAAGCATGAGAACGTCACCATTGCTGTTGAGCAGCAGCAGGTACCCAAATCCTGATTACCGATTTGCAAAATGTGCGGGATGCGGATACATTCGTAAGTGATCGTAGAATCCGATCTGGTTTGTATTGCTTGGTCCGCCTGTACTCGCAAAAACTACCAAACGCGTTCGGCGGTACATCAGCCCAGATATGGGCGACAAGGATACAAAAATGGAACAGGGAACAGTTAAGTGGTTCAACGACGCAAAGGGTTTTGGTTTTCTTAGCCGCGCAAATGGCGAGGACGTATTCGTCCACCACACCGCCATCCAGAGCAACGGCTTCCGTTCGCTACAGGAAGGTCAGAACGTGACCTTCAATGTAGTCAAGGGACCCAAGGGCTGGCAGGCAGAGAACGTTCAGGCTGCGTAAGCACTGAGCTTCTGTAGCAAATAGAGAAGGGCGGCTCCTAGGAGCCGCCCTTCTTGTTGCGTTTCGTTATTTCGACGACTTCTTCGAAGGCTTCTTCGCGTGATCGGCCGGGGTCTGGTTGGTGCGATCCGGCTGCGCCTTCGCTCCAACTGTATCTGCGACACTGCCCTGGTACCGCGAGTGCTTGCCATCGCCGGGCTGCAGCGGCGAGATTCCGCCCTTTGCCATCAGCTGTGCGGCGATCTCGTAGATCTCTTCTGTCGCGTAATCCGGAGAGAACAGGGTCGGGCACTCGCCAATGACGGGGCCTTCTGCTGCGTACTCTGGCGTGCCGGTGATGACTTCGAGTGGCTCGTTATCAGCCCAGTCTGCATTGCCAGACCAAACGCCTGCGACGTCACCGTAATCGCCCGTATCAGAGAAGGTGTACAGCTTGCGGTGGCTGCCAATCTGCTGCCAAACGCGCGCTTCCGGGATTTTGGAGTCATCAATGTTCGGTGTTGGCAGCATTTTGGTGACTTCTACGCCAGTGATCTTGCGCAGGGCCATGGCGTAAGCAGCCTGATGAACGCCGCCACGAACCATTAGGTAGCCGATAACCCTGCGCGCTGCCGGGTTGGTCGTCATCTGGTAGCAGCGATGCTTGTGCATGCGCGCGCCGGTTTCCAGAAAGAAGTTGTGAAGCAGATCGGAAACCAGGTTGCCGCTGGAGAAGACGTGCTCGCCGCTCCAGAAATGGCCCATGGAATCCATTACCTGGTGACCGCCGCCGCCCACAATGGTGTGGTGGGTGTTGCGCAGATTTGCCGCATCCTGCAGAGGACCGGAGACAGGATCGCCCTCCTTCACGGAGCCTTCCAGCATCAGATTGATCGCTGTTGAAATCAGCTCAACGTGGCCCAGCTCTTCCGCGGTGATGCTTGCGATCAGGTCGTAAAAGGGCTTGAGCTTCTTCTTTTCCTTGAATCCGAACGACTGGTGCAGGTAGTTATTAAGCGTGGACATCTCGCCAAATTTGCCGCCAAGTAGTTCCTGGATTGCGGCGGCGCCGTTTGGATCGGGGCTTGCCGGCTTTTCAAGAGGAATCAGAAGCTTCTCAGAGCGCGTGAACATAGAAAGAGTGCCTTTCGTAGTACCTGGAGTGCCAATTAGTCGGGGATAGTCACGGGAAGCGCATTAGTGGGATGCCGCTGTCTATCAGGCAGGGATCTTATGTCGTGATTCGGCGTGGCTGTCCAGATGGCTGGTTCTCCGACCCGTCCCCCGCCTTGCTGGCACACCTGCAAGTAACCGCTGGAGGCGATCAAGACTCTTAGGTGAGTGGAGGCGGTCGATGGCACGGAAGCAGGCAGAACTATCAAAGACGGCAGTAGCGAAGAAAGAAGCCAAACCCAAGAGCATGCCCAAAGCGGGCAGAAACCCTGAAGGCGGCCTGACCGCAAAGGGCAGAGAGTTCTTCGCCGCTCGGGACGGATCTCACCTGAAAGCCGGTGTGACCGGCGCGGCAGATACACCCGAGAAAATGAAGCGTAAAGGATCATTTCTGGTTCGAACCTTTACCCATCCACGAGGACCGATGAAGGACGACAAAGGTCAGCCGACACGTTTGGCACTGAGTGCGCATGCATGGGGCGAAAAGGTGCCCGGGAACGATGCTGCCGCGCACAAACTGGCCCAGACCGGGCACCGCCTGTTGGAGCAGTACCACCGCGCCATGGGTGATGCTCCACGCGCGAAGCCGGCATCCAAGAAGGCCGCTGCGAAGAAGCCTTCCGCAGCAAAGTCAGCTTCCAAGACCAGGAAGGCATAAGCAATTCGTGCGCCTTCATGTTCTTTTTTTTAGCCTGCTGCAGGACCGCTTCGGAAACGAGGAGCAGCTGGAACACTTTCCGGGGCATACTGTCGCTGATCTGCTGCAGTATTACCGGGTAATCGCTCCTGAGCTGGCCGGGGCGTGGGATTCGATCGCCGTTGCAGTCAATCAGCAGTACGCAACTGCACAGGTCGAACTGGTCGATGGCGACGAGGTTGCGCTGCTTCCTCCGGTAAGTGGAGGCGCAGGAGAGAGTCAAGCTCCGCGTGTCGAGCTTGTGTGGGAACGCATCGACACACAAGCGATTACGGACGGAATCAAGGCAGGCGAGGATGGTGCCGTCACCGTGTTCGACGGCATTGTTCGCAACAACACCAAGGGCCGGCAGACGCTGTATCTGGATTACACGGCCTACGAGAGCATGGCGCTGGACCAGATGCGTGCGCTGGCAGCCGAGGCGATGGAGCGCTTCCGTGTGCGCGACATTGCGATGGTGCACCGCCTGGGACGGCTTGAAGTTGGCGAGACCAGCATCCTGATTGCGGTTGCGTCAGCTCACCGTGGCGTCACCTTCGACGCCTGCAGATGGTTGATCGACACGCTGAAAAAGCAGGTACCGATCTGGAAGAAAGAAGTGTTTGTGGATGGTGCTGTGTGGGCGCCCGGCGAGCCTTTCCCTGCGGACATCGTTCCGGCTCCAGAGGCTTCTTCATAGCTCCGTAGACGCTTACGAGTAGACTCCCGTCAGAGTCAAAGCAGCACGTAAGTGCCTCATCAGGCACGGGAGCCTCACCTGTTGAATGCATCGGTAACCTCTGCGGTCGTGGCCTTGCTGCTGTGCACGCAGGCGGGTGCCGCGCACTTGCAGGTACCTGCCGCAGCGCCCAACACTCAGGCAGCGCAGCAGCAGCCTACGCCGCTGGAGTCGCAAAACTCCGCCCCCATCCTTCGCGTGGATACGCGGCTGGTGAACGTGCCGGTGAACGTTGTGGATGCGCATGGGGTTGCCGTGTCCGGACTTTCGCAGGATGACTTTACCGTTCGTGAAGACGGCCGCGAACGGAAGATCGCTATCTTTGAACGGGAGGCGAGTACGCCGCTTTCCATCGTGATGGCGGTGGACACGTCGGGATCGGTGTTCTCGCAATTCAAGACCGAGCGCGAAGCTGCCAAGCGGTTTGCCGAACAGATCCTGCGGCCCGAGGACGAGATGGACCTGATTGCCTTCTCGTACCAGGCAGATGAGATCGTGCCTTATACGAACGATCCCCGCCGCATCGACGATGGCATCAAGCGCCTGACCAAGGGAGACGACACCGCTTTGTACGACGCCGTGTACGTGGCCAGCGAGCGGCTGACGGAGAGCAAGGCAGACGCAACCCGCCGCCGTGTTCTGGTGTTAGTGACTGACGGCGGCGACAACACCACGAAACGCGAGATCGGCTACACCAAGGCTATCGCCGAAGCGCAGCGAGCGGGCGCGGCCATCTACCCCATCATCATCGTGCCTATATTGGCTGACGCGGGTCGCAACACGGGCGGCGAACACGCCTTGATCCAGATGGCGGAGGATACCGGTGGCAAGTACTTCTACGTGACCGAACGTGAGGATCTGAAGTCCGCTTTTGCGCACCTTTCTGACGATCTGCGCACGCAGTACCTGCTGGGCTACTACGCTCCGAAACGTGGCGCAGATAACAGCTTCCGGCGTATCGACGTATCGCTGAAGGATCCGGCGAAAGCAGCCGCGTTGTCCCTGCGCAGCCGCACGGGCTACTACGCCGACGCGCGCTAGACCGATTTTTGCAGCCGCGCAGGGCTTGCGAATCGGTACGTTCCACCCTCCCAAGGAAATAGATGGGCTAATATGACGCGAAGAGGGATGAAAGCGCGGCGGCTTGGTACAGCAGATCTAGTACCAGCCATCATCGGGCGATCCGTTGCCCAATGTTCCGTGTACTTGATGGCCATGCTTCTATCACCCTCTCTTCATCAGCTACATCGGCGGAGCTTCTCCCCAAATGCCACGGTTGAGCAGAACCGCTGCTCCCGTGCTTGTTCTTGTTGTCGCTGATTGCTGTAAGACGGAAGTAAGCACTTAGTCTTGCGTGGCAATGCATGACTATGCAATCACCCCCATGTCATGGTTACTCCTATCCATCTCCCTCCTGCGCTTTCCGGCAGAGACCCACATACCCAAATTCGAGGACTATGAACCGTCGACAATTTGTAGGACTTTCCTCCGCAGCCGCCTTAAGTGCCACCGCACCCGCCATCAGCGCACAAGCCAGTGCGCGCGCGAACGCCCAGCCCAACTTCCTGTTTTTCATTGCGGACGACCTGATGTACCGCACCATCCATTCCGTTAACAACCCCGAAGTACACACGCCCAACATTGACCGCCTGGTGCATGGCGGGGTGCATTTCTCGCACTGCTTCCATGCCGGATCGTGGAGCGGTGCAGTCTGCGTGGCCAGTCGAACCATGCTGAACACAGGCCTTTCACCCTTCAAGGCGCAGAGGGCTTTGGTAGACAACCAGTCCGGTATGGTGCCGATGTGGGGACAAACACTGCGTAACGCTGGCTATCGCACCTTTCAGACGGGCAAGTGGCACCTGGATGCGGTTTCGCTGCAGCGGTCGTTCACGGACCTGAAGACCACCGGGCCGGGTTACCTGGACTCCACACATGACCCGAATGATCCTGCGCACAACATGTACGACCGTCCCGCGCCCGGCAACCTGTGGAGTCCAACGGACCGCTCACTAAAGGGCCACTGGCTGGACGAACACCTGTGGCTGAACGGGCCTGCGGGGCAAACAAAGCATTCGTCCGAGGTGTATGCGGACTCGGCCATTAGCTTCCTGGATGGGCAGCGAGGTGCGCAGCCGAAACCGTTCTTTATGTACGTCGCCTTCAACGCGCCCCACGATCCACGCCAGGCACCAGAGGCATACCAGGACATGTATCCGGCAGAGAAGATTGCGTTGCCGCCCAATTACCTGCCGCAGCACCCCTTCGACCAGGGCGACTTCCACACCCGCGACGAGCAGCTTGCGCCTTTTCCGCGTACCAAGCCCGATGTGCAGACGCACCGCAAGGAGTACTATGCCATCATCACGCACATGGACGCGCAGATTGGCCGCGTTCTGGACGCGCTGGAGGCGAGCGGAAAGGCGAACAACACGTACGTGATCCTGACGGCGGACCATGGTCTTGCGGTCGGAGAGCACGGCCTGATGGGCAAGCAGAATCAGTACGAGTGCTCCATGCGTATGCCCCTCATCATGAAAGGCCCAGGCATTAAGCCAGGAACGCACGTCGACGAGATGGTGTACCAGCACAGCATGTACGCCACCACCTGCGATCTGGCGGGCATCCCCGTGCCGCCGCACGTGGAGTTTCCCAGCCTGAAGGCGATGGCTCTGGGCCAACCCACCGCGCCTTTGCATGACGCCATGTTTGGCTGGCTGAACGTGCTGCAGCGTTCGATACGAACCCGGCAGCACAAGCTGATTTTTTATGTGCCCATCAAGCGTTACCAACTCTTCGACCTGCAGAACGACCCCTGGGAAATGCACGACCTGGTGGACGATCCGCAGTACGCATCGGTGAAGACGGAGATGATCGCAAGGTTGAAAGCGGAACAAAGGCGTCTTGGCGATCCGCTGGACATTGACGCTCCACCGGCAGTTGCACCAGGAAATAGCTACTGAGTTCCATTTGCACGATCACTGAACATTTTCAGGAGGAAGCGGCGCTTTGCCGCACACCATGACGCAACCGATTCTTAGGCAGATCCTCGTGCGCGCAGCCATGCCCGCGCTGTTCCTTTCAGCCACCGTGCTGCACGCCCAGAACTCTACCGGTGCTATCAGCATCACGGTTACGGATGCGGGTGGGGCCGCCATTCCGGACGCGGCTGTGGTGGTGACCGGTACCGATACCAATGTGCAGCTTCGCACGCTATCCACGAACGACCATGGAGGCGCGGAAGTTCCGCTGGTGCCACCGGGCCGTTACAACGTGAGCATCACGGCCATTGGCTTCAAGACGTTTCAGCAGCAGGCGGTTGAGGTGGAAGTTGGCGCGACCGTCACGCTGCGGCCCGCCTTGTCAGCCGGTGCGGCAAGTGACTCTGTGACCGTCACGGAGCAGGCGCCGCTGATTGAAGACAAATCGCAAACCATCCAGCAGGTGATTGGCAGTAAGGAACTTACCGAGATCCCGCTGAACGGGCGCAACTACCTGGATGCCGCGCGCTACATCCCCGGCGTGGTGCCACAAAATGCTGGCCGCGACAACTCGTTTGTGGCGTATGGCAATGATGGTTTGCAGAATGCTTTTCTGCTGGATGGCGCACGCAATGTGAATTACTTGCGCGGCCTGGATAACGGCCAACGTGACATGGTGCGGCCGCCCATCGACGCCCTGCAGGAGTTCACGGTACAGACGTCCAACTACTCCGCCGAGTTCGGTGCGGGTGCCGGCGCCATTGTCAATGCGATCACGAGAAGCGGCACCAATCAGTGGCATGGCTCGGCCTACGACTTCATCCGCAACAAGGTGCTGGACGCCCGTCCGTTCTTTGCGCCTGCTGGTTCGCCAAAGCAGCAACTGGTGCAGAACCAGTATGGCGGCAGTTTTGGCGGCCACATCATTCGGGACAAACTGTTCTTCTTTGCCTCGTATGAGGGCCGTCATACCAAGTCCTCAGCCCTGAGCCAGGCCACGGTGCCAACGGCGCTGGAGCGGGCAGGGGACTTCTCACAATCCAGATACACCATCTATGACCCGCTGACCACCGCTCCGTCGGGCACCAACTACACACGTGCGGCATTCCTCGGCAACAGGATTCCGACGACACGTCTGAACAGCATCGGTCAGCAACTGGCGAACCTTTATCCGCTGCCCAACTCCACCAGCCCTACCGATCCGTTCACGCACTATTACACGTCCTACATCCCCAGCAAGGTGGACGCGAAAAACGGCATTGGCCGTCTCGACTACACCTTGAGCAGCAAGGACAGCTTCTTTGGCCGATGGGGCCAGACGCAGACCAACACGTTCACCGGCGTTGCTCTGCCCGGCGCGCAGGATCCTGGCAACCTGGTCGTCACGTCGAAGGGGTTGGGCGCGGGCTACACACGCATCATCACACCGTCGCTGCTGAACGAACTTCGCTTCGCCTGGACCACCATTGCCTACGACGGCCTGGGCACGTTTCCACGACAGGAATTTATTCCTGGCCTGCTGGACCCGAACCTGTCGGAAGGCTGGCCCACGTTCAGCCTGAGCAACCAGAGCACCCTTGGATCTGTAGCTGTGGGTAACTCGCCCATTAGTAAAACGTCCGGTGTGTTTGACTGGGCTGATAACGTGTCGTGGTCGCACGGCAGGCACCTGACCAAGGCTGGCGGCGAAATGATGTGGATTCGCCCAAACACCCAGGCCGCCTCCAGCGGACGCGGGAGCCTTGGTTTCTCGGGTGCATTTACACAGTTGCCGAGCGCGCGCACCACCAGTGGCAACAGCGTTGCAGATCTGTTGCTGGGCTACGCCAACACGGTGAACACGGGCACCATTCTGCACAGCCAGGAGCGCGGCTGGTACTACGGCGGCTACGTCAACGACCAATGGAACGTCACGCAGAACCTTACGATCAACTACGGTGTGCGGTACGAGTTGTTCACGCCCTTCTATGACGTGGATAACCGGCAGGCAAACTTTGTGACCGATCCTGACAGCCCGCTGTACCTTCAGTACATCAAGGCCGGCATTGATACGCGTTTGCCACGCGCGGGTGTGTACGCAGATACAAATAACCTGGCACCGCGCGTTGGCTTCGCCTATCGCGTTCCGAATGTGAAAGACATGACGGTTCGTGGATCATTCGGCATGTTCTATTCGCAGGACCAGGGGCTGGGCATTACCAGCCGCCTATCCACGAACCCGCCCTACAACAACTACGGCGCCATTAGCCAGACAAGCGATCAGCTGAACGTCAGTTCGGCCTTCCAGTTAAGCGCATCGCAATCGATCCCACGGCCCGCGCCGGTGAACCCGGCTACCTTCACGCTTGCGCAAAGCTACACCGGCACCGTTACGAGCTGGGTAGAACACATGCAGTACGGCTATGTGCAGCAGTGGAGCCTGTCTGTACAGAAGCAGCTGCCCTGGCAGGTGCTTACGGAAGTTAACTATGTTGGCAACCATGGTGTTCACATGCTGGGCCGGGCGAACCTGAATCAGCCGGTGGTTCTGAACAGTTCGTCGGTCGCATCGCGCAGGCCATTGCTTGCGGTGACCGCGTCGGCCAATGTGAACCAAATCGGTGATTGGAACGCAACTGAGTACGAAGGTGTTTCGGCGCGTGTCGAGAAGCGTTTCTCGGCGGGTGTGCAGTTCCGCAATT
This sequence comes from Janthinobacterium lividum, assembly GCA_050954525.1. Taxonomy (GTDB): domain Bacteria; phylum Acidobacteriota; class Terriglobia; order Terriglobales; family Acidobacteriaceae; genus Terriglobus. The sequence continues at coordinate 8,832 of JBPBPZ010000312.1, forward strand.
CCATCACCTATGGCCGGGCGTTCAACCTGCTGAGCCAGGCACTGGATGTATCCGACGCCGCGAACAACGGCGATACGCTGCAGAACCCCTACGACCATGCCAGCAACTGGGGACCTGCCGACTTCGACATTCCATTCCGGTATGTGCTGAACGGTGTCTTTACCGCGCCCAAGAACCTGCTCCACAATCGGCTGGCTTCTTCTGTCCTGGGCGGATGGGCGTTGTCGCCGATCTACGTTTGGCAGACAGGAGCACCGCTGACGCCCGCCACCAGTGCTGACCTCGCGAACTCCGGTGCTACAAACCGACCCAACCAGGTTTGCGATCCCAACGCAGGGGCTCCGCATACCGTCGGCCAATGGTTCAACACGCAATGCTTTGCCGCGCAGCCGCAGTTCACCTACGGCAACACGCACAAAAATTCCATCCGCGGACCAGGACAAAACAACCTGAACCTGAGCGTGCAACGGAACTTTGCCGTGCCACGCTGGGAAGCAGCGAACCTGAACTTCCGCATCGAGGGATTCAACGTGCTGAACCACACGCAGTTCAACAATCCGAACGTAACTGTGGGTACGACCGCGTATGGCAGTATCAACTCTGCCCAGGCCATGCGGCAGGTGCAGGTGGCTGCTCGGCTCAGCTTCTAGCACTACTCAATGAGGGGTCGCGGCTTGGCTGCGACTCCGCTTTGTTTGTCATTCAGGGGAACGCAGGACGCGTATTGTTTGTTGAAGAGAGCCCATGCACCGTGACCAGTTGAACCGCCGCGAATTCTTGTTGCGTGGCACCCTTGCCGCTGCTGCCACCACGCTGTCCGGCACTGCTTTTAGCGCAGTGTCGACGCAGGCTTCCGCTTTGCACCGCAGCGCGTACGTGTTCGACGGGCACGTACACGCGCTTGACCGCGAGTTTTACCACGGTGGCAACATCACCGATCGCGTTGACACCGGGCAGTGGGATTTGCCACGCGCGAAGGAGGGCGGAGTCGACGCCTTTTTTCTCTCCGTGTACGTTCCAGAGGAGTACTACCCCGGTCGCTACGAAACCAAGCAGGCCCTGCGACGCATCGATCACGCACTGGATCAGGTACACCGGGCGAATCCAAAACTAGGCTTCGCCTTGAACGGAAGTGACCTCCTAAAGCTTCAGGACCAGGGGAAGATCGCTGCTGTGCTCGACATTGAGGGCAGTTACGACCTGGACGGCGACCTCCACGTGCTTCGCTCCCTGCATCAGTTGGGCCTGCGCTCAGCCCAGGTCTCCGCGCACAACTGGAACCAGCATTATGCGGACGCCTGCTGCTCCACGGCACAGTGGGGTGGCCTTACGTCGCATGGGCGTGACGTAGTGCGCGAGATGAATCGGCTGGGCATGGTCATCAATGTTTCGCATGCCGCCGATACCACCATGGCGCAGGTCATTGACGCCAGCGAACGTCCCGTGGTCGCAACCCACCATGGTCTTCGGCAGGTCAATGACATCCCGCGCAACATGCCCGATGCCCTGCTGAGAAAGCTGGTGGATCGCGGTGGTGTGATCGGCTTCCAGATCGGCAGCGAGTTTGCCTTTCCACGCGAGTACACATGGCTGACCGCGCACCGCAAAAAGACGTTCTGGGACACCACCAGCATCCCCGAGCGCACGGCGGGCAAAACCATCTACGAAATCGATGAACTTGTGGCACCCACGTTTCCCATGCTCGGTGCGCAGGTGCCGGACGACGTCGCGATGCACATCGACGATTGGGTCGGTGTGGTCGACCGCGGCATCCAGTTGGTAGGCGAAGATGCGGTCGCACTGGGCAGTGACTTCGACGGCGGACCCACGCTGGCGCGGGGTATGCGCGATGTGCGCGACTTATCGATGATTACGGAAGCCATGCTGCGCCGCGGCTACACCGAGACGCGCATCCGCAAGTTTCTGGGCGGCAACCTGCGACGTGTGTTTTCGCAGGCGACCGCCTGAAGCTGCAGCTTACGATTCGAAGCCGCGCGTGTAGGGAACTTTGGGCGGCCTTGGGCCCGATTCAAACAGCGGACCGTGTGTCGAGTGGTAGGTCATGTTCAGGAACGGCGTTTCGACGCGGCGACCGACCTCAGAGTATTGGCCGTTCTGCCAGTTCGATTCCATGCAGTTGTTCACGATCCCGGTGGACAGGAGCAGACGCTCGGCGTTGAACGGCTCCTTTCGGGTCAGCATCATCTCCGTGATCCAGTGCTCATGGGCGTTGGCTGCGTGGTACTGCGAGACGGGTCCGGGCCAGCCCAGCATGGACACAATGGTGGGCTGCTTTTGACCTTCGACGTCAGCAGCGTAAGTCCAACCAACGCCCGCACCTGAGATAACTGCTGCCCGGGTGCCGTCGTTGTATTCCACAATGCAGACCGCTGGTCTCCGCCCCTGCTGAAAGTGTCCGGGCGGCAGATCGAACTGCTTTCGCACCGCCTCCAGCAGGTTGCCGGCCCATGCATTGCGTTCGACCCACGCCCATGTTTTAGTTCCGCGGATCGACTGCACGGACCGCACACCGGTCTCGCCGCCCCTGCGACGATCGACAAAGGCCTGCAGAACGTCAATGCAGTGGGAGATGGCTCCCTCATCTGCGGCATCTCCCACGACGATGGAGTTCCGAATGGGTGTACCGGCAGCGAGTTCTATCTCGGGCTTGCGGAAGTAAGTGGGGATGGACGATCCGCCGGTAAGAGGGAAGTTCAGCTCGCGGGATTTATCAAACATCCATTTTGCGTCGTCCCAGCTATAGGACAGGTGCTTATCGTTGAAGACGGGCACCGATCGCTGGCTCGCTTCAAAAACGCGCACCACCTGCTGATAAATCCACCAGCGCGGCAGCAGCCAGTGGCCCTTCAGGTCAGTTGGATAGTTGCCGTGTTCGGCCACAATCACAACACCATCCACAGCCAGATCTTTGCCGCCCAGTGTCACGGCTTCGCCCACGGTCTTGTAGATGGGAATGTTCTTTGCTTTGCACACCTTCTGGCCCAGCAGGCTGGTCTCGAGTTGGTGGATGTACACGGAGACCACCTCCACGCGCGACGGCGTGTGAGCACCGTGCCACCAGTAACCGTCCAGCAGCTTGTTGATGATCCAGTCTGCGTGAGAGGTGGGGAGACCCCAGAAGCTGACCAGGCAGGCGATCCTGGGCCGAGGTTGCGCTGGTTGCGCCATTGCGTCAGCTGCGGCACCGGTTACAGCTGCCAGGCTTGCCATGCCCGCCAGGCCAAGCATCTCGCGCCGGTTCAAGAGGGCATGCGGAGGCAGGATCTCTGTAGTTGAGCATGCCTCTGCCGCTACGTCTGTAAAGTCGTTTGGCGTCTGTTTCATCGTGGTTTGTGTCCCCGCTGGCAGCTTCCTTTCTACAGCACCGAGCGACCCTGCGACTCCTCTTTGAACATTCCGTCGGCGTCTTCAGGCGCAGATGGTCAGGATGGACGTCCGAAGGCGCGCGTATGCTTTGTGCAGCATGAGCGTCTTCGATCCAAGTGTGTTTTCTTTTGCCACCCCAGCTTCTGGTGTGGCGCGCGAGGCGGGCGCGCTGCTTCGCCGCTTCTATGAAAAAGGTGTCACCGCCGAGTTCAAGGGCGATGTGGACATCGTCACCGAGGCGGACCGGGCCAGTGAGAAGCTGATCGGCGACCGTCTGCATGCACTGTTCCCCACGCACGGCATCTTTGGCGAGGAAGGCACGCGCGA